>JBQTIW010000079.1:0-6814 GCA_052387735.1 Gemmatimonadaceae bacterium
TAGTCGGCCTGAAGCACATCGGGGGTGCTCTCGTCATGGCCGGTGACTGACCCGGCGAACCCCTGCCTCGCGGACGCTGCGTGAAAGAGAAAGATTCGTCCGGTCTGACGGTCAATCAGCAGACTCGGGTCGCCGTAGCCGAGCACGGAGGGCGCCGATCGCACTACCTGGCGCGGAAGCCATGTGGTGCCTCCGTCGACGCTGCGGCGCACGAGCAGCGCGATGTTGCTCGGCACATCACGCATCGAGGGCCGGCCATCGTAGGCCGCAATCAGCGTCCCCGCATTGCTGACCGCTAACGCGGGAATGCGGTAGATCGGGTACCCGTTACCGCTCCGCTCGAGATCGGTGCGGCTGATGGCCGGGGGCGGTGGCGTCATGGCGCCGCTTCCGGCGCACGCCGACAGAAACGCGAGGAGAGCCGGTGCGTGGAACATCCGCCGCCATGAGTTCATTGACACGATGCTCATCGATATGTCTCGGGTGCAGGGAATGAGGCCGCGGATACACCGCGAGCGATCGGTCCCGCATCGATCTCCTTCGCGATCAAGTGACACATCCACAGCGCTCGCGGATGGTGGAAGAAGGACTTCCAGAGCGACCCCTTGAGCGTGCTCGACGGGGTCCCATCGCGATGAAGATATCCGAACCACTCACCGTACTCCGCGTCGCCAAAATGCCCAAACGACCAGGTGCGACATTCCTCGTGCCAGGTCAGGTAGCGCGCCAGTCCGGTCATGTGGTACGCGAGAAGCGTCGCGATGAGCGCTTCATCGTGGGGCCACCAGAACTTCATGTCGTGCCAGTATTCCTGGACCGGTAAGCCGTGCACATCTCGGAAGTAGAACAGCCCGCCGTGCTCTCGGTCCCAGCCCCGATCCCACATCCAGTCCAGCATGGTGCAGCCGAGCTCGCGGAGACGCACATCACCGCGACGTCTGGCCTCTTCGAGAATGAACCATGCCGCCTCTATGGCGTGCCCGGGGCTGAGTGTTCGTCCATCGAAATGATCCGAGATCGCACCGTCGGGGGTCGCGACTTCCAGCACGGCACGGTGCTCCGGATTGACGAACAGAAGACCGATATCCTCGATGGCCCGGTCGATCCACATGGCGAGGGAGGCATCGTCCCCCAGATGTCGCCGCAGCTCCTGCGCGGTCACGAGCGTGATGAGTCGCGGCGTGAGTGACTCGAGTGGCCGCGCGCCGGTGAACTTGGGGGGCATCAGCCCGGGCGTGAAGTTCCACGTAGTGAAGTGGTCGAACAATCGCCGCGCCCTGGCCGCCGACGCGTCCGATCCCGTCGCCGCAGCGTGCGCAGCAAATGCGATCGCTGCGAAACTCTCGCTGTATGCATACCGCCGTTTGCGAATCGGCGTGCCATCGCGCGCTACTTGAAAGAACATCCTTCCGTCAGCGGGGTCGACGCACCGATCCTCCAGGAAGCGCAGCCCGGATTCAGCCCAGGCGAGCCACTCGGCTCTGCGCTCGTGGCCGAGGTAAAGCGTCAGGAGCATCCAGCTGGTGCGACCCTGCGCCCAGTCCGACTTGTCGGTGTCGACGAGCGTTCCGTCCCTGTCGAAGCAATGCAGATACCCCCCGTGCCGCTCATCGACCATGCGGGGAAACCAGAACGGCAGGCAGTCCTCGAACAACTGCTGGCGATAGAACTCGTGGAGCCTGGGGGGCAACGCGGAGGTCACAGCTCTCGCGCTCCCCACTGATCGAAGCCGAGCGCGCGGAGCCTGACGAGCAGCTCATCGACCTGTGCTGTCGTCGGATTTCCTACCGGAGCACGCGCCGGGCCGACCGGCATGCCGAGCCGGCACATCAGGGCCTTGGCTGTGCCGAGAAAGCCTGTCGCGGCTATGGCGTCGATCATCGCCACCGACACCGACTGAAGCCGGCGGGCTTCTACAAAGTCGCCTTGCTCGAAGGCAGTGATGAGGTCCCGGTAAAGCCTGGGAGCCCAATTGTACGTCGAACCGACTGCGCCTCGCGCACCAGTCGCCAGGGCCGCAAGCAGCGTTTCGTCCACGCCCCACGGCAAATCGAACCTCCCTTCGGCGGCATCGAGGCTCCGGCGGTACGATACCAGATCCGGGTTGGCGAACTTGATGCCGGCCAGTGTGGGGATCCGCGGCGGTGCTTCGGCGAGGAAGCGCTCCATGGGTAGCTGCACGCCCGTGAGCGAAGGTATGTCGTAGTAATAGAAGGCGACATCGGGCGCCTGTGCGGCGACGAGAGCGCACCAGTCGATGAGCTCCTGCATGTCGCGCGGACGATAGTAAGAAGGAGCGACAGTGCTGATCGCGGAGAACCTCAAATCGTTGGCGCGGCGGGCCAGTGCCTTCGCGTCTTCGATCGAGTTCCCTCCTACGTGAGCGATCACCGAGAGGCCCGTGGCGCGAGCCGCCTCTGCCCACGCGTTGTACAGCGCACATCGTTCGACGCTCGTCAGCGAGTGCCCTTCGCCGGTCGAGCCCGTGATGAACACTGTTGTCAGTCCCTGCGCGGCGAGGAATGCAGCTTGCACAGGCACGACCTCGGCGGCCAGCGAACCATCGGCCCGGAACGGGGAGTGAACCGCCGGGACGAGCTCGTGCAGCGGCCGATGTGGTTGCAAACGGGAGGAGGTCATTGTGCAACCAGGGTCTGTGGCGATTCGATTTGCCTCGGCCGGATGAGCAGAACGAGGATGACGGATAGCAGGGCGGCGGACGCGAAGATGCTGAAGATGCCGAACAGTGGAACACGAAGGTCACGGAGGACCCCGAAACCCCAGTCGGCAAACCCACCCACGCTGATGCTGGCGAAGTTCATGACGCCATAGCCTGTCGCGCGCAGGTTGGGACGCACGATCTGAGCGAGGATGGGCATGTTGTTCGCGTCGAAGAAGCCCCACCCGAGGCCGAACAGCACGAGGAACGCGATGGCGACCCAAAGCGCGCCCGTGGCGGGTGCATACCCGACGCCGAACATCGCTGGTACGATCAGCGACATGCCCAGGGCGCTGACGTTGATCCGCCCGCGCGCCGTCCGCCGCATCCATCGGTCCGCGAGCCAGCCGCCGGTGATGGCGCCGACGATCGCTGCCAATTGCCAGTACATCGTGGCGGACACGCCCGCGACGCCCTGACCGATCCCGAACTCAGCCTTCAGGATGGCAGGCATCCAGTCGCGAACGACCCATCCTGCAAGCGCTGGAAAGGTGAAGTAGAGCACCAGAAGAGCAAACGAGCGATTGCCGGAGAGCTCACGGAGCGCCGGGCCGAGCGAAGTGCCAGCTCGACGCACGGCGTCGGTAACGCGCGACGACGGGCGGAGTGCGAAGAACAGCGGCCCAGCATAGACGATTCCGGCGACGCCGCACACGGCGAACGCCCACCGCCATCCCACGGCCGGTGACTCCGCTGCGTAGCCGCCGAAGCCACCAATGATCACACCCAGATAGATCCCCATCTGGTGCAATCCGACGGCTCGCGAGCGCGTTTCTCCCGTGTGGAGATCGGTGATCAACGCGAGCGCAGCGGGAATGTAGAGTGCTTCGCTGATCCCCATGAGTGCACGCGTGATCAGCAGCTGCTCGTAGGTGGCGACATGCCCCGTCATCCACGTGACCATGGACCAGACGACGAGACTGCCGGCGATCACGTGACGCCTGCTGTAACGGTCGGCCAGAAAGCCGCCGATGGGACTCACGATGGCGTAGACCCATTTGAACAGTGCCAGGATCGTTCCCCACCGTGCCTCGAGAGCGATGTCGGGAATGTCCTGCATCACCGAGAACTTCATCGAGGCCAGCAGCTGGCGGTCGAGATAGTTCAGGAGCGCCACGGGGATCAGCAGCATCACCACAAACCAGGCGTACCGACGGCTCGCCGCTCCGCTGCCGGCGGTGGTCATTGGACGCGTCTCGGACGAAACAGGAAGACCGCGCGCGTTCGCACCCCTGGTCGCAGTTCGCCATTGACGAAGACGAACCCGTCCCTCCACGGGGCGGTGGGGAGCGTGACCGGGGCAGGGGCGTCGAGCATTCCCACGGACTGCCACGCGTTGGCGGACATGTCGTAGCGGAGAACCTCTCGCGTGAACCCCTGGTGATCAGCGGGCCGCGCGTTCGCCTGCGTTCCGTCGTCGCCGGACACAACGAACACGCCCTGCCCGTCGATCGGTGCTGGCGAAGCGGCAGCGGCCAACGGATGCGGCATGTCGGCGAGCCGGGTCCAGCGACCGCCCGAGAATCTCCACGCATCGCGCAGGTAGGTGCGTCGAACGCTTCCAGTCGAGTCCGGCGCCAGCGAGCATCCACCAAACACCAGCAGCGCATCAGCAGTCGCGGTCGCGATCGCGAGGATGCGGCCGGCCGCCGGCAGGGGAGGGAGAGTCCGCCACCCGGCCGCCGTGTTATCGAGGTCGAGCACCCAGTGCGCGGCTGACGCCTCGGTGGCGCGCGGGTCCTCGATGCCTCCCATCACGTGTGCAGCACGTCCGACCAGCGCGCCGGTCATCTGCGCGACTGGCCTCGGCAGTGAAGGCAACCCGCGGAACACGACACGGCCTCCTTGCGGGCGCATCATCCATACATCCGCGAAGTGCCGATTGGCGTCACCACCGCCAATGACCAGCACCCCATCCGGGGTCGTCAGCGACACGCCGTACGCGTTAGGCGCGGGCAGCCGGCCAACCTCGCTCCACTCGCCGGCGTTTGCGTCGAGGCCGAGCGCGAATACCCGGTCGTGCCAGACCTTCCGGCCGCCCTCCCACGGCATCACATCGTCGGGAAAGTTGGCGCCGCCGGCCACGAGCAACCGACCCTCGAACACTCCGGCGAACGCGCCAGCGAAGCCGTGTGCGTCGGGCATGTCCGGCAGATCGACCACCTCCGCCGGCCGGCGCGTGGCGCACGAGAGCACGGCCAGAATGGCGGTCCCGGCAAGGGCATGCGCCACGGACACGATCACCAGGACTCTGCGCGCAGCATCAGTAGCCGGGATTCTGTGTGACCTTCGGATCGAGGCTGATCGTGGTCTGGGAGATTGGCCATAGCAGGAGGTGCGCCTGGCTCGCCCGGGTCTGGAGAGATGGGGCCAGCTCGAACGCCTTGCCAAAGCGCACCAGATCCCACCAGCGCTTGCCCTCCAGTGCCAACTCGAGCAGGCGCTCCTTGAGAATGAGCGCGTCATTCTGCTGCTGCCCGGCGCTTGTAAACCGATGACTCGGGAAGCTCGCGCCGTACGCCCGCTGGCGCACGGCGTTCATTTCAGAGCTCGGATCCTGTCCCAGGCCGTTCTTCGCCTCGGCGATCATGAGCAACACGTCGGCGTGGCGATAGAGCACCACGTCGTCCATGAACCTCCGTGAACCCGAGGTGACGAATCCCTTGTACTTGAGCGCGACGGCCGCGTAGAAGGTGGAATCTGCTCCACGCATTCTGAACAGCTCGGCGAACGTGGCATCCCGGCGCGAATCGTCAAAGGTGAACTGCTGCCGCAGTGTCGGCGAAGGCGTCCATCGGCTGGCGCCGCCGCCGGTTCCGACGAGCGCCCTGGCGCTCGCGTTGACCGCTCCGATTTGGTCGTCGCGGATGTACATGGTGTTGCCCCAGTTCTCGCCCGACTCGAGATCCTGATGTCGAACCGCCATCAGGATCTCCCGGTTGCCCTTGCTGGTGTAGGCGAACACGTCCGCGACCCTGGGAAGAAGGGTCACATCCGCGGCGGCCGCCGACTGGAGCGCCTGCAGCGCTGTGGTGAAGTCGGCAGCGCCGCCGCCCCGCCTCTTCGCGGTCCAGAGATGCACGTCTCCTTTGAGCGCGTTGACAGCCGGCCTCGACCACTGGCATCGGCAGGCCGGGAAGGTGCTGGTGGGGAAGAGGGCCAGCGCGCTGTCAGCGTCCTGCTTGATCAATTCGAAGACCCTGGCGACGTCGTCGCGCGGCCTGAGCGAGCCGACAGGGTCGTAGCTCTCGGTGGGCTCTTTCACTATCGGCACGCCGCCCCACGTCCGCGCCATGATGAAGTACGCGTACGCCCGCATCGCGTACGCCTGCGCCAGGATCTCTTTCGGCTCGTTCTCGGAGACGAAGGTGACCCGTGGCACGTACTTGAGGATCAGATTGGCATCGTGCACGACAGTGTAGAGCCGCAGCCAGTCCGGGCCGGCGTTCGTCGCGTCGAGCGTGTTGAGGAAGAATCGTTCGCGACCCTCCGAGGCCTCCACTCCCGTGGTGAGCTCTTCGCTGCGCGAACCTCCCCAGACGTACAGATTCAAGCCGGCCTCGCCGCGGAACCGGACGTACATGCCGGCGAGGGCGCCGCGGGCGTCCTCGGGAGACTTCCAGAAGGAGTTGACGGTGATCGTGCTCGTCGGATCGACGACGAGGTTCTCGGTGCAGCCCGTGGCCGCAAGGAGCGCGATCACGAATCCGGCGGGGCGGCAGCGTGTCATCGGATGGGTCTCCTGTCGTTAGGCCGCGCCGCTCAGAAGCCGAGGCTCGCGCCGAGCGTGATGTTGCGCGGATTTGGGTAGCGGCCGGAATCCGTGCCACCGTCCTCCGGCGACAGGCCCTTGTAGCCCGTGAGATAGCGAAGGTTGCTGCCCGTCAGGTACATGCGCATGCTCTCCAGCCGTGCGCCGCGGAGTACCCGCGGCGGAATGTCGTAGCTCAGCGTCACATCGCGAAGCGCCAGGAAGTCACCCTTCTCGTAGTAGTACGAGGTCCCCAGATTGCCGCGGAAAATGTTGTTCTGTGCCAGCTGATCGGCCCAGTAGTATCTGGGGATGCTGGTCCTGTCTCCTTCCTTCTGCCACGA
>JBQTIW010000080.1:0-34874 GCA_052387735.1 Gemmatimonadaceae bacterium
TGCCGCGGCATCCACGCCACCTTCCACCCAGTCGGTCGCGGAGATTCGCACGGAGATCGGTCGCTCATCAGGCCACATGGTCCGCATGGCCTTGAACACCTCCAGCGGGAACCGCAGACGGTTTTCCAGCGATCCTCCATACTCGTCGCCGCGGTGATTGGAGAGCGGGGTGAGAAAGCTCGAGAGCAGGTATCCATGTGCGCAGTGGAGCTCGAGCATGTCGAACTCCGCCGCCACAGCCAGCCGGACGGCGCGCGTGAAGTCGTGCACGACCTTGTCCATGTCGGCGCGCGTCATCTCACGCGGTACCTGCATCAGCGGTCGGTGCGCCACGGCCGACGGTCCCCACACGTCCCAGTTTCCCTCGTCCAGCGGGATGTCGGTGCCTTCGAGTCCGAGCTTTGTGGAGCCCTTCCGGCCGGAATGGCCGAGTTGCAAACAGACCTTCGCGCGCGACGACTCGTGCACGAAGTCAACGATGCGTTTCCACGCGGATACGTGATCCGGCGCGTACATGCCCGTGCAACCGAGGGTGATGCGCGCCTCCGGCGACACGCAGGTCATCTCGGTCATCAGCAGCCCGGCACCGCCTAACGCGCGCGCGCCGTAGTGCACGAGATGAAAGTCGTTCGGCACGCCGTCGCTGGCACTGTACATGTCCATCGGCGAGACGACCACGCGGTTCTCCAGCGTCATTCCGCGCAACGTGAACGGGGTGAACATCGGGGGCGGTACGCGGCTGGCTGTCTCCTTCTCCCGGACGGACGCCCGCGATGCGAACCACCGCTCCATGCCGTCCAGATAGCGTCCGTCGCGTAGTCGCAGGTTCTCATGGCTCACGCGCTGCGAGCGCGTCAGGAGCGAGTATGCAAACTGCTCGGGATCGAGTCCTCCATACCGCTTCACATTCTCGAACCACTCCATGGAGTTCCGTGCGGCGTTCTGCAGACGCAGGACCTCGACGCGCCGTTCCTGCTCGTAGCGCTCCAGCGCGTCCGCGATCGCCGTCGCGGGTGCGCCCGGCGCCACGCTCGCCACCTCACGCGCCAGCACGATGGCGTCTTCCATCGCCAGCTTCGTGCCAGAGCCGATGGAAAAGTGGGCCGTATGCGCCGAATCGCCCAACAGGACGATCCGTCCGTGCCGCCAGCGAGCACAACTCACTCTCAGGAAACTGACCCAGGGGTCGCGCAGGCGGTGTGCCGTGGCATTGAAGAGCAAAGGGTGACCGTCGAGCCACTCGGCGAACATCGATTCGCACTGCTCGACTGCCCGCGTCGCGTCCATCCGGTCGAACCCGGCCGCGCGCCATGAGGCTTCGTCGCATTCCACGATGAACGCCGATTGCGCCTCGTTGAACCGATACGCGTGTACCTGGAACACGCCCCGCTCGTTCTGCATCACGATGAACGTGAAGGCGTCGAATCGTTTGCTGGTGCCCAGCCAGATGTAGCGCGCGGTGCGCTGCTCGACGCTGGCCCCGAGCTCCGCGGCGTAGATGCGGCGGATGTTCGAGTTCACTCCATCGGCAGCAACGATCAGGTCGGGGGCGTCGGGTCCGGCGAGGGCCGCAGCATCGGCGATCTCCGATCGGAAGTGCAGCTGCACGCCCAATTCCGCAGCGCGACGTTGCAGGATGTGCAGCAGCGTCTTCCGCGCGATACCGCTAAAGCCGTGGCCGCCAGAGGTGATCGTGCGGCCCTTGAAGTGAATGTCGATGTCATCCCAATGCGCGAAGGCGTCGGTGATGGCGTGGAAGGTAGGCTCGTCCGCGTTGCGGAAGTTCTCCAGCGTTTGGTCGGAGAACACGACACCCCACCCGAACGTGTCATCGGCGGCGTTGCGCTCGTGAACGTGGATGTCGAGATCGGGTCTGGCCTTCTTGAGCAGCAGGGACACATACAGGCCAGCCGGCCCGCCACCGATCACCACAACCTTCACGTCCAACTCCGGGAGTCGCAGACGGTGCGCATTCTATTCGGAGTCCGGCGCGGCAGACAGGTCAGGCAGGGGCGCACAGGCGCACGGGCGGACAGGCGGACAGGCGTACGGGCACGCCCGCCCTTCCGCTATCGACGCTGTTGCCGTCGAGCCCCCGTCCAGATCACGATAGATCCGCAACCGTCGCGCGGATCGTCAAACTCCAGAGGAATGCTGCTGTCGTGCGTGTACACTTCGACCGCTTTGATGTCGAGCGGGTTCACGACGAACTCCAGGTCCGCAGTGCCCGTGTATTCCATCATGTCGGTCGAGCTTCCGGGACGCGACTGGCCCGTGTAAAAGCGCAATCCGTCGACAAATACCGCTGGAATGCAAAAGAGACCGCCAGCTCGCCCCCGCATGACGACTTTGCGTCCGAACGCGCCCGACGTAAGGATGTCGATGCCCGGCATGTCCCGGAACAGTTCGTGGACGGCGATCGGGTTGCGCTTGGAAATCTCGTCCTCATCGAGAAACTCGCCGAAGCCTTTCGTGCGCCGCGCGTTGAAGCCTGACCGCCAGCTCTCCACGACGCGATCGACGCGTACGCGAATCGTGTCGAGCGCCGCCACGAACGGGGCGAGCGTGACGTCGTGGCGTGTGGGAGCCCCGGGCAGGACGTCGATCACGGCGCGGTAGGGGACGAGGCCGATGCTGCGGGCCACGAGCGTCTGTGTCCCTTCGGGGACCGAGTCGATGGCGAACGCCCCGCTGGCGTCGGTGGCCGTTTGCAGGCCGGTGCCCCACACTCCGATGCGCACGTCGACCAGGGGCGCCCCCGTGATGACGCGCACGGTGCCGCGCAGGCGCCCGGCGCCGCGGGCGGATCGGGCCAGCGCCGTGGTGTCATGTCGCATTGTGGGTGGGAGACCATCGCGCCGCTGCACCGACTCCGTAGTCAGCGCGGTCACGACCGCGGTGGCTTGTCCCACGAGCAGGTCCCGCCGCAGGAGGCCGCCCACCGGCAAGTCCAGCTCCACGAAACCGGACGAGTCGGTGCCCGCCCACGCCCGGGCGACGAACGGGCTGCCTAACGGGAGCCCGCACACCGCAAACCATCCCTCCGCTCCCGCCTCGGCGCGCTGTGTCGGCGTCACCCGGTGAATCCCCTGGCGCGTGAACCGCAGCTCGGTCCAGGACACCAGCACGCCGCCTGGCGACACGGCACCAGTGGACGCCTTGCGCAACCGGCCGATGAAGAGTCCCGTCGAGTCTCGGGCGACGTCGGCCTTGCACAGTCGGCCCACCAGGGTTGCGGCCGACGGAATAGCCAGCGGCACCGTGTAGTCGCGCGCGTCCGACACCGAGATCGGGACGCTGGGTACCTCCAGGCCTAACGAATCGAGCACGTCGTGAAGAAAGCCGATCACGTAACGTCCAGGCGACACGTCGTCGAACCGGAACGCGCCGGTGGAGTCCGTGGTCGCCGAGCGTCCGCGGGAGCGGTCCGTCATGTGCACGAGCTGGACGGCGGCGGCCGCCAGCGGGCGCCGTGCCACCGAGTCCAGGATGCTGCCGTGGATCCGAGCCGACTGCGCCTGTGCACGCGTCGAGACGGCGGACATGGCGCCCCACACCGTCACGAAGACAAACAGTATACAGCGACGAGCGTGCCTCACGGACCACGGGTCTTGGCGAGACGCTTCGCGAGCCAGCCGCGCAGGCCGGTCCACACGACCACGCTTCCGCAATCGGTCTCCTGGTACTCCGGGGGAGCCTGGATCCGCCGCGGATAGACCTCGACGGCCCGGACCAGCTCGGCCGGGATCACGTCGTCGACGTTCATGTCATGCAAGGGAAGGCGCACGCCATCGACGACCAGCACCGGCAGGCAGGTCTCGTTGCCGTTGGTCGCCCGCATCTGGATGGACCGAGTCATCATGTCGATGCTGCGGACGCTGACGCCGGGCAGCCCTCGCATCAGGTCCGTGAACACCAGCGGCCGGCGGATTTCGATCGCGTCCGGATCGAGAAAGACGCCATGACCAAGTTTGCGGCGCCGCTCGAAGCCCACGAGGGCGTCGTGATGTACGGTCGGCCGGCGCGAGAGCACGCGCACGGTATCGATCTCCATCGGAAAGTCGTGCATCACCAGATCCACATTCGCCCCCGAGTGCGGCGACACGTCGACGACCCGGCGCAGCGGGACAAACCCGATCATGCGGGCATCGATGAGCTGGGTACCGGCGCTGGGCGCGGCGAAACGGAATTCGCCCGCCTCGTTGGCGCGCGCCTCGACAGACGTACCCCACAGCCGCAGCCGAGCGCCGACCAGTGGCTGACCCGAGACATCGCGCACGGTGCCGCGGAGCGAGGGCAGGGGACCGGCGAGGGCGGTTCCGCGGCTCAAGGCGATGTCCCGGATCAGCACGCCATCGTCAGGCACGTCGAGCTCCAGCAGGGCGCTGGAGTCGGTCTCCGCCGAGGCGCGTAACACGAGGACGGCGCCGCGGGGGACCCCGCACACCCCGAACCCACCCGACGTGTTGGTCCGGGCGCTGGACTGTTGCACACCGGCGCGTGCGCCGCGCTCGGTAATCGTGATTGAGCTCCACTGCGCTGCCACGGTCGCGCCGGACAGTGTGGCCATGCTGTTCACATCGCGCACGTACCCCACGATCACGCCGGACGAATCGCCGGCTGCCCCCCGGCCGCACCACGCGGTGATGATCGACCCAGCCGACGGCACCGCGAGATCCAGCGTCAGCTCACGCCCGCCGCGGATGTCGACACGGCGAAGCGGCGGTTCCACGCCTAACGAATCCAGCTTCGGATGGAAGAACCCCACCAGGTACCGGCCAGCCGGAACGTCCTCGAAGACAAAGCGCCCTCCCGAGTCGGACTGCGTCGTCCGCCGGTCCACCGCCAGCAACGTGGCGTCCACCGGGACGACCTGCACGTGGGCCCCGGCCAGCGGCGCACGGGCCAGACTGTCGTACACGAAGCCCGCGACGCGGGCCGCCGGCACGCCGACGTGTGGCCCGGCGCCGGCGCCTAACGCGCCGATCGCGCACGCGAGGAGCCCATCGCGGATTCCGATCATGAGCCGCGGCGCGGTGCGGGCGCGCGACGAGAGGTCCACACCGCGAGGACACCACACCTCGCATTCGACACGAACTCGGCCGGCGGTGTGGTGCCGCGCATGTACACTTCCAGGCGCCGGATCGTCGCTGGATTCACCAGTTGATCCAGGTCCGTCACTCCCGGCAGCAGCTTGAGACCGTCGAGAAAGATGTCCGGCGTGCAGGGCTGCGAGCGGCCGCTGCCGGTGAAGTACATCTGGCGCTCGAACACGTCGTTCGATCCGCGACCCTCCTGAAACGTGATCCCCGGAATGCGGCGGACGATATCGGAAAACGTGTTGACCTTGAGCGTGTCGAACACATTTTCGTCGAGGAACGTGCCGACGCCGCTCCGACGCCGCCGCTCAAACCCGGCGACCATCGCAGCACTCATCTGCTGGACACCCCGCACCCGCACCGTATCGAGCAGGGTCCCGGCCAGGTCGAACAGGGTCACCTGGACGTCGGCGTCCCGAAACGCCACGATGTCCACCAGCGCTTCGCCGGGCACGAAGCCTAACGCGCGCACCTCGACCATGTGCGTTCCCTCGGGGACGGAGCGCAGCGTGAACCGGCCCTGGGCGTCGGTGCGGCTCTCGCCGCGCGCACTGGCCACGCTCACGCGGGCATCCACCACCGGCGCCCCGTCGAGCCCCCGAACCGTCCCGCGCACCGTACCGTTTCCGCTGGCCACCACCCGGTCCCCCGGGTTCACTGCGCCCGATGCGCGCACGGAGTCGTTCGCCGTGACGATCACCCGCTCGGCTGCGCCGATGTAGAGGTCACGCCGCAGCACGGCCAGCGTGGACATCACCACCTGCACGTCGCCCGAGCGCAGGGCGTCGTGCTCGGCGTGGGCCGTCACCGGAATGCCAGACGGCACGCAGGCCATGTACCAGCCGTCATCGTTGGTCCGCAGGTCGTGGGTCGGCGTTTCCCGCACCATCCCGGTCCTCGTGATGAACACCTCCGCCCATTTGACGGAGACGTAGGCAGCGGCGATCGCCGCGTCGGATGTCGCGTGGCGGACGCTGCCCACGAGCAGCGACACCGAATCCTCTGCCGATTGCTCACCGCAGACCTTGCGCACGATCGATCGCATCGACGGCACGCCGAACATTACGCGCAAGACGCCGGCGCGCCGCACGTCGACCCGGTGCACGGGAGAGTGGAAACCCAGCGTGTCCATCGCCAGATGCTGAAAGCCCACCAGGTACGTGCCGAACGGCAGGCCCTCGAAGACGTATCGTCCGGCGGAGTCGGTGGCCGCACTCCATGTGCGCTCGACGCGTCCGGTGCCGCTCAATTGCGCCAACTGCACCACCGCGCCGGCCATCGGCCGGAGGGAGATGCTGTCGAATACCGCGCCGGCGATCGA
The DNA here is from genome assembly GCA_052387735.1 of Gemmatimonadaceae bacterium. Lineage (GTDB taxonomy): Bacteria > Gemmatimonadota > Gemmatimonadetes > Gemmatimonadales > Gemmatimonadaceae > RBC101. The sequence continues at coordinate 6,421 of JBQTIW010000080.1, forward strand.
CGCCTGCATCGACGAAGCCGTATGCCCCTCCTGCGCACTGACGTGCGCGCCGGTCGCCGAAAGGGCAAGGCAAATGGCGAGGAAGCGGCGCACTATCCGACAATGGGAATGGGAACCGGTGGGTCGACCGCGTAATCATAGAACCCGCGGCCGCTCTTCCGGCCAAGCCACCCGCTCACCACCATCCGGCGGAGCAGGGGCGGCGGCGCGTAACGACGCTCTCGATACGCATCGTAGAGGACGCCGGCGACTCGCTCGAGTGTATCCAGCCCCACGTAGTCGCACAGCGCCAACGGACCCGTGGGGTGCGCCGCCCCCAGCTGCATGCCAGTGTCGATGTCACGGATCGAGGCGACACCACCTTCGCACGCGCGAATCGCGTCGAGCATGTACGGCACGAGCAGAAGATTCACGACAAAACCAGGTGTGTCGCGCGCGAGAATCGGGTCCTTGCCCAATCGACGCACGAACGCCACCGACGCAGCAACCGTCGCGTCACTCGTAGTCACGCTACGCACCACTTCCACCAACCGCAACACCGGCACCGGATTGAAGAAATGCAGTCCGACGAACCGATCCCCACGCGTCGTCGCTGCCGCCTGTTCGGCGACCGATAGACTCGACGTATTCGTGGCAAAAACGCAGCCAGCCTGCACAATCGCGTCCAGCGCTCGCCACAACGTCTGCTTGGCCTCGAGCGATTCGACGATCGCCTCGATCACCAGATCGCGATCGACCAGAGCATCATCGTCCGCAACAAACCTCAATCGGCTGAGCGCGCCGTCAGCCGCATCGGTGGTCAACTTCGCCTTCTCGATACCCTTCTTCAGGGACCTGGTGACCGACGCCCGACACCGGTCGGCGAATCCTTGATCGACTTCGCGCACGACAGTCTCGAAGCCCGCCAGCGCCGCGACCTGCGCAATGCCTGCCCCCATGAGCCCGCCCCCGACGACACCAACTCGTATGATCTCAGCCATGCGGCAAAGATGCGGGTACCCCTCCCACCCGGCGAGAGGTGTGGTGACGAACCGAACGGGTAGGCGATAGGCGATGGGCGCCGATCGCCTGCAATCGTCTATCGCCTATCCCACACAACCGCTACCGGGTGATCGCCGAGAAGAGGGCGCTGAGCGCATTGCCGCTGCGCTGCATCTCTCCGTGTTCCAGTCGGTCGAGGATCTGTTCGAGCGCGAGCTGTGCGCGCTCGATACGCCGGCGCTGGGAGCGCGAGATCGCGTACGCAACGCCACCGCCCACCACCGACCACCCACCGGCCACGAGGCCGGCCAGCAGGAACGAGCTGCCTGGGATCGTGGCCGACCATCCGAGGAGGGTGGCGGCACTCACGGCACCGACGCCGGCGAAACCGCTGCTCCACCCCACGCTCGAACGTCGGGCCGCGGTATAGTCCGCGTCGAGCCGGACCAGGCTGCGCTGGCCGTCGACGGCCACGATCGTTGCTCCCACTTCCGTGGCGCGATTGAGTGCGTAGGCTCGGCCCGAAAAGTTGAAGTTGACCTGCAGGTTGCCCATGAAGTCTCGGCGCGCTTCCCAGGTCAGTCGGTCAGCAAACCGCCGTTTGGGACGCAACGCCTCCTCCCGCTGCATCCACTGGTCGAGCTGCGCGAGCAGGGCGGCCGGCGTCCCGCTGACGATGCGCGAGGCGGTCGCCGAGGAGGCACCAAACAGTTCGCCGACGATGCCCCTGGTTTCCGGCACGGCGACGCGCGTCCGCTCTTCGGCCAACGCTTGCCGGATGTGCTCCGAGCTGATCCCGACTTCCTTGCCCAGCTCCACCAGCTGCCCCTCGGTCATTCCCTCGGCCGGTTCGAGCAGGCCAGCGTTCAGCTCGGCGGCTCTCGCCAGGACGCGTTCGAGCGCCTCCCGATCGAGCGATGCAGGCGCAACGGTGGCGGGCGGCGGCGCGTCGCCGGGGCGGGTCGGTTCGTTAGGCATGCTGGACGGTCAGATCCCGTTGAGCACCAGGTCGATCTGGTGCTCGAGCGCGGTGCGGATTGCCTCCGGCAGCGCGAACACCGTGTCGAACTGCCGCACGACGTCGGCGCCCGGAGTCTGGCGCGCGATCCGCAGATAGTAACGCCTGTACCCGTCGACGAGCTCGGGGGCCACGCGCTGCAGCAGCATCGCGCCGCCGCGAACGGCCCCCAACGTCGACAGGCGACCGGACTCGCCGGACTGCTGGTCGCGTGGAGAGGTATTGTCCCGCACCACGGCATTGGACACGGTCCCAACGGCCTCATGTGCCACGACGAAGAGCGCGTCTCGTGGATCGTCGGTGGCGGCTGGAAAGCCGACCGTCATGAAGTTGTCGCGCCGTCCCACATCGAGAGAGCGCCCTTCGCCACTCAGGGGGAGTGCCAACAGGATCGACCCCTGTCGCTGGTTGGTGTTGTGCAGAAAGCGGCCAAAGCCCGCCGCGTACCGATTGCGCCACAGCGCGTCGAGGGCGCCGCGCACCGATGCACGCGCCGCCTGCTCGTGTTGCCACCACCCCCTGAAGAACCGCGAACGCTCATCCTCGAGAGACTCCACGAACAGACGCAGCCAATCCCGATCCGCGGCCGATGGAAAGTAGGTCGCCAACGTCGCGTACATCCGCAACGACTCCTGGTCGTCGGCGGCTCGCACATTCCCGTTGTCGCGCAGGAACCGCTGGGTGCCGCGACGCAGGTCCTCCCACGTGGCGAAGTAGAGTGCGACAAACTGCGCAGAGACGAGCGCCGGATTTGCCGTGAGCCGGCGGCTGAGCACGGTGGAGTTGCCATCCAGCTGCGTGACCGCATTCGCACTCCGGCGGGCCTGGGACAGTTCGGCGCGATAGCCCAGCCGGTAGTACGGGACGAGAGAGGAATCGCTCTGCAGCATGGCGAACCCGTGCAGCCAGAGGTCGACGTGTTCGCGCGTTTCAATGCGCCAGCCAGCGGCGGAGGCGCCTCGGCCGCCATCCGAGGCGCCTCCGACCGGCACGGTCGCCGTCGTCGGTGTGCTCGTGACCACGACCGGTCCCGACCGGCACGCGGACCCCACGCCGCCTAACGTAACGGCCCAGGCAACGGTGCGCCGCCAGCCAACAGCGGCGATCCGCGAGGCATTCATGAGGGTGAACTACGGCCGTGAGGCGTGGTGAGTGTCAGTCATCTGGCCTCTGTACACGCCCGCACCGACCGGGTTCACCCCGATGCTCGCGCGCTCCCTGCTCCCAGGCTCCCCGCTCGCTAGATCTCCCGACCACACGTGATGCAGAACTTCCAGCCTACTTCCAGTTCCGTGTTGCAGGCCGGGCAGTGCTTGATCGTGAGATTGTGTCCACATCCCGGGCAGAAGACAATGCTTCGCCCCTCGGGCAGGCTGCCCCCGCAGTAGCGGCACGTTTCGCCTTGAGCGGCGCGAACAGGGTTCGGTCGGGCAACCGGCATTGGTGAGCTCAACAAAGGGGCGGATGAAGGACCGGGCGTCGGCGACGCCGGATCGGCCGTACGTGCGTGCGGGGGATCCAGGGGAGCTGGGGGGACGGACTCTGGCGCGGCTGTCTGCTCTCCATCGGGAGTATCGACCGCCACCGTAGGGCGGGCGGCGAGGACGACCTGGTCCGTCGGTGACGCGTGGGCGGCGGCTCTCCCCTCCTCGGGGGTTGGTCGCAACAGCACCGCGCGCAGCGGGTCGGGGGCGAAGGAGACGGCGGACGCCGCCCAGGCGCGGTAGGCGGACAGGTCAGGGTTCTGCGACTCGAGCTCACGTCGCAAGGTGAGCTGCATTTCCGAATCACCAGTGAGCAGGCCACGCGCCCCCGATAGTAGTTGCAGCAACGCCAGCTCGTACTCGTCGTTTGCGGCGAACCCCAGCTCGCGTCGGTTGGTGCGGTACGGCACAAACTGCTGGTAGATCTGCGATACTTCGAACGACCGCCCGATCACGTCGGGGGCCGTCGTTTGCACGTTGTGCACCAGCCTGCGGTAGAGGCGATCGAGGTCGTCCATCGGAGGCGGACCGGAGAGCGTTGCCGTGGAGCATAACGCCCCGCTCCGCCGGTTGCACGCCCTAACGCTTCTCGAGTCGCTCGAGCTGCTTGTCCACGTCGTTCTGGTACTTGCCTCGCGTCGAGCCGCCGACCTTCTCGATCGTGCGCTCCACGATGCTCTGGTCGTGTTTCTGCGCATCATTCCACCCGACCTGGTAGCCGGCGGCGACGCCCACGACGAGCATCAATAGCATCTTCTTCATGGTGGTGCTCCTGCGGCGTTATAGCAGACTGACGGTGTTCGCCACATTGGGTAACAGCGCCGCGGGATTGAACCGGGTGGGGTCAGGAAACGGCTCGATGGCGCCAGCCAGGGCAGGTCTGCCGGCGAGCCACGCGTCAAACCCTGACTCGGTCAGGCCGTCCGAATGAGTGAGCGTTTGCGCCGCGCGTACCGCCAGATCGTTGGCATATTCGTTCTGCGCGTGGCCGGCGTGTCCTCGAACCCAGGTCCATGCCACCTGATGGGGCCTCGCCGCGCGCACGGCTGCCTGCCACAGCACGAGGTTCTCGATGGCGCCGCTCTTTCGGCGCCAGTCGCGTCCGGCCCAGTCGTGCACCCACCGGGTCATGCCGTCCACGATGTAGCGGGAGTCGGTACAGAATACCGCCCGGAACCGTTTGCCCTTGCGTGAGACGGCGTTGAACGACTCGATGACCGAGCGCAGCGCCATCCGGTTGTTGGTCGTCGCCGGCTCGGAGATCCAGAGATCGCGCCTAACGAGTGTTCCGTCGGCGCCCTTGAACTCCACCAGCGCTCCTGCGCCGCCGGGGTTCTCGCCCTCGCGCCCGTTCCCCAGGCACGACTCGTCGGCATAGATCGCGATCAGGGGCCATGCGTCCGGCACTATTTCACCACCTCGATGTGTTCGATGTCATCGACCGCAAAGTTCATCGGTTCGCCCGTGGAGGGGTGCCTCGCGTCCAGCACCTCCCGACCGCGTACCAGCGTCAGACGCTGTGCCACCACGATCCACTGCGTGCCCCGCCGCGTGATCGCCACGCGTGAGCCGCGCGCGACGGCGCGCTCCACCAGGTCGTAGTCTTTCGGAGATAGTGCCACCTACGTCACGCCTTCGTGCCATTGGATCGCGACGCGCGCGAGCACGCGCGTTGCCCGCTCCACCTGATCCAGATCGATCCACTCCTCGTCGGCGTGTGCGAGGGACATGTCTCCAGGGCCGAAGCAGATCGCCGGAATGCCGGCCGCGTTCAGGAGCGCCGCATCCGTCCACGCCGTGACCCCTTCGATCGACACAGGCTCCCCCTCTTCGCCGAGCGCGCGTGCGAGCGCCGTGACGATCGGCGCGTCCTCGGCGACATCGCTGGGCGACTGCGTCAGCACGTGCGTCATGCGCACGTCGAGCGCAGGGTGCACGGTCCGGGCGCGCTCGCAGGAAGCGGCAACCTCGCCCAAGACCTGTTCCGTCGTCTCCCCGGGCAACGTCCGCCGTTCGACCTGCAGGACGCACTGGTCGGGATACGTCGACCAGCCCACACCGCCGCGAATCGTGGACGCGTGCAGGGAGGGGTGGCCGAGCAGCCTGTGCGTGCGGCGGGTGAGCACCTCGCGCTGCAGTGCCTCGAGCTCGTGGAGCACGGCGCCCGCGTGCGCAATCGCGTCGGCGCCGAGATCGTAGCGGCTCCCATGCGCCGCGCGTCCGCGAAACTCGAGCTCCAGCCAGGTGAATCCACGGTGCGCCGGACCAATGCGCAGCATCGTCGGCTCGGTGACGATCGCCGCGTCGGCTCGCACGCCACTCGCAAGCAACGCCCGCGTGCCAAGGCTCTCGAACTCCTCGTCGACCACGGCGGCGACGACGATCGCTCCTTGCATGTGGTCCGCGGCGCGGGCCGCGGCGGCACACATCGCGGCAACACCGCCCTTCATGTCGCTGCTCCCCCGGGCGAACAACCGTCTCGCCGACTCGGTCGCGCCAAACGGCGGATGCACCATGCCCACGGAGTCTACCACGTCGATATGCCCGTTGAACATCAGCGAGCGCCCGCCTGAAGGCCCGATGCGAGCGACGACGTTAGGCCGTCCGGGCGCGGCTTCCTGCAACTCGACCGCGAAGCCCCAGTCGGTCAGGACGCCGGCGAGGAACCGCGCGAGCCGTCCTTCGCCCGGCGCCCCCGCCACGAGTCCCGGATTGCGGGAGTCGATCTGGACCAGTGCCCGCAGGAGCGCGACACCGTCGCCGCGTGGAATCGACGCGTCAGGCATCAGCTGTCTCCTCGATCGAGACCAGGCGCAATCCCTCGTTGTCCATCCTGAACGCCAATGGCAGGGCCAGCGGAGACACGGCGGCGCGCACGGCCTCCTCCGTTCCAGATGCGGCGACCACCAGCACGCACCCACCACCGGATGCACCGAGCGCCTTGCCGCCGATGGCGCCGGCACGCCGGGCGGTGGCCAGCACCTCGTCGATCCGCGGCGTCGGAATCGATGGGTGCAGGGCGCGCTGGTGCACCCAGTGCTCCCCGACGGCCTCGCCTAACGCGTCGAGATCACCACGCTCGAGTAGCGGGCTCATCTCGGCGGCCAGCTCTTTCATACGCTCCAGTGATGTCAGCACGCGCGCGTCCCCTGCGGCGTAGGCGTCGAGCACGGCGACGATGGTATCACCGGAGATCCTCGACTGGCCGGTATAGAACACGAGACAGCGACGCTCAAGGTGGCGGCGTACCTGCTCGCTCAGCGCAAGCGAACGCACGCTCGTGTGGTCATCGAAGGTGAGATCGAGGGCTCCACCAAACGCGGCGGCATAGTGATCCTGCCGGCCGCCGGCGATACCGGCTTCCTCGACCTCCACCCCGCGACTCTCTTCAGCGATCGCGCCGCGATCCGTGATGGGTATGCCCCGCCAGGTGCGCAAGGCTCCGGACATGGCGACCCCAACGGCAGAGGAGCCCCCCAGACCGGCACCCGTTGGAAAGTCGCTGCGGATGGAACTCCGAATGCCGGTCACTCCGGCGCGCTGAACCGCTGCGCGCGCGAGGGTGGAGTCGGCCGCGATTCTCACGTCCATCTCGTTTGTCGGCGCCGACTGAATTCGCACCTCTGCGTATCGGTCGATCGCCAGGTTACAGACGCGACCGCCCCGCTCAGTGGAGTAGGGCGGCACGTCAGTCCATCCGCCGCCGAAATCGAGGCGCGTCGGGGCTCTTACGACAACCGAATTCATGCGGTGAAAGGAAACGAGTGACGTCATGTCTCGCGACACTCGTCACCCGATCGTCGGCTGCCCGATCGCTACTTCTTTTTTGGCGAAGGCTTCTTGGCTGCTACTGGCTTTGCGGCGGCTTTGGCGGCAGGGGCGGACTTGGCAGGGGGGGCGGCCTTGAGTGGGGCCTTTGCCTTCTCTGGCGCAGACGCCTTGGCCGGGGCTCTCTCAGCGTGCTTCACCACCGGCGCTTTCGCCGGTTTCTCCGTCGCTTTGGCTGCTACCTTCTCCGGAGGTGGCGCCGGTTTTTCGGCGACGTGAACCGGCTCCTTTGCGACCTTCGCTTCAGGCTTGGCGGGAGCGTCGGATTTCTTCGCGATGTCGCTCTTCGGGCGCTTCGCGTGCGCTTCCTCGACTTCCTTGAGGAGCTTGGTCGCTTCCTCCTGCGTCATCTGTCCGCGCCGGACCATGTAGTTGACCAGGTCCCGAGCGCTTTCGATGGCAAAGGCGGAGATGCCCGCGGCAGCGCCGATGACATCGCGCATTGCGGACGCCATCTTGCTGCCGGCCTCGAGACTGATCTCGTGGGCCTTCGCGGCCATTTCCGCCATCGTATCGCGGATGTCCTGCCCGCGATGTCCTGGGCCACGTTTGGGTGGTGGAGGAGCAATGGGCGCGGGTTCGGCGCCTTCGCCTCCCGTGACTTCAGGCGTCAAGTTTTCTGACATCTAGAATGGGCTCTCGATCGCAGGGAGGCGAACGGAGCATCTCGTTGGGGGTCTGCGGTAGGGGTCGACTCCGGCGGCCGTGACGATGGGACGGCGCTTTAGGCTCCGGAGACGCGCTAAGTATATGATTTTCGGTCGTCTACGCAAGGCGCCTCGAGAGATTCCGCAGGTTGATGACCCACACGTGACGACCGCATAAGTCTGATTTCATAGGTGCATCATGAGAACAGTACCGTGACAGCAATGCTCCATGGAGTGCGAGTGCTCGACCTCAGCAGAGTTCTCGCTGGTCCCGTCTGCGGAATGACGCTTGGCGACTTGGGAGCGGACGTGATCAAGGTCGAGCGTCCGGGCCTTGGGGACGAGTCCAGGGGTTGGGGCCCCCCGTTCGACACGCGCGGCGAGAGCGCTTACTACCTCTGTTGCAACCGAAACAAGCTCGGCGTTGCGATCAATCTCGACGTCGCCGAGGATCGTCAGCTCCTGGTCGAGCTCATCCGCGGGGCGGATGTCGTCCTCGACAACTTCAAGCGGGGGACGTTGGAAGAACGCGGGATTGACCCGACCGCTCTCCTCCGGGAGAATCACCGACTCATCTGGTGTACACTCACTGGCTTCGGACCGGAGTCCGATCGACTGGGCTACGACTTCGTCGTCCAGGCCGAGTCCGGCTGGATGTCGATCACCGGCGAACCCGACGGCACGCCCATGAAAACTGGAGTTGCCCTGGCAGACGTTTTGGCCGGCAAGGATGCCGCCATTTCGGTTCTCGGCGCACTCGCTGGTCGCGGTCTTGGCAGAACACAAGTCGCGGAACAACGGCGCCTGTTTGTTTCGCTTGCACATTCGGCCAGCGCTGCGCTCGTGAATGTCGCCCAGAACTACCTCGTCGACGGGGGCAACCCCAAGCGTTGGGGGAACGCACACCCCAATCTCGTCCCCTATCAGTTGTTTCGGACCGCGGACCGACATCTGGTCGTCGCGGTCGGCAACGACACCCAATGGCAGTCGTGCTGCCGAGCGCTGGACCTGCCGCACCTCGGGTCGGATCCCGGTCTCATCACGAACTCCGGGCGTCTGGCGAACCGGGGTCGGGTCGTAGAGGAGATGGCGCGCCGCGTGGCCCAGGAGTCAGCTGAACACTGGATCACCCTTCTCGACCGCGAGGGAGTTCCCTGCGGCATCATCCGTTCGGTCAGTGAGGCCCTGGCGACGGTGAGTGCCTCGGCGCTCACGGGAGTTGCACCGTCAGTCCCCGGTTCCGTTCGACTGCCGCCGCCGCGTCTCGACGAGCATGGGTCCGCGATACGCGCGCGCGGCTGGGGGGCGTTCGGTGCTGGGGGCGCCTAACGAAGCCTGTCAATGCGACGTCGCGTCGTTCGGACGGGTCGTCGGGGACGTGTCGAGGCCGGCAGCGGACGTTTCGACTGTGAGAGTATCGGCCGGTACCTGTTACCTCTTGAGGGCTCGCGCGTCTCTCTGGCGTGACGACAATTGCCTACGCTCCGCTGCCCTCTGTGGGACTGTCGATACCGCGTGAAAGCGGTTATGCTGGGGCCGTGAAAAACACGGTGCCCGCCGCTCTGGTCGAGCCTGTAGAGGCCGACCAAGAGATCATCTCAAAGGTGCTATCGGGCAATCGAGACGCCTTTGGGGTACTGATCCAGCGATATAGCGACCCGCTTTACCGGCATGCCCTTGGCATGACCGGGAGCCCAGACGTGGCCGAAGACATCCTTCAGATGTCGTTCATCAAGGCGTTCCACCATCTCTCCGAGGTGCGCGGTCGCTTCGATGCCTGGGTGTTCCGAATCGTAGCCAACGGGTGCAAGGACTGGCTGAAGAACATTCGCCGGACCCACCTGAGCTACGAGGAAGACGATCAACCCACCCAGTATGCGACGCCGGAAGAAGAACTCGACCGGACGGAACTGCGGAGCGATCTCGATCAGGCGTTGTTGGCGCTGCCGCCTTCCCTGCGGGAGGCCTTCGTGATGAAGCATGTCGAAGGCCGCTCGTATGAGGAGATGGCGGATCTGTTGGCGACCACGGTAGGGGCGTTGAAAATGCGCGTCCATCGCGCGCGTGAAGCGCTCCAGGCACTCTTGGAGGAGAAGTACGCCTAATGCTCGATAACAACTTTGAGCGCGATGGCCGGTCGGAGCGCGAGCGCCCGATGAGGCCCGCCGACGAACTGTCCTCGCTGGGCGATCGGGAAGTGCCGCTCGCTCCGGTGGCGACCAGTGACGTGATCAACAAGTGGCTCGACGGCGAAATGGCCGAGCCGACGAACCTTCGCGGCGACGCCGCGCGATCGGTGGAGTTCTGGCGCCGCATCGGGGAGGAGACGGATCGTCGTCGCCGCATGGTGACGCCGGCCCACCTTCCGGAGCGCATCATGGCGGCACTGCCCCCCGTGTCGCCGCACGGTGCGGTCACCCCGTGGCTTCGCAAGGAAGTCAAACTCTCGGCCGCCATGCTGTTGGCTGGTGCGTTGGGGCTCCTGGCGCTCGGCGCGATCATCGCCCAGCTGCTCGGCTGATTCACCTGCAGTCCCCGCTCGGTGGAGGGCCGGCCCTTGTGGTCGGCCCTTCGCTTTTTGGAGCGGAGAATGGGGAGCAGAGAACGGGGAACGGGGAACGGGGCCGGGGAACGGGAGTCTGCGTATGCGCGGGGCAATGATCCCGCTACTGCCCCCCGGCGGACTCGCTACACTACATGCTTGGCGTCTGCCCGTCCGTGCGTGCGCCCGTGCGCCCGTCCGACCGTCTGCCCGTCCGCATCCCTTGCCCCTTCAATCGCAAATCGCCGAGCTCGATGCGGCCGTGCTGCAAGCAGCAGTCACGATGGGCCTGACCACGCTCGCGGCCGTGCTGTACCGGCGCTACCGAAAGCCCTACTTCGCGTGGTTCACGGTCGCCTTCGGGCTCTATGTGCTGCGACTTGGTGTGATCATCGCGTTCGTGCTCACGGACGAGCGGGGATGGCTCTACTGGCATCAGGTGGCGACGGGGTGGACGGCCCTGGCCCTGTTGTGGGCGGCGCTGCTGTTCTCCCAGCCGCGACCCTTCTCTGTCCGGTACGGCGCGGCTCTCCTGTTTCCGGTGATCTGGTCGTACGTCGCGATCTACGTGCTGGACAGCTTCCTCTGGGCTGCACTCCCTGCGGTGATTTTCCTGTCGCTCGTCACGGCATGGACGGGGATCGTGTTCATGACGCACTGGAAGCGCACGCACGTTCCGGCGGCGGCGTTTCTGGGCACGTCGCTCGTTCTGTGGGCGGCGCACCATCTCGATTATCCGTTCCTTCGTGCGCGTGGCGCGTGGGTCCCCTGGGGCTACTACCTCGACATCGCGTTTCTACTCTTAGTGGGAACCGGCCTGGTCTTTCTGGTGCTCGACGATCTGCGGGGTGGACTACGCGCAATGATGGCGCTCGCCGAGCCTGCACGCGCTCGAGGCTCGACAGACGACGTGCAGGAGCTGTTGCGCCGGGCGGCCACGCTGCCGGCCGCTACCGGAGCCGCCATCTTCTCCGCCGAGAACTTGCAGCTCGCATCGCAGGCCATTGGCGATTGCGCTTCCTGGTCGAATGGCTCGACGCCCGCTGACGTGCCCGAGCTCATTCGCGAGGTGGCGGCGACCGACCGGCCGAGGGTGCGGATCGAGACCCCGCGCGATCCGAGTGCGGGCGCCCGTGTCGCGGCGTACCGTGCCGCGCTGCCGATCCCCCGCGCGACCGCGGCACATCAGGTGCTGGTCGTGGTGGGCGAGTCGCGCCACCCGTTCACGGCACTCGACGACGAGTTCCTCGTTGCGTTAGGCAGGCAGATCGGATCGGCCCTGGACAGCGCCGATCTCAACGCGCGGCTCATGGCGCGCACCGAAGAGTTGTCTCGGCTGTCGGTGCGCATGATCCAGCAGCACGAGGAGGAGCGGCGGCGGCTCTCATTGGAGCTCCACGACGAGACGGCGCAGGTCTTCTCGGCCGTGAAGCTTCAGCTCGGTGTGCTGGGCGAACGGGCGACCGGGGAGACGGCGCGCGGCATCGCGGCGGCGGCGCAGCTGGTGGATCAGGGCATGCGTTCGATCCGCAGCGTGACCGAGATGCTGCGTCCCGCCGTGCTCGACGATCTGGGACTCGAGGCGGCCCTGCGATCTCTCGCGCTGGAGTTCGAGCAGACCACGGGCATCGAAGTACGCGTGACGACCGCCGGCAGCGCATTGGAGATTCCGCCGGATGCGGAGCTGGGGCTGTTCCGGGCGATGCAGGAAGGGCTGTCGAACGTGGTGCGGCACGCCGGAGCGCATCTCGTGCGAGTCCGGCTCGACGTGACGCAGGCCGAAGTCCGGTTGGCCATCGCTGACGACGGCGCGAAAGGAGAGGGCCTCCCCGACATCGACCGGCTCCAGCGTGAGGGTCACATGGGGCTGGCCGGGATGCGGGACCGGGCTGCCGCGCTAGGCGGGCGGCTCTCGCTCGCACACGGTGTCGATGGCGGTATGCAGGTGACGGTCGAGATTCCGTTGCGGTCCGCGGCCGGAGCGGCGTGATGACTCCGATTCGCGTTGCCATCGTGGACGACCACGGAATCGTGCGCGAGGGCATCCGGCAGGTGCTGGGCTCGGAGGTCGATTTCGAGGTCGTCGGGGAGTCGAGCGATGGTCCCGGCGCACTCGCGCTGATCGAACGCGAAGCGCCCGATGTGATGCTCCTCGATATCACGATGCCCGGCATGTCGGGGCTCGATGTGGTGCGGGCGCTTCGCGAGCGCGGCGCGAAGACGCGGGTGCTGATGCTCAGCGTACACGACGACGCAGCGTACGTCATGGAGAGTGTGCGCAATGGCGCGCAAGGCTACGTCCGAAAGGACACCACGCCCTCCGATCTGCGCGCGGCGGTAAGGGCGCTCCACGCCGGTGATGGGTATTTCAGTCCAGCGATCGCGAGCAGGTTGGCGTCCGCGCTCCGAGAAGAGCGCGCGCCATCACGTCCTCCTCGCCCTCCATCCGTCGACATGTTGACTGGTCGCGAGCGTGAGGTGTTGGGGCTCATCGGCCGCGGTCTGCTCAACAAGGAAATCGCGGGGACACTCGGCATCAGCGTGCGAACGGTGGAATCGCATCGCGAGTCGATCATGCGCAAGCTCCAGGCACGGAGCGTGGCTGCGCTCACCAGAGCAGCGATCGCCGCGGGCTTGTCGGACGACCCGCGCTAAGGTTCATCCGCTCGTACGCCCGTGCGCCCGACCGCCCGTGCGCGGTGCGCCCACGCGCCTGTGCGCCCGACCGCCCGTACGTAGAATCCCGGATGGGAAGGCGCAGATGAGCGGGAGATCTTGTGCGGGCCAACCCCCTACGGGACGTCTCGATGCGCACTTTCCTTTCGTCATGCGCGACCACCGCGGCGCTATTCGCCCTGGTTGCGTGTTCGTCTGATCCCAGCGGTCCGGTCGTTACACCGCTTACGGCTTCACTCACAGTCGACGCTTCGCAGGGCTTCGCCTACGTCAAACTGGGCGCGACCGCCCAGCCGGTCACGGTGAACAACGCTGCGACCAGCACGGCGTGGGATATTGGCCTGTTCGCAACGACAGTAACGACCAACGGCGGCGTCGCGGGACCCGGTGGAGTGACCGCGCACTGCCTCTGTGCCAACGCCGCCGCAACCACGACGCAACTGCAGGCCTTTACGCCCGCAAACCAACTCGCGGCGTTCGAGGCGGTCACGGCCTCACAGATTCCCGCGGACGCGCAATTCAGCCCCGACTCGCTGCTACCAGCGATCAGCGGCTGGTTCAGCGGTGTGGGGGCGCAGGCGTCAGCGAGCGCCACTCGGTCATGGATCGTACGCCGCGGCAGCGGCACGGTGATCCTCGCCAAGCTGCGCGTGACTTCGATCCAGAGCGCCAGCGCGCAGAATGCCGGGATCATCGGGTTCGAGTTCGCGGGCCAGCCGTCGCCGGGTGCGGCGTTCGGCCCCGTGGTGCAGGCCACGGCCGACGTTCGGGCTGGTCCGGTCTACTACGACCTCACGACCCGCGCAACGACAACAGCCGCGGGGACCTGGGACCTCCGGTTTTCGGGCTTCGAGATCCGAACCAACGGTGGGGTCAGCGGTGCGGGCACCGTGATGGCCGTGGTCGACAATAGCACTCCCTTTGCATCGATCGATGCCGCCTATGCGGCCACAGCTCCGGTCGTGGCCTACAAGCGGGATGCCTCTGGCGGGACGTTCGTCGCCAAGCCCTGGTACAGGTACAACATCACGGGCACCGACAACCAGATCTGGCCGACGTTCAACGTGTACCTCGTGAAGCGGGGGGGCGAGGTGTACAAGGTCCAGCTCACGTCGTACTACGGCATTAGCGGCGCCTCTCGACAGATCACGATCCGCTACGCCAGGCTTCGTTAGCCGTGGAGGCGGGAGACGGGAGACGGGTCAGGAGAGGTGAAGGGAGGCAGGGAGGTGCGCCTGGCAGTTCGGGCAGGCGCCTGTGCCGGCTGCGAGGTTTGGGGATGCTGGCTGTGGGCGTGGCGCTCGGCGTCTCGGGCGGCCTCAATGCCCAGGCCAGCATTCGTATCGCCGGCCGCGTCACCGAGGCCGAGTCGGGGCGGGGGATCGCCGGTGCCGAGGTGCTGCTGCTCGATCCGCCGCGGGTGCTGGCGCGCACGGACTCGTCAGGCAGCTGGCAGCTAGCCGTTGCCGGTGGCGCCGGTCGGGTGCGCGTCCGCGTCAGGCACCCCGGTCGCGCGTTCCGCGACCTGTGGGTGAACCCCGACACGAGTGGCGCAGTGGATGTCGCTCTCACTCCCCTGGTGATGGCGCTGGACGCCGTCGTCGTCACCGCATCGCGCCGCGAGCAGCGTCTTGCCGACGTCGCCGTGGAGACTTCGGTGATCGATGCGACAGCCTTGCGCAGGAGCGGAGCGCCCGATCTCGGCGCAGTCCTCTCCGAGCAGACCGGGATACAGCTCGACGGGGGCATACCCGCTGGCAGCGGTGTCCAGATACGCGGGTTCGATTCGCGACGTGTGCTCATTCTGCTGGACGGGCAGCCCCTCGTGGGACGAATCGGCGGCCACTTCGACCTCTCGCGGCTCCCGGTGTCGATGGCGGAGCGCGTGGAGGTGGTGAAGGGACCGCAGTCGACGCTGTACGGCAGCGAGGCACTGGGGGGAGTGATCAACATCATCAGCCCGCGGGCCGAACGGCGCGGCTGGAACGTGGGACTCACGTCAGGCGCGGGCACTCAGGGGCGGCTGGAGGGCGGGATCGACCTTCAGTGGCGGCGGGACGCCATTGGCGTGAGTATCGACGGTGGCGCGCGCACGATCGATCTTGCACCGGGGGTCAGTGGAGTCAACGGAACCTTTGCCCGGCGCGGCAACGGCATGACCTCGGTTGTGTGGGATCCGCGACCGACGACGCGGGTCTCCAGCAGTCTTCTCGGCATCCTCGAGTCGCAGCGCTATCGCACGGGGCAGCTGTTCCGTTTCTCCGACAACTCGCAGTGGGCCGGACGCGTGTCGGTTGAGCAGCGGGTGGGCGTGGGGCGGGTGACGGCTTCGCTGCACGCCACTGCATTCGATCACTTGTCGCGCGCCAGCACGCTGGAATCGCCGGTCTCCGGAACCGGTGAGAACGATCGGCAGTCGCTGTGGCAGGGAGAGGCATTGTGGAACGCGGTGTTCCGCAGCATGGCGATCGATGCCGGCACCCAGGCACGCCGAGAGCACATCGTCGCCGATCGTGTGGCGAACCGGCGTCGCGACGTCGCGAGCCTCGAGCCATTCGTGCAGGCAACCGTGGCGGTGGGCGGTGTGCAGATCGTCCCGGGCGTGCGCGTGTCGTGGAGCGACCAATGGGGCCGGTTCGTGGCGCCCCGGCTGGCCACCATGTGGCGTCCGATGGCCCCCATCGCGGTGCGCGCGGCACTGGGCCGGGGGTTTCGCGCACCTGACTTCAAGGAGATGTATCTCGACTTCGTGAACGCGGCGGCGGGGTATGCGGTGCAGGGCAACGATGCGCTGCATCCCGAACGATCCACCTCGCTCTCGCTCAGCGCCGAGTACGCGGGACAGCGGGTGTGGCTGCGTGGTGGGGTCTTCTGTAACGACTACCGCGACTTCATTGAAACGAGCGAGCCGGACGCCGCGGGGACCTATACCTACCGCAATCTCAATCGCGGGTCGATGCGAGGGCTCGAGCTGGAATCGGGGGTGACCGCCGGTCGCTGGAGCGCGGATGCCGGCCTGGATCTACTTCGCACCGAGGACCAGGAGAGCGGAACGCCTCTGCTGGGGCGACCACGCCAGTCGATACGCGCCTCGATGTCGGGTCCGGTCTGGCGCCGCCTGCGTGGCGTCGCGATGCTCGTCTACACGGGGCGCACCCCCGTCGATCGAGATCCGGCCACGTCCCACGTCCTCGAGCGCGGCGGATGGGCGCGGCTCGACCTGCGCGTCACACAGCCGTTCCCGTCGGGTCTCGCCTGGTCGTTAGGTGTGGCGAACGTACTCGATCGCGACATGGGTGTGGCGTGGCCGGGGTTCACGGGCCGCCAGCTCTCCACGTCGGTTGCGTGGCGCGCGGGGCCGCTCTCCCGTTAGGAAAGGGCGACGCCCAGGCATCCCGCGGCGATCAGCGAGACTCCGACGAGGCGCGGCGTCGACAACCGCTCGCGCAGCAACCGCACGCCGAGCAACACCCCGAACACGATGCTCAGCTGGCGCAGCCCGATGACAAGGCTCGACGTATCCTGTCGCAGGGCGAGGAGCGTGAGCAGGTAGGACGCGGTATTGAGCACGCCGATGCCGACGATGGCCCGGCCGTGACTCCGCCAGACCTCACGGCGCTCCTCGGGCGTGACCCGGCGCATCACCCATGTGCCGTACACCACGGCGACCAGTGCCGTATAGAGATACATGTACGCGAACGGGCTCATCTCGCGGATCGCGAGCTTGTCCCAGATCGTGTAGAGGGCAGCGGTAAGAGCCGCCAGCAGCGCGTATCCGGTCGCCCGCGTGGTGAGCGAGCGGCCTAACGAACCGAGGGCGGCCGCCGACAGCTCCTGCAGCTGCAGCACGAGGATCCCCGCGACGATTCCGCCGAGGGCCAGCCCCGCGGGTAGGGTGATCCGCTCGCCAAGTGTGACGGCTCCGATGACGGGCAGAAACGCCAGCGCCCCTCCTCGTGAGATCGGGTACACGAACGACAGGTCACCGAGCCGGTAGGCGCGGGCCAGCGCCAGGTAGTTGAGCAGGACACCGGTGGCGGCGATGCCTGCGTACATGAACGTGACCGTTGGTGCGGGAAGGGATCCGGCGAACCAGATGAGGAACACCGGCGCGTATACCAACGCCTCCGCAATCTTGGAGAGCCCCACGACTACCTGGCTGCCTCCCGAACGCTTGAGGAGGAAGTTCCAGGTCGCGTGCATCCCCGCCGAGGCGAGGATGAGGAGCGCCGAGTCGGGAGTCAGCCTATCCCTCTCCCACGCGAACAAAACGGACGCCCCGCACCCGTCCCGCAAAGACCCGTAACTCGGTCACCCGGCCGCCCGCATTGCGGACAAACCGCACGGTGCGCCCCCCGGCCATGAATCCATCGGGGTAGAGCGGCGTCAGCCGCTCGTCAGGGGCCGGTGGAAAGCGCACGACCAACTGGCCGTTGTCGACCTTCAGGAGGTAGCGCACACCGAGCTCCGGGCTCTCGTACTCTCCACCGTAGTCGGCCAGCCGCAGCTTCGAAGCGTCGGGCGTGATGACTTCGGAGAAGGTGCTCGTGACGTCGTCACCGTCGGTGACGCGCACCTGCCGGCCCGGCCTGGTACCGGAGAACTCCAGCACCATCCCGTTCTCCGCCCGGTACCGCATCCCACCAAGCGGCATCACCGGTGCTCCGCCGCCACCCATTCGGACGCTGAGACCCGTTGCGTCGCCGAGCACGTCCAACACGTTGTCGGTCGCCGCATCGCGATAGCGTCCCGCCAGGGCGCGATTCATCGTGGTGTCCACCGATGCACGGTTGGTCGCAACGGCCGCACCCTGGCGTGGCAGCAGCAGTCCGGCGATCTGCAGCGCGGATCCCGTGGGGTTGCCGTCGGTGCCGTTGCAGAAGACGGCGATCGAGACGTCGTCGTCGGGAAACCGTGTGAGATACGTCTGGTAGCCCGCAGTAGACCCGCCGTGCTGGATCTGGCGGTGCCCCTGCCATGCGCTGTGAACGAGGCCGAGGGCGTACGCGATCGTCTGACCACCCGTTAGGCGCTGACGCGTTTCCAGGAGCGCCACCAGGGGCTTTCCGCCCGGGATGGAACCGTTCGACAGCGCAACATTCCAGATCAGCATGTCGCCCACGGTTGTGAGCAGCCCGCCGTTGCCGTAGACGTTGGTGAACGGCATGAGCTGTGCGTAGCTACCGTCCGGTCGTCGCTCGTAGGCCGTGGCGCGCCCGGGCACCACGCGTTTGTAGTCGTCGCGCCACTGCGTTTTCGTCATGCCCATCGGCTGGAAGAAGCGCTCTTGCGAAAACGTGGCGAGCGACTGACCGGTCACGCGCTGCACGATGAGGCCGGCGAGGGCGTAGCCGGTGTTACTGTACAGGTACGCACTCCCCGTGGGGAAGTTGAGGTCGCGTTGCCTGCTGACGAGATGCAGGATGAGCGGGAGCGTATGGACCTGCGTGGTCGGCGGGTTGCCCATCAGCCCGAGCAGCCCCCACTGGTCACGGAGGCCGCTGGTGTGCGTGAGCAGGTGTCGAATCGCAATCGTCTTGCCGAAGTCCGGCACCTCGGGCAGATAGCGACGCACGTCGTCGTCGAGCGAGAGCTTGCCTTCCAGCTGGAGCAGGGCCAGTGCTGCCGACGTGAACTGCTTCGCGACCGAGCCCGTCTCCAGCACCGCGTCCGCGCCTAACGGGACACCGTATTCGAGATTGGCCATGCCGTACCCGCGGGTGAGCAGGGTCTGCCCGCTACGCGCCACACCAACCGCGCATCCCGGTGTGTTCCGGTTCCACCGCGCGAACAGAGAGTCCACCTGCCGCGTGAGGGCGGTATCGGCCTGGGCGTGGAGCGTGCCCGGCAGGAGCAGGAGGGCGAAGAGGAATAGACGCATGAGTGGGCGGGTAGGAATCAGCGAACGGAGCGAACGACACTGGTCCCCCCCGGCGCGGGGACCCTTCCCCTGTGCTCCTGCGAAGGCGGGAGCCCAGCATCGCATGCCACGAGGCTAAGGATAGACGGCGCGGGCCGCCGCATCCACATTCTGGCAGCCCCTTCGACATCCCTCGCGCATTCCATGAGACAACAGCTGGCGTTCTGGTGGTTCGCGGCACTCTCGACGCTGGCAGCCGTCCCCGTCATTGCTCAAACGGTCCCGTATTTCGACCTCGGGAACAGCCCGCTCCTCCTCCGCGGCGACGCCCGGCCTAACGAGTACCTGGCGTCGCCAGGGCGGCGGGCCATCGCCATGGGCACCGAGGACGGCCGGCTCGAGCTGTGGTCGTGGCCGATCAAGTGGCTGCACGACTTCCAGCTTCAGTTCCGCGTCCCCAAGTACACCGATCCCATCCCGGGCCGCGAGATCGCACGCTCGGTTACCGTGCGTCCGGAAGGCGTCACGATCCATTACGCCTACGAGACGTTCACTGCCCGTCAGACAATCTTCGCGACGCTCGACGACCCCGCGGTCATCATGCTGTTGGAGGTGGACGCTGTGCGGCCGATGGAGATCGTGGCGACCTTCCGGCCCGACATCCACTATGCCTGGCCCGCGTCGCTCGGCGGGCAGTACATCGCCTGGAATGCGGACGCCAAGGCATTTGTCTTCTCGGAGAGTCGGCGCAGGATCAACGCGTTTCTTGGCTCACCCGCCATCACGAAGGCGTCCGACGTGCCAGCGCACATGCTTGCGGCGGCACTGCCGCAGTTCACGATCGCCGTGGGAAGCGAGAGCGAGCGCTATACCGAGCCGCGTCTCGGCGAACCCCCGGGCGGCAAGGTCAACATTCACCAGGCGTACATCCCGATCGTTCTTGCCGGGGGCGAAATGCCGCGCGACTCGGCGCGCGCGTTGTACGACCGCATGCTGCGCCCCGCCGCGGCGCAACTCGAGTGGCAGAAGCGGCAGGCGCACTACGCCGAATTGCGCGCGACGACCATGCGGGTGTGGACGCCGAGCGTCCTGCTCAACACCGCCTTCGACTGGGCAAAGGTGAATCTGGACGAGTCGATGGTGTGCAACCCTGACCTGGGCTGTGGATTGGTGGCCGGCTACGGGCTCTCGGGAGGGTCGAGCGATCGCCCAGGCTTCGGATGGTTCTTTGGTGGCGACGCGTCGATCAACTCCTTCGGGATGAGCGCGGTCGGACAACGCGACCTCGTGCGCCGCGGCGTGTTCCGCTTTTTCGCGAAGTACCAACGCGCCGACGGAAAGATCACCCACGAGATCTCCCAGGGAGCGGCGAAGATCGACTGGTTTGGGGCCTATCCGTACGCGTTCTATCACGGCGACACCACGCCATTCTGGGTACTGGCGTTCGGTGAATACTGGAAGCAGACCGCCGATACCACACTGGTGCGCGAGCTGTGGCCTAACCTGCGAAAGGCGTACGAGTGGTCAAAGAAGGCAGACACCGATGGCGACGGTCTGATGGAGAATCCGGTTGCCGGCGCCGGCGCGCTCGAAGTCGGGGACCTCCAGATCGGGATCGTCTCCGACGTCTATTTGAGTGGCGTCTGGGTCGCCGCGCTCGAACGGTTCGCACGCATGGCCGAGGCAATGCGTGAACCGGCGCTGGCCACGGAGGCACGTGGCATCCGCCGCCGCGCCCTGGCAACGCTGGAGCAGAAGTTGTGGCTGCCGGAGCTGGAGCACTACGCCTTCGCCGTGCTGGAGGGCGGAAAGGTGAACGAGAACCTGACCGCGTGGCCGGCGACGGCGATGTCGTTCGACGTCTTCGACGCACGGCGGGGTGCGGAGATGGGCGCGAGGCTCGCCTCGGCTGAGATCATGACAGATTGGGGGGCGCGCCCGCTCTCGGCGAAGAGCGCGCTGTTCGACCCACTGCACTACAACAATGGAGCGGTGTGGCCGTTCGTGACGGGATGGGTCGCGCTGGCGCAGTACCGCTATCACAACGCGCACGCCGGTCGTTTCGCGCTGGAGGCGATCGCCCGGACCGGCTTCGACGAAGCCCTGGGGCGGAACCCCGAGGTGATCGCCGGGAGACTCTACAAGTCGCTGGACACCGCGGTCCCTCATCAGTTTTTTGCCACGTCGATGGTGCTCACCCCCCTCGTGCGCGGCTTGCTCGGCATCGAGGTCGACGCACCGGCGGGCAGGATCACGCTCGCCCCGCGACTCCCTGCCGAGTGGGACTCGGTGCGGGTGGAGCACCTGGGCGTCGGGGAGGAGCGCCTGTCGTTCGTGATCCGGCGCAGCGGCCGCAGCCTCGTGGCCGAGATCTGGCGGACGGGCAGTCACCCCTCGTGGCCGATCCACGTCACCTTCGCCCCCGCGCTCCCGTTAGGTGCCCGGGAGATCGCCACCCTCGTCGCGGGCACGCCGGCCGTCGAACGGCTGCCCGGCGCGGTGGTCGTCTCGTCGACGGCGCGGCTGGGCGAGCGCTTGCGTTTGGGGGCGACGTGGACGGGTGGATGGGAGGTCGCCACCTCGGAACCAGGACCGCGAATTGGCGATCGGTCGAGCGCGCTGCGCGTCGTGAGGGAGCGCATGGACGGCGACCGCTACCGCGTCACGTTGCAGGGGCGAGCGGCGCAGACATATGTGGTGCGCTTGCGCGGGCCGACGCCGGCCAGTGTGCGTACGATCACAATTGAACCGTCGTCAGCAGCGATGGCCCCGCTCCAGATCGGCGCTCGCGACGACGCCGACTGGACGCCGCTTCGGGTCACCATGCCGGGTCACGGAGCTGACGAGGACGGCTACGTCACCATCACGCTCGTGCTGTAGCCAACGTCGGGCGTAGTGTCAGGGGGGCGTTCGCGTGGCGGTGTCGCTCTGTCACACGGGCGCGCAAGCCCGCCGGCGCGATCGCGCGTTGCGCCGTGACCTCATCCTGCCGAGCGGGCGTCCGCCCGACTCGACCAACCAACAGCACGCGCCCCCGACGTGCGATACGGGAGACCCTCGCATGAAACGAACGTCCCTGCTTGTTGCGGCCGGCTTCTCACTTCTGGCAGCCTGTTCGAATGAGTCGCTCGCGCCCGCTGATCTGGCGCTTGGAGCGGAAGACGGCATCGATCTCGTACAGGACTTCGACATCACAAGCGCATCGGTCGTTGATCGCGCCGGGATTGGAGCCTCGGAACTTCCAGACAGTCTCAAACTGACCGCGGAACAAAAGGCGCAGATCGACGCGCTGCACGAGGCATTCCGAGCGTCGGTGAAGGCCGACTTGGATGCGGTGAAGGCGATCGAAGCGGAGGCGCGGGCCGCGCGGAAGGCCGACAAGCCTCGCGCGGAAGTCGAAGCAATTCTCGCGAAGGCCAAGCCGATCATGGAGCGCATTCGCGCCGCCTTTGCCAAGCTGCAGGCCGATATCTGGAAGCTCTACACGCCGGCCCAGCAGAACTGGATCAAGGCGCGCGGTGAGAATGGCTGCCGTGGTGAGGCACCGCGTCTCAGCGAGGAACAGATCAAGAAGATCCGCGAGCTGAAGGATGCGTTCCTGGCGTCCATCAAGGACGAGATGGAGATCATCCGCAAGGTGCATCAGGAGGCGAAGGACGCGCGCGCCGCCGGCAAATCTGCCGAAGAGATCAAGCGCATTCTGGCCAAGGCGGCGGCCGCGGTCGAAGAAGTGCGCAAGGCCGAACTGCGACTGAAGGAAGCGATCAACGCGGTGCTCACGCCCGAGCAGCGGAGGAATCCCTGCGTGCTGCGCGGACTGAATGGTTGACGACTGACTCCTGAGGAACAGATCGGGCGGCATCTCTGGGGGGAGTGCCGACCCACCACACATCCCCGGGGGCCTCGGCTCCCGGGGATGTCGTGTTTTGTTCGACCGCGCACTGGGGTTTGTCCCAGTTTTCAGAGATCGGGAGCGCGAACAATATGTGATCCACGGACACAATCCCCGCCCCTCCGCCCGGATTTTCGCATGAAAGGGATCTCACCCTAGCGACGAAAAGCCGGACGCCTCAACCTCGGGACCAAACGTCCGATACTGGGTAGTAACAGGGGCCATGGAGGGTCCGATGCTTCGTTTCATTCTCACGCTCGCCTGCGCGGCGCTGACCGCTTGCGCTGGAGCACACGCAACCGCCGACGTTCAACCACGCCCGGCCGCGCTTCGGGGCTCACGCGACTTCGTCGCGGTCGATGAGCTCCGCCGTTATAGCGACACGGGCTCGCTGTTCGATCTGCTGACGAGGATCCGGCCGCAAATGGTGCGCGCGCGCCCGGGCATGAACGCGCTTCGCGGGATTGGCGAAACGATCGATGTGTTCATCAACGGGCAGTACGCCGGCGGGGCGGAAGTCCTGCGGAGCCTGCAGCCGCACCATGTCGCCGGTGTCAAGATGGTGCAGCGTTCACAGGCGTACGTGGAGTACGGTGGCTGGCTGCGCGGAGATCATGCGTTGTTTGTGTCGTTGCTGAGATAGGTCCAGGGCGCACCGGCCCCGGGTGATCCCGTTGCGGACTCGCCCGTCTGCCCGTCCGCCCGTCTGGCTCTTGTCTCAGCGCCCCGAGATCTTCGCCGCGTTCACGGCATTCGACAAATCGCCGTCGACCAGCGCGGCACGCACGGCCTCGGCAATCTCGATCGCGACGTTCTGCTGCGCTTCCGCGGTGGAGGCACCGAGGTGCGGGGTCATCACCACGTTAGGCAGGGTGCGCAGGGGACTGTCCCTGGGTAGCGGCTCCTGCTCGTAGACGTCGAGCGCGGCGCCGGCCAGGTGCTTGCGCTGCAGCGCGTCGAGCAGCGCGGCCTCGTCCACGACGCCACCGCGTGCCACATTGAGCAGGAGAGAGCCCTGCTTCATCGTCGCCAGCTGCGCAGCGCCGATGAGCCCAGCCGTGGCGTCGGTGAGCGGCACGTGAACCGAAAGCACATCCGCGGTCCTGAGCACCTGATCCAGGGTTCCGAGCTGCACGTCGAGCTCCTGGGCGCGGTCGGCCGTGAGGTAGGGGTCGTACACGATCACCTGCATGCCGAAGGCGTGGGCCCGCTTGCCTACCTGCCCGCCGATGCGGCCGGCGCCGACCAGACCCAACGTCTTTCCATAGAGCTCGAACCCGCTGAACGACTTGCGATCCCACTCCCCGGCTTTCATGGAGCGGTCCGCCGCGGGCACCTTGCGCGCCAGGGCGAGGAGCAGCGCCATCGTCAGCTCCGCCGCCGAGACCGTGTTGCCGGCGGGGGCGGTGAGCACCGGTATCCCGCGCTCGCTCGCGGCATCCACGTCGATCGTGTCCACGCCTACGCCGGCACGCCCGATCGCCTTGAGTCGATCCGCCCTGGCCAGCGACGCGCGAGTGATCCTGGTCGCGCTCCGGACCAGCACCGCGTCGACGCCCGCCATGGCGTTCGCCAGCTCGTCGGGCGTCAAGCCAGGTTTGACCACCACATCGAAGCGCGGATCGCTGGTCAGCGGCGCGAGTCCGTCGAGGGCGATGCTGTCAGCCACGAGCACCTTCCAGGTCGCGCTCATGCGGTCATGACTCCGCCTAACGCATCCAGCAGCGTGTTCAGCTCGTCCAAGGTGTGGTCACCCATGTGTCCAACCCGCACCATGTCGTCTTTCAGCTTGCCGTAGCCGGTGGCGATCACGAAGCCCTTCGCCTTCATCGCGCTGACGACCCCCGAGCCGGTTTTCCCCGCCGGCACGGTGATGCAGGTGACGCCTGGCGCGCGGTAGCCCGGCGGAGCGTACAGCTTGATACCGATTTTCGCGCCCAGCTCCTCGGCCCACTCCCACGTCCGCTCCGCCATCGCCGTGTGTCGCGCCCAACGACCCTCCAGGCCTTCCTGCGCGATATGCGACAGCTGCACGTCGAGGGCGTAGAGCAGGGACACGGCAGGTGTGTTCGGCGACTGGTTCTTCTTGTAGTACTCGTCGAATTCGAGCATGTCGAAGTAGAGCCCGCGTCGCTTGCTCTCCCTCGCTCGCGCCATCACCCGATCGTTGGCCGCGCAGAACGCCAGGCCCGCCGGAAGCGCCATCGCCTTCTGCGATCCGGTCAGAACGTAGTCGAGGTCCCACGCATCCGACTCGACCGGTCCCGCCCCCATCGAGGAAACGGTGTCGACGACCAGCACCACGTCGCCCGCGGCGTGCACTACTCTGGCAATGTCGGCGATCGGATTGAGTACGCCGGTCGATGTCTCCGAGTGCACGACCGTGACCACGTCATGCTTCCCCCCCTTCAATGCGTCGGCCACCATTTCGGGAGAGTGAAACTGGCCGTAGGGCACTTCGAGTTTGTCAGCTGCGATCCCGGAGTTGACGGATGCCTTGTGGAATCGCTCGGAGAACGAGCCGTTGACGAGGCAGAGCACCCGTTCGCGTACCGCGTTGCGTACTCCGGCTTCCATCAGGCCGGTCGCGGATGAGGTGGACGTGTACACCGGCCGTGTCGTACGAAAAAGCGCCTGGAGCTTGGGTGCGATGCGCGCCATCAGGTCTTCGATCGCCTTTCCGCGGTGCGCGATCATCTGCTGCGTCATCGCGTACAGCACCTCATGACGCACCTCGGTGGGGCCGGGCAGGAAGAAGCGCCCGAACGGCGGCGCCTGGACGCTAACAGCGGGGCTCGAATCAACGACGGAACTCATAGACGGGAGACGGGAGACAGGAGACAGGAGACAGGAGAAAACGGTATGGCGGGCGGAAAGCTGTGTGCGGGACTGGGGACGGCAAGATACGAGGGGTCGAGCCGAGGGCGTCGGCGCGTTGGCAGATCTGCGGCTCCTCCCGTCTCCCCTCTCCCGTCTATATGTGAACCGCTCGCCCCAACACCCCCAGCGCCGCCTCCTTCACCGCCTCCGACAACGTGGGGTGCGAGTGCACCGTGATTCCGATGTCTTCCGACGACCCTCGGTACTCGATCGCCAACACGACTTCCGGGATGAGCTCCGATACGTTAGGCCCGATCATGTGACACCCCAGCAATTCATCGGTCGTCGCGTCGGCAATGAACTTCACGAAGCCACCGGTTTCACCCATCGTGCGGGCCCGGCCATTGGCCGAGAACGGAAACTTTCCGATCTTGTAGGCACGCCCGGAGGCCTTCACTTCCTGCTCGGTCAGACCGACGGTGGCTATTTCCGGCCAGGTGTACACGATCGCAGGCATCGAATGGTAGTGCATGTGCACCGGCTTTCCCGCGATCACCTCGGCCGCAATCACCCCTTCGTCCTCGGCCTTGTGTGCCAGCAGCTTGCCGCCGACCACGTCGCCGATGGCGTACACGTTAGGCACGCTGGTGCGCATCCGGTCGTCGACCGTGATCTCCCCGTGCGGACCGGTCGCCAATCCAAGCGCCGCGGCGTCGATGCCAGTCAATGCTGGACGCCGACCCACGGACACCAGCACGTAGTCCGCGTCGAGGGTCTCCGTGACGCCGTCCTTCTCGATCTGGACCTCGAACCCCTGCTCCGTGGGCGTGGCACCGGTCACCCTCGTGCTCGTCCGCACGTCGAGGCCCTGACGCCGGAACGTCCGATCGGCCTCCTTGACGATGTCCTCATCGTTCCCGGGGAGAATGGTCGGCATCAGCTCGACAATCGTCACCTTGGCGCCCAGTCTTCGCCAGACGGACCCGAGCTCGAGCCCAATGACGCCCCCACCGATGACGACGAGATGCCGCGGGACTTCCGGGATCACGAGCGCACCGATGTTGGAGAGGACACGCCGCTCGTCGAACTCGAGGAAGGGTAACTCAACCGGCACGGAGCCCGTGGCGATGATGACGTGCTTCGCCTGATACGAGCTCTCGCTCCCATCCGCACTCACAACGTCGACGGCGTTCCCCGGCTTGAGCATGGCGCGGCCTTTCGCCCACGTCACCTTGTTCTTCTTGAACAGGAACTCGACGCCCCGGGTGTTGGAACCGACCACTTCATCCTTCCGCTTCATCATCGTGCCGAGATCGAAGCGCAGGCCGTCGAAGGTCAGGCCATGCTCATGCGCGTGGAGTCGCGAGAACTCGTAGTGCTCCGACGACTGCAGAAGTGCTTTGGAGGGAATGCATCCGACGTTGACACAGGTCCCGCCGAGCGTCTTGTCCATCTCGACGCAAACGGTGGAGAGTCCCAGCTGCGCGGCGCGAATGGCGGCGACATAGCCGCCGGGTCCCCCGCCGATCACGACGACATCTGCGGGGAGGAGAGGGCTGGTCATGAGCTCGCTGCACGGAGGTGAGCCCAAAAGTTAAGCGGGTGCGGCCGTTGTAAGCGACCACACCCGCCCCCCACACCGCGGTCCTCTGCGGTGCCCCTCTTGTGTTGCTCCGACGATTAGACGCCAGTCACACCAGGTTCGTTACGCCGCACGATTCGCCGAGTCGATGCGTGTGGCGGTGAAGCGCCCTTCACGCAACACGTCGCGCCGACCGTGCAATCGCACATAAAACGTGCCGTCGATGGTGGAGCCACGCCGAAGCCCCTCGAACACCGTGACGACTTCGCCATTCTCACGCGGGTCGTAGTACGGTCCGATCATCGCCACGAACGTGCTGTTTGACGCCTCGAGAAGCCTGATGCCGGTTGGCGCGACGTCACGCGTTGCAAAAAAGAGGAAGCGCCCAGCCACTGCGGCATCGCTCGACCCGTCACGGAGGAGCGTGAACGCTTCCTTGTAACCCTCGCAAGACATCTCTCCGCGCCAGGTGCCGGCGAGCGCCGCGATGGCCGATGGCTTGCGCGCATCGGATCGACCTGGTGGCAGTGGAGTGAAAGCGAATCGTGGACTCATTGATGTACTCCCGTTCCCCTCTTACGGAGCCGACCCGCGGTTTGATTCAAGGCGCCGTTTCATCGCGCGGCCGCGAGCCTCACCAGCTTAGAAACCGGATCCTCGCAAAGGGTTTCCCGCGCGCCGCGGCCGGGCGTTCGAGCTCGTGGGTTGGTCCTGTCACGCCGGCGGAACGTGCCCGTGCGCTCTCTGCTGAACGTGGGAGGCGGACGCCGCCCGACGGAACGCCGAGGCCCGCGCTTAACCGATCGCGAGAAGGGCGGGGTCCTCCAGGAGCTCCTTCACGCGCACCAGGAACAGCACGGCCTGCTGTCCGTCGATGATGCGGTGGTCGTACGACAACGCGACGTACATCATCGGCCGAATCACGATCTCACCGTTCACGACCACCGCCCGGTCCTGCACTTTGTGCAGTCCGAGGATCCCCACTTGCGGAAAATTGATGATCGGCGTGGAGACTAACGATCCAAAGACTCCACCATTGGTGATCGTGAACGTTCCGCCCGTCAGATCGTCCATCGTGAGCTTGCCGTCGCGGGCCTTCTTGGCCACCTCCGAGATGGCCCGCC
>JBQTIW010000081.1:0-23106 GCA_052387735.1 Gemmatimonadaceae bacterium
CAGTGCTTCTGCCCGACCGTCCACTCGTCATCGGACACTTTGTCATAGCGCTTCTTCTTCTCCGGATACTGCGTCACGTCCTGTGCGACGAACCCACAGCGCCTGAACAGGTCATCGGAAAAGGAGACGGCGAAGATCTCCGGGTACCCACGCTTCCGTGCGAGGTCGACGGCTGTTTCGATCAAGCGTGCGCCCAGCCCTTTGCGCTGGTGGATCGGGTCGACGGCGAGGGAGACGAGCTCCACGAGCGATGGGGAGTACTCGTCGAGGCAGACGCATCCAACCAGGTGTCCGTCATCATCGCGGATCACGCGGTAATCGTCGAGGTGCGCTTCGACGAATGACTCGGAGCGCGGGAGCGTGAGGCCCTCGGCGCTAAAGCGGTTGTTGAGCGCGGCGAGTGCGGACGCGTCGTATTCGTGGGGTGCAGTAATGGGGCGCATGTCTGGGGCAGGTCCGTCGGTGACCGGAATCTCGGCGAGAGGCCGGGCGGCGTCTACCGGGAGCCGGCGGACTGGCGTGAAGCATCCGCCTTTCCTCATCTGGCAGCGGTGGCGAGGTCCACGCACCTTCTCCAGAATGACCGCCTCTCAAAACGACCGATCGCGTCGCCGGTTCCTCACGTACCTCGCGGCGAGCCCGATTCTGGCCACTCTTCCCAGCGCCAACTGGGCCGAGGTCCTGGGCCCCGGCCTACAGCACACCATGATCCGCTCCCCTCAGGACGCCCTCAGCGTGATGGACTTCGAGCCCGTCGCGCGCGCCAACCTCCCCGCGGCCCACTTTGGCTACATGGCGAGTGGTGTCGACGACGACCTCACCCTCCGCGCCAATCGCGAGGGCTTTGCTAGGTTCCAGCTGCTCCCTCGCCGCCTGATCGACGTCCGCCGCGTCGACCTCACCACGCGCTTGTTAGGCGACAGGTACGCGTCACCGATCGTCGTCTGCCCCGCCGCAAGTCACAAGGCGTTTCACCCCGACGGAGAGCTCGCCGTGGCTCGTGCCGCCCGAGCCGGTGGGCACCTGCAGATGCTGTCTGGCGTGGCGACGACCTCGGTGGAAGACGTCAACACCGCCCGCGGCGAACCGGTGTGGTATCAGCTCTACCCCACTGACCAGGTCGAGGTCGCCCGCGCGGTCGCCCGACGCGCGCACAAGGCGGGTTGCCGGGTGCTCGTCCTCACCATCGATGTCAACGCCGGTCGTAACCTCGAGACGCAGTTACGTGCCGCCCGAAGCGACGCGCGCGAGTGCGCGCAGTGCCACGCGCCCGGGATCGCGGGCTACGTGCGGCGCAAGCCGATGTTCGACGGTCTCGACGTGTCCAGGGCGCAGGCCATGGAGGATCCGGCGATGGACTGGGCCTACGTGCGTCGCCTTCGCGAGGTCGTCCCCGGAATGAAGCTCGTGCTCAAGGGCATCGTCGGCCCCGAGGACGCGGCGATCGCGGTTCGCGAAGGGATCGACGGGATCGTCGTCTCCAATCACGGAGGACGCGCCGAGGAGAGCGGACGGTCAACGATCGAATGCCTGCCGACGGTGGTGAAGGCGGTGAACGGTCGCATCCCGGTGATGATCGACGGGGGCTTCCGTCGCGGCACCGACATCTTCAAAGCGCTCGCGTTAGGCGCCTCCGCGGTGGGGATCGGTCGGCCGTATCTGTGGGGACTGGCAGCGTTCGGGCAACCGGGCGTCGAAGCCGTCCTCACCATGCTGCACCGCGAGCTCGCGTTGGTCATGCGCCAGATGGGGATTACATCGATGGCGGGACTGCGGACGAGCCATGCCGTCGAACGGGCCCGCTGACCGACCCCTTCTCATGGGACCACGCCCGTTGCGAACCGTGGGGACGTTCTCGCGGCATGGCCAACGCCGTGCCCATCCTCGACGGACCGACTCGAAACTCGCCCCATCCCTGGTCCGTTGCCATCTGCAGGCACCGTCCACATTGTGATCGGATCTACAGCCCATGTCGCTCATGAACGTCATTCGTCGTCGAGCCGTCACCGCACTGTCCGCGCTCTCCGTACTCGTCGCCTGCGAGGGCGCCTCGACCGGCAGCGGCGCGACCGCCGCCCTCACCGTCCCCGTCGCCTACGACACGTTGCCTAACGGGCTCAAGGTCGTCCTCTCGCGCGACACGACGGCGCCCACGGTCGGCGTCGGCGTCTACTACCACGTCGGCTTCCGCAACGAACCGCGCGATCGCACCGGCTTCGCGCACCTGTTCGAGCACCTCATGTTCCAGGGATCCGGCAACCTCGGGAAGCTCGAGTTCATCAAGCTGATCGAGTCCAACGGCGGGATTCTCAACGGCTCCACGCGTTTCGATTATACGAACTACTTCCAGATCGTTCCCTCGCACACGCTGGAGACCATCCTCTGGGCCGAGGCCGACCGGATGACAGGCCTCGCGATCGACGGGACCAATCTGCAGAACCAGAAGGACGTGGTGAAGAACGAGGTCCGGGTGAACGTGCTCAATCAGCCCTACGGCGGCTTCCCCTGGATCGACCTGCCGATGGCGTCGCACACGAACTGGTACAACGCGCACAACTTCTACGGAGAGCTCGAGGAGCTCGATGCCGCCACCATGGAGGACGCGGCGGCGTTCTTCAAGACATACTACGCGCCGAACAACGCCGTCGTCGTGGTGGTCGGCGACTTCGACCCGGCACAAGCAACGCAGTGGATCGCGAAGTATTTCGCCGGCATTCCGGGCGTCGATCAGCCCCAGCGGCCGGACATCTCGGAGCCGCGGCAGGAGCGGGAGAAACGAGCCTCGCGCACCGACGCCCTGGCGACGCGGCCCGCGTTAGGTGTCGCCTGGCACGTCCCCGACCGGTGGACCCCGGACTGGTTTGCGTTCGGGCTCATTGACCAGATCCTCGGCCAGGGCCGCGACTCGCGCCTGTACGATGCCCTCGTGCAGCGCACGGGGCTCACCAGCGACGTCAGTGCCGGTGTCAACTGGGGCCTCGGCAACATGTTCAATTATGAAGGTCCGATGTTGTGGATGCTCTCCGTGTACCATGATCGCGACAAGAATGCCGATTCACTCGTCAAGGTCATCGACGCGGAAGTGGAGCAACTGCGCACGATGCCGGTCGACTCGGCGACGCTGGCTCGTGCGAAGACGAAACTGCGCTCGTCGCTCTACAGTATCGTCGACGAGTTCTCCGGCCTGGGGAAACTCGACCTGCTCGCCTCGTTCGCACTGTTCGACAGTGATCCCTCGAAGTTCAACACCCTCGAAGCCGAGTTCGCCAGGGTAACGCCGGAGCAGATCCTCAAGACGGCTCAGGAATACCTGCGAAAGGAGAACCGGACGATCTACACGATCGTCCCCGGCGCGAAAGAGACCGCCGGCCAGGAGAACTGATGATGACGAGACACACTGGTGTGACCCGGGCGTCGCGTGCTTCCCGTGCCGCTCGTGTTTTCCGTGCGGCGTTCTTCTTGCTCGCGTTGGTCGCTGCGCGACCTGCCTTCACACAGGAGAAAGCCTCGAAGCAGGCCCCGCCCGCGCCTGGGACTCCCAAGGATTTCCGTGTCCCGCCGCGCCGCACCATCACCCTGCCTTACGGCCTGAAGCTCACCCTCGTTCCGTACGGTCGCGTCCCCAAGGTGGCGATCGAGCTCGAGACGCGGACCGGCGTGATCGACGAGACACCGGACGGCGTGTCCCTTTCGCAGGTGGCCACCGATATGCTCCTCGAGGGGACAACCACCCGCTCCCCACAAGACATCTCCCGTCAGGCCGCCGAAATGGGTGGCGGACTCTCGGCGAACGGCGGCGCCGAAACGGTGGCACTCGGTGGCGAAGTACTGAGCGAGCACGCCGCGAGCTTCATAGCCCTCCTTGCCGACGTGATGCGCAATCCGCGGTTTGCCGAGGCGGACTTCAAGCGAATCATCGACAAGCACGTACGCGACAACGCCATCGCCCTGTCTCAGCCGGGGACACAGGCCCAGAAGAAGTTCCGGGAGATTGCCTATGGGACCCATCCGTTCGCCCGGTCGTTCCCGAACGAACAGACGTTGCGCACGTTTACGGTCGCCCGGGCGAAGGACTTCCACGCCCGAAACTTTGGGGCCGGCCGGTCGCACCTCTATGTCAGCGGGGTGTTCGACGCTCGCGCGGTGGAGCGGGCCGCCCGCGTCGCGTTTGGCGACTGGCCCCAGGGCCCCGTCCCGACGGAGAATCCGCCCGTTCCGGTCGCGAAGCGACAGTTGGAGTTGATCGACCGACCGGCCGCGGTGCAGAGCTCGATGTGGATGGGAATCCCCGTCGCGGATCCCAGGTCTCCCGATTGGGTGAGGATGAATGTCACCGACGCGTTGTTAGGCGGCGCCTTCGGCTCGCGCATCACCACCAACATCCGCGAAGACAAGGGGTACACATACTCCCCCTTCTCCTTCCTGTGGACGCGCAAGGGATCGTCGCTGTGGATGGAGGTCGCGGACGTCACCACCAACGTCACTGGCGCCTCGTTGCGCGAAATCTTCAACGAGATGGAGCGGCTCCGCGCGGAGGCGCCGCCGGAGCCGGAGCTCACCGGCATCAAGAACAACATGGCCGGGGTCTTCACCATTCAGAACAGCTCGCGCTTCGGCCTGATCGGACAACTCCAATTCGCCGACCTGCACGGACTCGGTGACGACTATGTGAAGTCGTATGTGAAAAATGTATTGGCCGTGACTCCCGAAGACGTGCGCACAACCGCCCAGAAGCATCTCGATCCAGCAAAGGCGTCGATCGCGATCGTCGGCGACCGGAAAGTCGTGGAACCCCAGCTGGGGCAATTCAAACCCATCGTGCCGTAGCGGCTCGTCACGGCGGAATCCGGGCCGTCCCTTGGCCGGTACTGGTTTGGGGGTGTCGGTGGGCAGGAGTGTCTCCTCAGTGCAGAATCGCCATATCGCCGGAGCCTCCCATGAAAGGCCGCCCGACCCTGCTCGTCGTCCTTGCTGCCGCACTCATCGGTTGCGGCACCTCGCAGCCGTCAGCCCCCACCGACCTGGCGGGGCCTAACGTGGCGTCCAACGCTCTGACGATCACCACGAGTAAGACCACCTATGGCTGGGACGAGGTCTCCTTCGGCGGCCTGGGCGTCGTCGCAACTGTGGTCAACCCGAACGGGCGTGACTATTTCGCCAACGTCGGAGACGCGTTCAATGGCGCCATGGAGCAATCTCCCCTCTTCATTGCGCTTGGCACGGATGCCGCGATCGAGCGCCTCGAGGATGGTGGTACCTGGAGCGCGATGCCCACCGGTATCCTGGTGGAAGGGTCCAAAGTCGTTGTGCTGCGAGCAGGGAGAGGCTATGAGCTCCGCGGCAACCTCTCCGAACCGCGCCGGGTCGGGACGATGCGAGTGCGCCTCCGATACTACACGACGGCGAGCAGCGCAGGGCAACAGGCCATGGTGGATTACTCTGCCCCATTCACCGTGCGCTAGGCACGCTGGCTTGGCGCTCCCTTTCGCGCGTTACGCTTCTTGCGTACGCAGCGACGGCGAACGCAGTCGGCGCTGGTCCAGCCAGGTCAGGACGAGGCAGGCGTGGATCGTGAGGAAGCTCTCGAAGCACCAGATGCAGAAGATCTTCATCACCATCCACTCGCCGTACTTGAGGCGCCAGGTGAATGCGGTGGCCGCCAGCACGAGGACCCACAGCAGGCGCGTGATCCACGCATCGTCCTCGTACTGCGGCAGCGTCCCGACGAAAGCCACCACGACGAGGAGACCGTACCCGATGGCGCCGATCAGCGCCACGTCCATGCCGAGGAAGCTCCCCCACGGCGAATACCATGCAGCCACGCACCCGCCCCCCGGTCCGCACGCTGGAACGCCGAACATTCCGATCTTGACGAGGTGCAGGTACAACGCCACGAGCCCGGCGATGAACGCGAGGATAGCAATGAGCTGACGGTGGAGGGGCAAGGGTGGAAACGGGTGGACGGGTGGACGGGTGAACGGGGTGAACGAGTGCGCGAGAGAGCGCTGAACATCAACGGCTATACCCGGTGTGCTTCATCGGTCAGTCCGCCGTGCGCTGTTCGGGGCAGTATCGCTCACCCCGTCTGCGGAGTTCCCGTTCAGACGTTCTCACCGCTTAGAAACGACTCGAGTCGGCCAGGAAGTTGCGCGGGTCAGCCCAGCCGTTGATGCCGGACGCACGCACCTGGCGCCAGCCGTGGAGCCGGGCGCCGAGCTCGACGTGCATGTTGGGCGTGATAACGCCAACAACGGGGGCCTTGCGATCGGCACCGGTGCGGACGTTGATGTAGGTGCGCGCCGTTGCCTTGGTCCACTTGAGCGTGACAGGAATTGGGAGTTGCTGCGGCGCGGGCAGTACAAGGGTGGGGGTGGCCGGCACGGTCGTCGCCGGCAATGCTGCCGCGGCTGCGGATGGGGTGACGAGCAGCGAGTCCGCGGCGATCGCACTGTCGAGCGAGATGCTCCCCGTGGTGTCGGTCACCCCAAACTCTGGAGTGACGGCAAGGACGGTTTCTTTCGCGGGAGCCACGGTGTCGAGCTCACGTTTGGCGGCAGCTCGTGCGAATCCCTGAAACCAGATCAGCGAAACGATCGCCACCGCCACCAGACCGGCGATGGCGATTGTCCTACCGCTCATACCTGCAGGCTCGAGGGTGCCACACCACTTGCAGCCACCGACGGAACGCGGATAGTAGGTATCGCACTTCCGGCAGTGGCCCAGTGGCACCATCTGCCCGCGGTGATCGCGCAGGAAGAAAGCGTGGGCGCACTTGGGACATTGCGACGCGGCGAAGAGCGCTTTGGCTCCACATGCATCGCAGCGCACGTACTGCAATGGAGGTCCTCCGACGACAATGAAGGCCGGCGCGACCGAACGGGCGCAGGCCCGACCTGTCGGAAGCTAGCGTCGAAATCAGGGGGCGCGAGGCCCGCTTTCAGGGAAACGGCGCAGCACGGGACCCAGAGATCCCGAATCGAGAATCGGGAATCGGTGACGACCGTCACCCAGGTCACCCGGGCACCCACCCACCCGGCGATTCCCCATCAGTCAGAGCGTGTCGCCGGGTCGCCAGCGTCCTCCGTTCGAGCGAGTTGCACACTCTCCTTGCGCTACAAGCGGAATCTGCTCGCCCGAGGCAGCGAAACGGGGAGCGGCCGGCGCGGTATCAGTGACGTACGGAGATGCGCCTCGAGTGCACGCGGATCACGACGCGCGACTCCGACATCTCATCGTCAGGGAGGAACGTATGCGTGTCACGAGGATTCTGGCGCCAGCTGTTGCGCTCGTGTTGGCAGTGAGCGTCGAAGCGCGGGCGATGCCGCCCGAGGTCTCGCCTGGAATACAGTCTGCGTTGCAGGCACCGGCGACGCTTGCACTGTCTGCATCGCAGGAGCAGGCCCAGCCGCCGCCCAAGGCCGATGTCAACGTCGACGTGACGACCGAGCGCGTCGTGTGGTATCTCGACCCGGTGTGGATCATCGTCGGCTTGATTGCCGCCGCGATCGTGATCGCGCTGATCATTGCCGCATCACGCTCTAGCAGCGGCACTACCACGGTCGTCAAGTAGGCGCATCAACCCGGCGATCGATGCGTGCTTGCGCGTCGACGGGCCAGCCCTCATGGGACAGGCGCATGGGAGTTCGGGACGAGTGCGCAGAGCGGGGAACGGGGGTGGAGAGCGGAGAGCGAAATGGTGGTTTCCTCGCTCCCGCTCTCTGCTTCACCCAATCACCGGCTCACACGCAGCCGCACCACGATGGGCCCCCCTCGTCGTCTTCCGAGCGTACGTACACGACGCCCTTTCCGAAGTACGCCCCACCCCACTCGGGCAGGACCACGGGCATCCGGGCTTCACCCAGGTAATCACCGTTCGCGGCAAACACATCGAAGACGGTATGCGTCGCATCACCGCCTAACAAGCGCCGCGCCCAGATATTGCCGTCCTCGTCGACGAGCAGCCGCGTGAAGGCGGGCTCAGACCTGGGAACGTCCTGCAGGCGCACGGCCTGCCTCGCTGGGCCGTCGCCCACCATTCCCCCTGAACAGGCTGATCGCCGTATCCACCCTTGCCTGTCGCAGCCGGTCCGGAAGCGGACGACGACGCGGTTCGCGTTGTCGATCGCCATCTCATTCTGGTGACAACAGAAGCTCTGCCAGCTGCGCAGGTACGTGCCTGACGTGTCGAACACGCTGGTCCGTGACGGCGCCGGGTCGTGGACAACGAGATTCGCGCCGCGCACGGCGATCCAGGGATTGCGGTACTCTCCAGGTCCGCCACCCTGGCGTCCAATCGTGCGCAACAGGGTGCCATCGGTGTTGAAGACCATGATGACGACAGGCTTGGTATCCGCGACATAGAGTCGGCCGGCACCGTCGACGCCGAGGGTGTTGGCCTCCACGAGAGCGGCGCGCCCTTCGTCGGTGCTGCCGTAGCGCTGCTCCTCGACGACGGTCCATGCCGATGCATCAGCTGGACGCTGGGACGCCGCGCCGCCAGGACGCGGCAGTTGGCGCGCTTCGCTCGCCGTACACGCGATCAGCGCGGCAGCCATGAGCGTAAACAGGACGCTGTCGATGTCCGCCGCCCGGTCCCTGGCTCGGGCCAAAGGCGCTGGCCCGCGGCCGCAAATCAGGTAAATCTCCAGAGCGGAACCCAACCCACGCTTGTGCCCATGTCCTCGACACGACGCGACTTTCTACAACGCTCCGCCTCGGCAGCGGCTGTTCTGACGCTGGGTACAGTCGAGCGAAGCGCGGCTACCACCCCGCTCCTGGCCGACGACGCCCTTCGGGCGGCCACGCAAGGCGTCAAGTTCTTCGAGGCCAGGATGCTCAAGGCACGGCCCGTGCCCCTGAACAGAGTGCGAGTCCTCGGCGGACCGCTCAAGCACGCGCAGGACCTGACCGCGAAATACCTCCTCGAGCTCGAGCCCGATCGTATGCTCGCCTTCTATCGGGTACGCGCCGGACTGCCACAGAAGGCAGAGCCGTATGCCGGCTGGGATGGCGCTGGCAGAAACCTCACTGGTCACATCGCCGGCCACCATCTCTCTGCCGTCAGCCTGATGTACCTCGCGACGGGAGACGAGCGGTTCAAGGCACGCGCCGACCATCTCGTTCGCGAACTGAGGGAAGTCCAGGAGAAGAACGGTGACGGCTACCTCGGCGCCATCGATGGGGCGCGCGAGGCGTTTGCGTCGCTCTCGCGCGGCGAGATCCGCTCTGCAGCCTTCGACCTCAACGGCATGTGGTCGCCCTGGTACACCCTCCACAAGACGTACGCAGGGCTGCGCGACGCCTGGCGACACACGGGCAACAGAACCGCGCTCGACCTGGAGGTCAAGTTCGCTGGCTGGGCAGAGCGTGTGCTGGCACCGCTGAACGGTACGCAGATCGCAAGCATGCTCAACACCGAGCATGGCGGCATGAACGAAGTGCTCGCCGATCTCTACGCCGACACCGGCGACACGCGCTGGCTCGACCTGTCACACCGGTTTGAACATCACGCTTTCACCGGCGCTCTCAAGCGGCACCAGGACAACCTCAACGGCAAGCATGGGAATTGTCAGATCCCCAAGCTCATCGGTTCGGCGGTGCGCTACGGGTATGCAGGCGACGCGGGCGACATCGTGGCAGCCTCGTACTTCTGGGATCGCGTGACGCAACACCACAGTTACGCCACCGGAGGGCATGGTCTCGCCGAGTATTTCGGGGCGCCAGATCAACTGAGTGAGCGCGTGGACGGCCGCACCTGCGAGACGTGCAATGTCTACAACATGCTCAAGCTCACGCGCCGGCTGTTCTCGTTCCGGCCTGACGCAGTATACGCCGACTTCCACGAGCGAGCG
Organism: Gemmatimonadaceae bacterium; assembly: GCA_052387735.1. Lineage (GTDB taxonomy): Bacteria > Gemmatimonadota > Gemmatimonadetes > Gemmatimonadales > Gemmatimonadaceae > RBC101. The sequence goes on from JBQTIW010000081.1 coordinate 9,852, forward strand.
CTGTTCAATCACATCCTCGCATCGATCGACGACGAGACCGGGCGCACGTCGTACATGGTGCCGGTCGGGCGCGGCGTGCAGCAGGAGTACCAAGACATGCTGCAGAGCTTCACCTGCTGTGTCGGCACGGGGATGGAGAGCCACGCGCTGCACGGCGATGGTCTCTACTACGAGTCCGACGATGCGCTGTGGGTGAACCTGTTCGTGCCATCCACGGCGCGGTTCACTACCGCGGGACTCCATCTCCGAATGGAGACAGACTTTCCCGATGGGGAGCAGGCAACGATCACGCTGGAGTTGCCGTCACCGAGGGAACTCACCCTCGCCGTTCGGCGACCCCATTGGGCGGGCGACGCGTTCAGGGTACGGGTGAACGGCGCCAGCGTGGAGCAGCCGGCACTGGCGAGTCTCCGCGCCGGTGCCGCGGGTGGTCGCAATGTCGTGAACGAAGACACGCATCAGAATGCTGGATCGTTTGTCGAGTTGAAGCGCACATGGAGACGTGGTGACAAGGTCGAGCTCACACTGCCAAAGTCCGTGCGTCTCGAGGCCTGCGCAGACAACAAGTCTGTAGCAGCGATCATGTGGGGACCGCTGGTCCTGGCCGGAGACATGGGCCCGCGGCGTGAGGGGCGAAACGCGGAGCAGGCGGCGCCGGTCCCCGTGTTGGTGGCGGCGGAACGGCCCCTGACGGACTGGATCGTGCCCACGGGAACGCGCGCCGGGGACTTTCGCGCCAGCCAGGTTGGGCGTGTCCCGGCACAGCCCGCCCCGCCGACGGACGTGACGCTGACGCCCTTCCATCGTACGCACCGGCGCAACTACAGTGTGTACTTCGATGTTGTAACACCGGCGAACTTCGACACCAGAGTCGCTGCGGTTGACGCCGAGCGTGAGCGCGTGCGCCGGCTGGAGGCGGCGACGGTCGCGTTCGTGCAGCCGGGGACAGCGGACCTCGAACGCGAGTTCAGCTATAGAAGTGAGCCGGCGGACCGCCCGGTCCAGCGCGGTCAGGGCCGGAGTGGCCGGGGAGGCTCCGGATGGTTCTCGTACGACCTCCCCGTGGAACCGACGAGTCCGATCGCGCTGGTCGTGACGTACCTGAACGATCTGGGGCTTCCCCCCACGGCCGGTGACTTTGAAGTGCTGGTCGAGGGCTCGCCCATCGCGAAGTTCTCGCCTAACGTGAGTGCCACGGGCTTCTACGAAGCACGATACGAAGTCCCGGCCGGCCTCGTTGGCGGGAAGGCGCGCGTGACCGTTCGGTTCCAGGCGTCGGCGAACGGGCGGATTGCCCCGGTATTCGGCGTCCGCGTGATCCGCGCTAACTGACGAGGCGTTCGATGACGTCCGGCTCCGAGTTGCTCGAACGGCTGCGCGCCGCAACCGCCGACGAGTACGAGATCGAGCGCGAGCTGGGCCGGGGTGGCATGGCCGCCGTGTTTCTGGCGCGCGACATCGCGCTCGACCGACACGTCGCCATCAAGGTGATGCGTCCCGATCTCATCGATGTCGAGGGCGTCCAGGATCGCTTCGTAATCGAAGCGCGTACTGCCGCGCAGCTCGATCATCCGGGGATCGTGACGGTATATGCCGTGAGGCAGCGCGCCGGACTCCTGTTCATCGTGATGAAGTACATCGAGGGACGCACCCTCGAAGGTGTGCTGAAGGCTCAGGGTCGGCTCGATCCGGCCACCGCGGCGGCGATCGTGGTGCGCGTCGCGGAAGCGCTGCATTTCGCGCACGGTGAAGGCGTCGTGCACCGCGACGTGAAGCCGTCGAACATCCTCATCGACACACGCGGACGACCGGTGGTTACGGACTTCGGCATCGCGAGAGTCATGACCGCAGAGTCGATCACCGTACCGGGCTCGGTGCTTGGCACGCCAGCGTATATGAGCCCGGAGCAGTGCCGGGGGCTGCCCGCGACCGCGGCGTCCGACCAGTACTCGCTCGGCGTCACGATGTATCAGATGATTACCGGACGCGTGCCGTTCAGCGGCTCGCTCTTCGAGCTTTTCGAGGCACACCGCGAGCAGTCCCCATCGCCGATCAGTCAGTTCGTGCACGGTGTGGATTCCGTGCTCGAAGAAACAGTCCTGCAGATGCTGGCGAAGGATCCCGGGAACCGGTGTGGATCGCTGCCCGAGGTCGCGCAGCGTTTGATGGCCGCCGGGACATCGCCTCTTCAGGAAGAGGAGCTCTGGGCGACACTGGCGTTCATGGCAGGGGGTTCGCAGCGCCCGACTCCACGGCGGGGCTTCACGACGATGGATCCTCTGGCGCGAACCAATGACGTCGCGACGCCCTCCGCGACGGGGCCCTCGGACTCGTGGCCGATTTCAGCTTCGAGGGCGTCCATGGATCCAGCGCCCGATGCAGAGGCGTCCCAAGCAACGTTGCGCCGGTATCTGATCGGCAGCGCCGCGGCCCTGCTGCTCACCCTGGTCGTCCTCGTCTCGTACCTGAGCCAGCGCGGGTCGGCAACTGCTCCACCGGCGATGCGGACAGATTCGCTTTCGCCGGCGGACACGCTGACGGTGGCGACCGAGCAGCCGGGTGCGACTCTACGCGCTCAGGACTCCTCGACGACGGCTGACACAACGCCCACAAAGGCGACCACGCCCGCAGCGTCTGGTGGTGAGCCAAAGGCACCCACTCGGACGAGGGCCGAACTATCGCCAACGGCCAGAGTGGACTCCTCGCGCCTCCTCAGGAATCGACCGGAGTCGCTGCGGGTTGAATGCGCGCGCCTGCTCGAGCGCGTGAGTCTGGGGGAGAAGCTCACGGAGGCCGAAGGCGCACGTCTCAGGGGACGCTGCGCTAAGTGAGCCTTGTGATCCCGGGGCTGCGCTCCATACTATCGCCAGTCGGACGCTGAACGCAGGCTTCAACGGGTCCGGCTGAACCGTGCGTCCGATTCGTTCGCGCATCGTCGTCAATCGGGAGGCTGCATGGTGTCTTTCGTCGCGCATCTGAAGGGATGGAGTCCCAGGGCTGCACCACGGGCCGGCCTCGCGGTTCTGGTCTATGTCGCAACGGCGATCGGTGGCACTGGATGCGGGAAGCCCGCGCCACCTCCGGCACCGGCACCTGTCGGCGAGCTCGATCTCAAGGGAGCCGCACAGCAGATCGCCGCGGACCTCGCGCAGCAGATCGGCACCGGTGGAACGTCGCGCACGATCGTCATCGATCCCCTGCTGGACCGCGCAACCGGCCAGCAGACCGGCGCGTCGGCGAGCCTGGAGGCTGAGCTCGCCCCGGCGCTCACCGCTGCCATCAAGGGCCTGACCATCCTGCCCTTCAATGGCGATGGGGCGGCCAAATCCCGGTTCGTGCTGGCGGGCACAGTCTCCGTTGTGACCGCACCCGACCGTTTTGCCGTCAACGCATCGTTGACCGATCGTCCGACCGGCCTCGTGGTGGCGCAGTCGGCAGCGCGATTCGCGCAGGCGGGCCTCGACGCCTCGCCCACACGCTTCTATAACGACAGCCCATCGCTGGTGCGCGATCGTTCCGTCGACGGCTACGTACGAACGGCCGAGACGAAGGCCGGCGCTCCGGCCGATGCGCTGTACGTCTCGCAGGTCCCAACGGCGGCGCTCCTCGCCGAAGCGCTGGCCGCCTACAACGCGGAACAGTGGGAGAAGGCGCTTGCGTCCTACAGCGCCGCAGCAGCCCGTCCGGACGGACAACAGCTGCGGACGTTCAACGGGATGTATCTGAGCAATATCCGTCTCGGTCGCGCCGAAGCTGCCGCGGAAGCATTCGGCAAGATCGCCGCGCTGGGACTAGCGACGAATAACCTCTCGGTGAAGCTGCTCTTCAAGCCCGGCAGCAGCAGCGAGTTCTGGCCCGGTCGCGACCTGAGCGGCGTCTATCCGATGTGGCTGCGACAGATTGCGAGAGCGGTACAGTCCACGGGTAGTTGTCTGAACATTGCCGGACACACGAGTCGTACCGGCTCCGAAGCGCTGAACGACCGACTCTCGCGTGCGCGCGCCGAGACAGTCAGGAATCTGATGGTGAACGAGGTGACGCGACTTTCAGGTCAGTTACAGGCGAGCGGAGTCGGGTATCGCGAGAACATCATCGGCTCCGGTACGGACGACGCGAGCGATGCGGTCGACCGTCGCGTGGAGTTCAAGGTGGTGGAGTGTAAGAAATAGGGAATTGATGGAGAATGGAGAGTAGAGAGCACCCACGCCGTTAGGCATCGACAGACGCGACTTCACCGGCGCGGATCCCACACCGCCACACCGACGCGCGAGTCCGCGGTGCCGTAATACAGGAACCACCGGCCCTGAAACGGCACCAGCCCCTCCACGAACGTGGTCCCCTCGGCATACTGCCCGCTCCGCTCGTATGGCTCCGTGGGCCGGATGAATGGCGCGTCCGCGCGCGCGAGCAGCTTGAGCGGGTTGCGCGCATCAAACAGCGCTTGCCCTCCCGTGTAGACGCGCGGTGGTAGCGACGGGTCGCCGTGGGAACCGCTGTTCCCTGCGTTGAAAAGGACCACGATCCCGTGCTCTGTCAGGATCGCTGGTGGCCCCGCCTCCACGAGCCAGGAGTCGAAATAGCCCGGACGGGGTGATAGGACCTTCAGCGGCCGACCGTCCGCGTCCTCGAGGGGCGTCCACGTCACAAGATCGTCCGAGGTCGCGATCAGGATGTCAGGGACATTGAAATACATCCAGTACTTCCCGTTCACCCGGGTCGCGACGAGACGGCTCCCGTCAACGATCCGTGCGAGAATAGCGCCCGATTTCGATTCCCTTTCGAGGTATTTCCCACCCGCCGCCGAGGCGAGCGCCGGGCCGTGCTTCGTCCAGCGCACGAGGTCGCGAGAGGTCGCGACGGCGAGGCGCGGCACCTCGCGATTCCACTGGGTGTACGTGAGCACGTAGCGACCATCCTCGGCCTCGACGACGCGCGGATCTTCGACGCCTCCGGGCCACTCATTCTTCGCCTGCGCATCCGTGTCGGGGTACAGCACCGGCGTGCTTCGGCGCGTGAAGCGCAGTCCATCCGCGCTCTCCGCGAGGCCGAGCCTTGACGTGTGTCCGCCGATCTTGGGGTCGCCCGTCGCATCCTCGGCGCGGTACAGGAGGAATACCCTGCCGTTGCGCACAACGGCGGCGGGATTGAACGTGGCGTATTCCTCCCAACGCACGATGCTGTCGTTCATTGGCGACCGGAAGGTTGCCGCGGGGCTCGGTGAGATCACGGGGTTCACGCCCCCCAGCTTGTTGAACGGGCCGAACATCCACGCCGCGGCCTGCGCGCACGCCGGCTGGGCGGCGAGGGCGGTGCCCGCCATGACCATCGTCGATCGGAGCACCACGAACATCTTCGCGGCCTTCGCGGCAAGGAAGATCGTCGTCACCTAACGTGAGGTTGGCTGAAGGCACGGGCGACCGGGTTCGAGCTCCAGAACTCCGGGTCTGCCTCGATCCACTGCAGTGCCGGCATCCCCCACTATGGCCGCACCGCGAACACCGTTGTTCCCTGGCCCGCCGCCGCAGTGCTGGCTTGAGCCTGCGCCGCCGTGCGGGATAGTCGGAAAATGGACCTCGACCGTTCGGAACGCGGCCGCCTGCCGCGGCCTTATCGGATCGCGATGGATCTGGAGGAGCATCGCAAGGGCCCTCCGCATCGAGGGTGAGACAGCCAGATGATACGACTGCAAACCTAGCGGCTTCCCTCTGGTTTCATGGCACGCGTCGTGCCTCCATAGTGTTCGCGTGCCTACCTTTGCCATCACTTGCCCCTGTGGGGAGCGATATCACGTCGACGAGCTACACCTCGGACGCGTGATCTCCTGCTGGCGCTGCAAGCGCCAACTCAAACCCAGGCGCCCCAAGGCGCGACACACCGCGAACGCCGGGGTCCCGCCACGGGGATGGACGGTCGAGCGGACAGCCGTGCAACAGGCACTGCGCCGGTGGACGGTGAACGCATGGCCCTTTCACCGCGGCGAGCGATCGACTCGCGTCAAGCTCCTGGCTCTCGCGGTCTGGGGATTCCTGGCGTCGGTCATTGCGACTGCCACGGTCATGTGGACCCTCGGCGATCGCACCGCGACCGGGACGGTGCTGCTGTTCGCTGGTCGCTGGATCTATCTCCCACCGCTCGCCTTCCTCTTCGTCCTCGCGCGCCGCCTGCGACGGGCGTTGATCGGTCCCCTGGTCGTCGCGGCCGTCGTCATCGTCGGACCGATCATGGGCCTGGAGATCGGGTGGCGACGGCTCCTGCCTGACCCCGCCGGCACTCGGATCAGGGTGGTAACACTAAATACGGGCAACAATACGCGCCTCGCGACCGAGCTGCCGCGCCTCCTGGCACAATGGAACGCGGACATCGTCGCGTTGCAGGAGTGCGGTCCGGCGGTCCACCTCGCGGTCAAAGCACTCTCCGGATGGCACGTGCATGCTGCCCAGCCCAGCTGCCTGATCAGCCGCTACCCGATCTCGGTCGCCCAGGTGATGGATCGCTCGTCCCTCGAGCGCGTGCGGGCGGACGCGGTCATGGCGATCGGCGGCGCCGGATACGTCGTGCGATATGTGCTCGACACGCCTGCCGGACCGGTGGGCTTCACCAACCTGCATCTCGAGACGGTGCGCAAGGGACTCGAGTCGTTTCTCGAAGGCACCTTCGACTTCCAGCGCCTGCGGGAGAATTCGGAGTTGCGGCAGATCGAGAGTGAGCGGGCACGCGCCTGGGTCGACGGCGGGATGGTGCCGGTGATCGTGGCTGGCGATTTCAACACGGCGCGGGAAAGCCGCAATTTCCGCGAATATTGGGGCGACCTCAGGAACGCGTACTCGATGGTGGGAATGGGATTCGGTGCGACGAAGTTCAACGGCTGGATCCGCGCACGTATCGACCATGTGCTGTACGGCCAGGGGCTCCGTGCGGTGCGCGCCTTCGTCGGGCCCGACGCGTGGTCCGACCACCGTCCGCTGATCGTGGATCTCGTGCGATTGGCGCGGATCTAGGGCAGTGGCGCACGGGCGCCTGAGCACCTGAGCACCTGAGCCCCTGAGCGCCTGAGCGCCTGTGCGCCTCCGCGCCTGAGCCCCTGAGCGCCTGAGCGGCTCAGGCGGTACGCGACTTTGGTCAGCGACTCAGGGGGACTCAACTGCCACGAAATGAGAAGCGCTTCACGTTGGCGCGCGTTCATCCACCCGCGCCTAACGATGTTACTTGGCGCTAACGCTACACGGCTCAAGTGAGGGCGTGGTAGGGCCGAGACTACACAGCGTCATCAAAACGTACCTGTTCGCCTGTGTTCCCTCGTGCCAACGCCCTTGCCGTGATGCCCCTCCGACCCACCGTGACGCTGACCTGGGCGCTTGCCCTGCGCACGTCACAGCTGTCGCGTGACGACGATTCTCCGGAACTCCATGCGACGACTACGCCTAACGAGCTCTCCGGCCTAGCGGCGGCACGCCTCGAGCCCACGCGACTGTGGAGATCCGAAGCTGCCTGACCTGCTGCCTGCATCACCCCTCGTCCTCCGCTCTCGCACCCGATCATGACCACGACGCTCGACAACGATCTCGACGCAGCGACTGACGCCCATCAGTACCTGACCTTCAACCTCGGCGACGAGGCGTATGGTCTGGACATCCTGGCCGTTCAGGAGATCAAGGGGCTCAACGCGATCACCCGCATGCCCAACACGCCACAGCACCTTCGCGGCGTGACCAACCTACGCGGTGCGGTGGTGCCGATCGTCGACCTGCGCTCGCGTTTCGCGATGCCCGACCGGCCATACGACAAGTGGACGGTTTTCGTGATCGTCACGATCGGCAACAAGATCGTCGGCCTGGTGGTCGATGCGGTCGATGACGTCGTGGATATCGAACCAGCCTCGATTCAGCCCACGCCGGAGCTCGCAACCTCCAAGGGTGAGTCGTATGTGCGCGGTATCGCGCACGTCGGGGAGCGCCTCATCGCCCTCCTCGATATCGACCGCATCATCGGCGCCGAACTCACGGGCGCTCCAGTGTCCTGACCTCTCGCGCCCCGACCGCCTCTTCGACCGGAACCCCCATGAATCGCCTCCACTCCATCACCCTGCTGATCGGCGCATTTGTCGCTGCCACGCCGGCCGCGGCGCAGCAGAAGCCCGACCTCAAGTCCATGTGGCGCCAGACCGACGAGAAGCCCGCGCCGGCCAAGCAGCCCGCGAAGAAGGCCAAGGCAGCCGCGGACACAACGAAGGCCGTCACACGTTCGGCAAACGGCGAGGTCGCGGCCGCAAAGAAGGCCGCCGACTCCAGCGCGACGCCGGCCAAGGTCACGGTCGCGCCCAGCGCCGCTCCGGTTCCCGCGACGGATCGCCTGGCAGCGCTCGAAGAGCTGGTAAAGACTCAGGCCAGCCTGCTCAGCGCTCTCGAGAAGCGGCTGGCAACCGACTCCATTCAGAAACGGGAAACGGTAGAGGTGAGACGGCAGACGTCGGCGGTCGACTCCGCCACGGCGGCTGCTCCCGCTCCCGCGCCGGCGCCCGCACCAACGACGGCGGCTGCTCCAGTGGCGGCGGCTGCTCCAGTACCGGCGGCTGCTCCAGTGCCGGCGAAGCCCGCGGTCGATGAGAAGGCGGTCGCCGTCGTCGCGAAGACGCCGGCGGCCGACGAGAAGAAGGCGGCTCCTGCGCTTTCTATAGAGGGCATCGCTCTCAGGGTCGACTCGCTCGCCGCTGCCGACAAGGCGTTGCAGAAGCAGGTCGCCGCCGCGCAGCAGAAGCTGGCCGGGCTGGGCAACTTCCGTTTCGGCGCGGACGTGCGCGCCCGATATGAGAGCTTCGAACAAGGCGGTGGTTTCGTCGGTCGCGACCGTAACCGCACGCGTGCCCGCTTTTCCCTCGCCGCCACGGCGACCGAGGAGCTCTCCGGCGGCATCTCGATCGCTTCAGGAGCGCTCGACGACCCGCAGTCGCCTAACCAGACCTCGACGAGCTTCTTCACCCGCAAGGTGGTCGGCTTTGACCGCTTCTGGGTGACGTACAATCCCAAGTGGGCCAAGCCGCTCACTCTCACCGCAGGCAAGTTCGCGCATCCGTGGTACCGCACGTCGCTGACGTTCGGCAATGACGTGACGCCCGAGGGCGTTGCCGGTACCTGGAGCATGAACTTCAAGAAGCAGTCGCCGCTGCAGAACATCAGTCTCGTCTCCTTCTTGCTGCCCATCAACGAAGTCGCAGCCGGCCGCGACAGCTACATCATGGGGGGTCAGGTGCAGACGCGCTGGAAGTGGTCACCGCGCGTCACCCTGCGCGGGTACGCCAGCATGCTCGGCATCGAGCATCCCGATGCGATCGCCGTGGCGGTTGCCGCCGGGACGATCAAGCCGGCATCCGTCACCAACACGTTGCGGACCGACACCACGGGCAAGGTGCTCGGCCATAAAACGGGGTTCTTCTACACCGATCTCATTGGTGCGGTGGACATCGCCATCTCGCCTCGCTTTCCGGCGAGCCTGCAATTCAACTGGCTCGAGAATGGCCGCGCCGATACCGAGAATCAGGCGTGGCACCTCGACGCGCGCGTTGGGCGCCTCTCGCAGCCCCGCGACGTGCAGGCCGCCTACACGCTGTTCCACGTCCAGAAGGACGCGGTCCTCGCGACGTTCAACGAGCAGGATCTCCGCGCCGCGACCAACGTGGTCAACCACCGGATCGGGCTCGTGTACCAGTGGCACCCCAACGTCGCGCTGCAGTTCACGACCTGGCTCGGCCATCTCATCAGGCCCGAGCTGAACAAGAGCATGATGCCCGCTGACGCGCGCAAAGCATGCGGCACGCCGGCCGGCGCCAGCTGCACCGATCCGATGCTGCGACGGTTGCAGTTCGACATCGCCTACAAGTACTAACTCCTCATAGAAACCTCCACTGCCATGCGCGCCCTCACCCGTTTGTCCGTTGCCGCGAAGGTCTATGCGGTGTCCCTCACCGGCTTCGCCGCCGCGCTCGCTGTCGCCGCCGGACTTTATCTGAAGGAGAGTGGAGTCGCCGCTGCCGGCGCCGCGCGAATGGAACAGCAGGACCTGGCCAGAAGTGCCCAGGTGAAGTTCAAGATTCAGGTACAGGCCTGGAAGAACGTGCTCATTCGCGGGAGCAACCCGGAGAAGTTCGAGCAGTACGGGAAGGAGTTCTTCGAGATGGAGGCGGAGACGGACAGCATCGCAAAGCTCCTCGTCGCCAGAACGACGGACACCACGGTGCGCGCGATGACGGAGCGGTTCCTCGCCGCCCATGACGAAATGGGGAAGCATTACCGCACCGAGTTAGAAACGCTGGGCGCCAGCGGTGGTCGCGCTGTGGCCGAAGCCGACAAGGCGTTGAGCGGCAAGGACCGTTCGCCGACGGCACTGCTCGACTCGACCGTGGCGGTGATTCAAGCGGACCAGGCACAATACTCCGTCGAAACGGCGCGGGCTCGTGTGGTCGTCGTACTTGTCGTTGTGCTCGCGCTGTTCGCTGTCCTGCCGGTGGTCGTTATGGTCGTGCGCCGCGGCATCACCCAGCCGATCAAGCGGGTTGGCGACGTCGTCGATCAGGCTTCAAAGGGTGACCTGCGCATGCGCGTGGGGCTGGCGTCCCAGGATGAGATCGGCCGGCTCGCGGCGGCGTTCGATTCGTTTCTCGATCGCGTCAGCGAAGCCGTCCAGGGTATCTCGCAGACGACGCAAACTGTATCCACGGCGTCCCGAGAGCTCTCCAGCGTTGCCGATCAGTTGAGCAGCGCGGCGCAGAGCCAGGCCTCGAGCCTCGAAGAGACCGCGGCGAGCATGGAGGAAATCACGTCGACGGTGAAGCAGAATGCGGAGAACGCGGGCCAGGCCAATCAGCTGGCCACGGCCGCGCGCGAAGTTGCCCACAAGGGTGGCAGTATTGTGGGTGAGGCCGTGACTGCCATGGGCGGTATCAATGGCTCGTCGCGCAAGATCGCCGAGATCATCACAACCATCGACGAGATCGCGTTCCAGACAAACCTGCTCGCATTGAATGCCGCGGTGGAAGCAGCGCGCGCCGGCGCGCAGGGCCGCGGATTTGCGGTGGTCGCCGCCGAGGTGCGCAGCCTGGCCGCTCGCAGTGCCTCAGCGGCCAAGGAGATCAAGGCGCTCATTCAGGAGTCGTCTCAGAAGGTCGAGGACGGATCCACGCTGGTGAATCAGTCGGGTTCGTCACTCGAGGAGATCGTCTCCAGCGTCAAGCGCGTGACGGATATCGTCGCCGAGATAGCCGCGGCAAGCCGCGAGCAGAGCGTGGGCATCGAGGAAGTGAACCGCGCGGTGACGCAGATGGACAAGGTGACGCAATCGAACGCGGCACAGACCGAAGAGCTCTCTGCGACGGCCGGCACGCTCGCGCAGCAGGCTCGCGATCTCCAGCAGCTGGTCTCGTGGTTCCAGCTGGACGGAAGCCCGACGTCGGGCACGCCCGTGGCCCGGAAGGAGGCCCACCGCGCAGTTCCCGCCAGGCCCATGGCCAGGCGTCCGAAGCCCGCAGGCCAGGTTCGCAAGGCGCCCGAGCTGGCGACGGCGAACGCCGCCGACGACGACGGCTTCGTTGAATTCTAAATGCACGTTGCAGCCAGCAAGACCGGGGCCCTCGCGCAAGCGGGGGCCTCGTGGTTTCACCGGCGTGTAAGGGAACAGCTGGCCCAGGGTGCGTCAGTCGTTCCTATCGGCGGCGGCGACATGGTGCAAGGTCAGGTGCTGCCGACACTTTGAGGTAACGTGAACTTCGCCGCGCTGTTCATGGTTGCTGGTGGCTGCAGCAGCGCCGTCCTGGCGCTGCTGTGGTTCCGCATCTCCCAAGCGCGGGGATGGCGCTCGGCGCGGCCGTTTGCGTGGGTGGCAGTGACAGCGTCCGGCTACTGCTTTGCCGACACGCTTCTCGTGCTCGACGTGCCCGAATGGGCGTCCTACCTCTCGCAGCACGTTGCGTTGGCCCTTGCCGCCGGGCACGCGATGTCCTGGATCTTCTGGTTCGCGGCCCTCGACCACCAGCGGCCACTCTTCCCCTGGGAGCGCGTGTTCGCGCGTCTCGCCGCCGGCCTGATTGTCGCTTCGCTCATTCCGGGACTCGTCGTTCGCTACGAGCTCAACATCTATCGGGTCGATTGGCTCAACGTCACCTATCGCATTCCGCTGCCTACGACGTTTGGATTGGCGGTCTGGCTGTTTTTCATTGGGCTCATGTGGACCGTTGCGATTGCGGCATACCGACGGTGGCGCGCGGGGTGGCGGGCGAGCTACCCGATGGTCTCTGTGCTGGTCCTCTCGGTGGTCAGTGTGCTCGACATCCTGTCCACCGCCGGGATCACCAATTTGCCGTTGATGGTGGACCTCACCTTCTTCATCTCCATCACCGGCTTCGGGCTCCTGTACCTCGGTCGGTTCCTCGAAGACTCGGCACGGCTGGAGCAACTCAGTACGCGACTGGAAGTCGAAGTCGAGCAGCGCACGCGAGAGCTCAGCGACACGCAGAGTGCACTGGCTCGTTCCGAGATGCTGGCGGCGGTTGGTCGGCTGGCGTCAGGCGTCGCGCACGAGATCAACAACCCCGCGGCCATTGTCCTGGCCAACCTCTCGTACCTGCAGAGCGAGTTCGCGCAGACACAACGCTTCCCCTCCGACACACGCGAAGCGATCGGTGACGCCTCGGAAGCCACGCACCGCATTGCCAACATCGTCCGGCAGTTGGTCGAGGCGACGCAAGGAATCCCCGGACACGACCTGCAGCTCGCCGAGGTTGCGGTCGACAGTGTCATGTCGAACGCCGTCTCTACCGTCAGTATGAGAGCGACGCCGGGCGTTTCGATCAGCACCACGCCAAGTGATCTGGTGGCTCTCGCCGATGCGCGCCTGCTGACCAAAGTCCTCGTGCAGCTCATCGATCAGGCCGCGGAAACGGCGAGGGCGCGCCCCGACGGAAACGGTTGCGTCCATGTCGGTGGCGTCCTCGCTCAGAATCGAGTGGAAGTGCGCGTGTCCGACAACGGGCCCGGCATGAGCGATGACGCTCGAGGACGACTCTTCGAGCTCTTCAACGACTCACTGATCAGCGGGCAAGGCACCGGCCTCGGGATGGCCGTCGCGCACGGCCTCACCCGAGCGCAAGGCGGTCTGCTGCGCCTTGTAGAGAGCTCGGATGCGGGGAGCACCTTTGCGGTCGTACTCCCCGCGGTCATGGGTGCCAAACGCACGCCGTCGTCCACGACACAGCACCTTCGTTCAAACC
>JBQTIW010000082.1:0-9551 GCA_052387735.1 Gemmatimonadaceae bacterium
ACGTTTATCCCGGAGGGCCTCCGCCCCGTTGTGGGCGGTGCTACCATTCGCCTTCCGGGCGCTGGTTCGACCGGCGCTGCCACCCCAGAACAGCTGAGCACACCCGCCATGACCTTATCGGAAATCCTGCTCCCCGAGTTCGATCAGGAGATGGCCACCACGCGGAAGGTGGTGGAACGCGTGCCGAGTGACAAAGCGCAGTGGAAGCCGCACCCAAAGTCGTTCGCAATGGGTCACCTCGCGCAGCTTGTGGCCGGGATGCCTGGCTGGATCACCAACACCCTGTCGGCGACGGAGCTGAACCTCGCCCAGGGGCCCGGTTACAGCTTCGAGACGACCGAGACGCTGGTCGCCCTCTTCGACAAAAACGTTCGCGAGGCGCGAGCCTCCCTGATGAAGACGACCGACGCGGATTTCGCCGTGGCCTGGTCGCTGAAGATGGGCGAGCAGGTCCTCTTCACGTCGCCGCGCGCAACAGTGGTGCGACAACACATCAATCACCTTGTGCACCATCGCGGTCAGCTCACCGTGTATCTCCGACTGGTCGACGTTCCCGTCCCGTCGATCTATGGCCCCACGGCCGATGAGCCGTGGGGAGGCTAACCCCACTCACGGGAGAGCAGACATGGACGAAGAGCGATTCAACCTCGAGCTCCGGAAGTTCCTCAAGCGATTCGGCGTCACCTCACAGCGCGAGATCGAGAAAGCCGTGTTCGCCGCGGTGGAACAGGGCCGCCTGTCGGCCGATGCCACGTTTCCGGTGCACGCGACCATCGCGATTCCCGGTGTGCTGGGTGAGCTGAGGATCGATGGTCAGATCGCGCTATCCGGCCCGCCGTCGCCGGATCCGAGCTGAACCGGGGCGTTTCAGGCAGCCCCCCGCGGGAAGCGCTTGAGGGATCGTTCGCGTCCCTTCTGCGCTTCCACGACGCGATCTCGCGGCGCCGCAGAAGTCACCAGTGAGTCGATCAGTCGCCGCGCGGCGTCCGTCACTTCTTCCACCGCCTGGTTGAACGCCTCCTCGTTGGCGTGAGACGGCCTGGAGGCACCGCTCAGCTTGCGGACGAACTGCAGCGCAGACGCCCGCACCTCATCATCGGTGGCGGGCGGTGCAAAGTTGGCCAGGGTTTTGATGTTACGGCACATCGCATGCTCCTGCTGAGAGCTCCGTGGCAGCCAGGCCGCCGACGTGAATGGACACAGGGTGGATCGAGCAGACAACCACGCGACACCGTTGTCGAATCACGCGGCGAGGATGGGGAGCTGCGTCCGCACGCCCGCGGCCCGCTGGATGAACCCGCCGCCTACCACGCGGCCGCTGTCGTACATCACCAGGGACTGTCCCGGGGTAATGGCGGCGACCGGCTCGTCCAGCGCCAGCTCGACCTCGCGGGCATCGCTGCGCACAAGTTCTGCGGGGGCTGCCGGTGCGCGATGGCGCACGCGCACCTCGACCCGTGCACCGACCGGGAGCGGATCGACCAGCCAGTTCACCTCGGTGGCCACGACCCCGCTGCCTAACAACGCCTCCCGAGGACCGATGACCACTGCACGCGAATCCGGGCGAATGGCCACGACGAACATCGGCTCGCCGAATCCGCCCGGAAGCCCTCGTCGCTGCCCGATGGTGAAACGCGCATAGCCATGATGCTCACCGATCACCCGCCCATCGAGACTCAGGATCGGGCCGGGGGCGAGCGACGGGGTATCGGCACCCATCCGCCGGGCGATGATCTTCGTGTGGTCGCCGTCGGGCACGAAGCAGATGTCCTGGCTTTCCACCTTGTCGGCGACCACATCCAGGCCTAACGAGCGGGCGATCTCCCGCGTCGCGGCCTTCGTGAGCCCTCCGACCGGCAGTCGCATGCGCTCCAGCACGGCTCGGTCGATCCCCCACAGGAAGTAGGTCTGGTCCTTGAGCGGATCGAGGCCGCGATGCAGCACACCCTCCACGACGCGCGCGTAGTGCCCCGTGGCAATGAACGGCGCATCGATGGCGTCGGCCTTACGGAGGAGGTCGCGGAACTTGGTGAACGTGTTGCACCGGACACACGGAATCGGCGTGCGTCCAGCGGCGTACTCATGCACGAAGTTGTCGATCACATCCTCGCCAAACCGGCTCTCCAGGTTGAGCACGTAGTGCGGAATGCCCAGCCGCTCGCAGACGCGTCGCGCATCATTGATCGAGTCCAACGAGCAGCAGGGCCGGTCCGGGACATCGTCGCCGTAGCAGAAGAGCTTCATGGTCGCGCCCACCACGTCGTAACCGTCGCGCACGAGCAGGGCTGCGGCGACCGACGAGTCCACACCGCCCGACATCGCGACGAGAACGCGCGGCCGCATTACGCCGCTCCGCTCAGCCGGCGGGCCTTGTGAATCAATGCCGGAAAGAGCTCGGCGACACGGCGCACCTCGTCGTCCGTGGTCGTCACACCTAACGACATGCGCACGGCCGCCGTGGCCAGGCCCGCGCTCACACCCATCGCCGTCAGCACGTGCGACGGGGTGATCGTCCCGCTCTGACACGCCGAACCTGCCGAGCAGGCGACGCCCTGGAGATCGAGCGCCATGAGCAGGGACTCGCTGTCGGTACCCGGCACCGAGAGGTTCACGATGTGCGGCGCCCGCGGTGCGCCGCGACCGTGAACACAGGCGTCGGGGATCCGCTCGACCAGCGCTGCCTCGAGTGCGTCACGCAGTCGTTCCAGGCGCGCACACTCGGCCTCGCGCTCCTCGAGCGCCAGTTCGGCGGCGCGCGCCAAACCCACCGCCATCGCGACGTTCTCGGTTCCGGGACGCCGGCCGCGATCCTGCGCCCCACCGTGCATCAGGGGCTCGAGCGGCGTACCGCGGCGAATGAACATGGCGCCGATACCCTTGGGCGCGCCGATCTTGTGGCCGGAGAGGGTAAGGTAGTCGACCGGGAGAACGCGCAGGTCGATCGGCACCTTGCCAAAGGCCTGGACCGCATCCGTGTGAAACAGGACTCCCCGCTCCTTCGCTCGTGGCGCGAACGCCGGAATATCCTGGACGACACCCACCTCGTTGTTCACCCACATCAGGCTCACGCACGCCGCCCGCTCATCCACCAGCGCGTCGAAGCTCTCCGACAGCACCAGACCGTCGGCATCAACGTCGAGAATCCGCTCCTCGGCGCCTTCTTTCGCGGCTTGATGCACTGCCGCGAGCACGGCCTTGTGCTCGATCGGGGAGGTCACCACCGCCGATCGGGAGGTCCGGACCGCTCGCCAACTCCCAAGGACGGCGAGATTGTCCCCTTCAGTCCCACCCGAGGTGAAACACAGCTCATCAGGGTGGGCGCCGATACACCGAGCCAAGCGCTCTCGTGCCTCATCGAGCGCCGCCCGGGCTTCGCGTCCCCATTTGTGGACGCTCGACGGATTGCCAAACCGCGGCCCGAAGAACGGCAGCATGGCCTCCAGCACCTCCTGCCGTACAGGTGTGGTGGCCGCGTGGTCAAAATAGATCGGGATCCGCATGGAGAAAAAATGCCGGGTTCTGGGGGGGGACGGTAGTGCGAAGTCGAGAACCGGGGGCGCAAGCACGAGAAGGGCGAGAAGCCCAGGTACATCGCCCATCGCCCGCTAGCGGCTGCCCCGTGCCCCTCGTGCGGCCCGTGCCTCTTGTTCGTGCCTTTCCCTAGCTGAGCTCCACCTCTCCCCGCCGGAACCGCTTGACCGCGATGGTGAGCAGCAGCACGGAAATCACGAGGCACACCCCGCTGGCCCACCACGCGATCCCCTCGACACCCAGCCGCGAGGCGAGCTCCACCAGGCGCTCCTGCGCGTCGCCGGTGAGAATCTGGGCAACGAGCAGCGGCACCATCGTGGCGACGAGCAGGATCACGCCAAACAGCTGCTGCGCCTGGCGCACGGTGGCTGCCCGAAGGGAGACAAAGACACCCAACCCCGAGACGCACATCGCCGAGGTGCCCAGCAGGGCGATCAGCGCCGCGAATCTCGAGAGCGTCATCAGCTCGGCTGCCGCGCCGTATCGCAGGTGAACCGTGATCAGGCCGATGGCGATGTTGCTCAACGCAAAAGCATAGCCGTACATCACGGCGGCGATCACCTTGCCCAGCAGGATCGATCCGTCCGACAGGCGGGTGGACAGAAGCGTTTCGAGCGTGTGCCGCTCGCGTTCGCCGGCCACAGCGTCGGAGACGATCGTCGATGTCATGCTGGCCGTGAGGAACGGCCAGTAGAAGAACATCGCCGGGAAGTTCACCCAGCCGGGGCCAAGCTGCAGGGGCACGAAAATGCCGAGGAAGCAGACGACGAGAATCACTGACCATCCGCCGCGCTTGAAGCGCGCGAACTGATCCAGGATCTCGGTCCATTCCTTTCGAACAACGGTCCAGAGGTCGGTGATCACGATCGACCTCCCGGCTCGCCCGGTTCCACGAGGTCGAGGAACGCTTCCTCAAACGATGCCCGCTCCCGGCGGACCTCCTCGATCGCAACCTCGTGCTGCACCAGCCATCGCACGACCGCCGGCGTGGCGTCGCCCTGCACGAGTTCCACGCGTACCTCGCCGTCCTGGGGTGAGACCCGGACGACCTCCGGGAGCGCTGCCAACGACACGCAGAGTGCGTCGGTCAGCCCGGCGCCGCTGATGCGGATCGTGCTGCCGCTCCGCTGCGCCCGGAGCGACGTCGGACTGCCAAACCCCATCAGCTGTCCGCGCCGCACGACACCGACCAGGGCGCACAGCCGTTCCGCTTCGGCGAGGTTGTGCGTGGTGAGGAACACCGTCACGCCTTCGTCGGCGGCCAGTCGCGCCAGGTCGTCGCGGAGCGACGCGCTGGCGACCGGGTCGAGGCCCGCTGTCGGTTCGTCGAGAAACACGAGCGGGGGGCGGTGCAGCACGGCCCGCGCGACCGCCAGTTTCTGCTTCATGCCGCGGCTCCAGGTGCCGACCACATCGCGACGTCGTTCCCAGAGGTCAAAGCGCGACAGCAACTCGTGCATCCGCAGTGCGCGTTCGGTCGCGGGCATGTGCCAGGCGCGCGCGAAGAACTCCAGGTTTTGCAACGCGCTCAGCCGCTCGTAGAGACCGTTGTGCTCCAGCAGTGCGCCGGAGCGGGAACGCACCTGCTCCCCGTGACGCACCGGGTCGAGACCAAAGACCTCCACCAGCCCTGAGGTGGGGCGCGCCAGGCCAAGGAGGATGCGGATCAGCGTCGTCTTGCCCGCGCCGTTAGGTCCGAGAAAGCCGAATACGATCCCCGGTGGGACGTCGAAGGTCACGTGGTCCAGCGCCCGCACACTCTTGAAGTCGCGGACGAGCTCGCGCACTCGAATGGCGGGCGTGCTCACGCCACCGTAGCCGCACGAAGGATGGCGCGCATGGGAGCGGCGTCGAGTCCTCCCAACTTCAGCGGCAACGCGACCAGGTCGTACAAGCCCGGCGCGATGTCCCGCAGATCGAGGTTTTCCACGATGTTGGCACTACCGCCAAAGAGCCGGTGATGGTTGACCAGGTCCTTGCTCTCTTTATGATCGATCGATGGCGAGTCCACGCCCACCAGTCGCAGCCCGCGTTGCAGCAGTGCGTCGATGGCGTCGGCGTGCAGCACCGGCCACTCATTCGGGAACCGTCCGTCGGCGATGCTGCATCCGGTGCGAAGCAGCAGACGTTCTACCGGGCCAGTGGATGGGAGGCCGAGCGCGGATAGCGGCATGACCCCGCGAGACCCGCGAACATCGGCGACATGAGCGCGGCCGATGAATGCATCGACGGGGAGCTCGTGCGATGCCGCAGCGCCGTCGCGCACATGCAGCGGGGCGTCCGCGTGGGTCCCCACGTGTGGACTGAGGTGGATGACCGACACGTTGACGCTGCGCCCATCGGCAATCCTCCACGTCCAGCCGCAGTCAAAGGGCGTGTCCCCTGGCCATTCCGGCGTACCCGGCCACAGCAAAACGCTGATGTCCCGCCAGGTCACGTCAGTGTCCCGACGGCGAGCCGAACACTCGGCCGCGGACCTCCCACAGCCGCGGGAAAAACCGCTGCTGGAGCGTGCGCTGCAGGTATTTCGCGCCTAACGTGCCGCCCGTTCCTCCCGTTTGCGGGCCGATGATCCTCTCGACCAGCTGGACGTGGAGGAAGCGCCAGTAGCCGAACCCCTGCTCGTATTCGATCAGGCTCTCGGCCAGCAGGTACTCCACGGTTGGCGACGGGGCTTCGTAGATCGCCTCCACCGTCGTGCCGCGTTGCGCCAGCAGGCCCAGGAAGAGCTCCTGCAGCGTGGGGCGTTGCAACACCTGCTCGACGACGGCGTGCAGGTCTCCTTGCTCGCGCAGCACCTGCATGAAATGCTCATCGCGGAGTCCCGAGGCGGCTTCCAGCGCGCGGAACTGGTAACTCTGTCCCCCGCTTGCCGTCCCCAGATACCCACGAAACTCGGCGAACCGCTGGGGCGGCAGGGTATCGAGCGCCGAGAGCTGCGAGGCGACGATTCGCATCAGGGCGTTGAGCCGGCGCATGCTCGTGAGGGACGCCAGCGTGTCACCCGAAGCCAGGTGCCGCGTCAGGATGTCCAGCTCGTGCAGCATGACCTTGAACCACAGCTCGCTCGCCTGATGTACAACGATGAACAGTAGCTCGTCGGGATGTTCCGGCGTCGACCGCGGATGCTGCAGCGCGAGCAGGTCGTCGACGACCAGGTACGAGCTGTAGGTGACCTCGTCAGGCGCGTGACTCAAAATGTGGATACCTCGAGGGTCGTGAGATCGTCGACGCGCATTGTCTCGGTGGTGAAGAACGGTTCGCCATACCGGACGCGGATCAGGGAACCGTAGTGTGCGGAGTGATGGCGTACGATATCGACGAGTGGCTCCCCGTTGGGATAGACCTCACCCGCCTGTGTCACGCCTGCGAACTGCGAGGCGAAGGCGTCGATGGCGGCGATCTTGACGTCGAAGGTCTCCGTGATGTCGACCACGAACGTCGGGCGCACGAAGTCTTCGCGATAGGTGATCGCGTGCACGATCTTGTGGGGTCGGAACGGCGGTGTCGACGGATCGACCTTGGACAGCCCGGCGACGAACACGGCGTCGCGGATGAGCTCCGCCGCCACGCGATGGTCGGGATGCCGGCCAAAGGGGGCGGGAGCAGGCGCGATGACCACGCGGGGGCGAAGTCGCCGGAACACGCGGGCCAGCATCGTACGGGTCTCGGTCGTGTTGGCGAGGCCGGCATCGGGCAGCCCTAACGATTCGCGGACGCTGACGCCGAGGATCCTGGCGGCCGCCGCGGCCTCATCGGCCCGGACGTCGGGCGTGCCGCGGCTCGCCGTCTCGCCGCGCGTGAGGTCGAGGATTCCCACGCGCCCACCCTGTCTCGCCGCCTTCGCGAGCGTGCCTCCGCAGATCAGCTCCGCGTCGTCAGGATGGGGGGCGACGGCCAGGATGTGGAGGTCGGACATGGACGGAAAGTAGTGGAGCGGGAGACGCGAAGCAGTGGGGAGTGGGTAGTCGGTGGACCGGGCGGCGTTCCTTGCTGCTCACTGCGTCGTGCGGTCGCTACCCACTCCCACAACCCGCTACCACCTATCCACTCACTCGTACCGCAGCGCCTCTACCGGATCCATCCGTGCCGCACGTCGTGCAGGAATCAGCCCAAACGTTACGCCGATGCCGATGGACACCAGCACCGCGACCACGGTGTAGCTGATTGGCGTCGAGGCGTCCACCGCCACGAAGAGCGAGGCGAGCTTGCCGGCACTCAGTCCGACGAGAATCCCGAGCACGCCTCCGATGCCCGTGAGCGTGGCCGCTTCGACCAGGAACTGCAGCAGGATGTCACGACGCGAGGCGCCTAACGCCTTGCGCACGCCGATTTCGCGCGTCCGGCTGGTGACCGACACCATCATGATGGCCATCACGCCGATGCCGCCCACGAGGAGTCCCACCGATGACAGGGCCACCATCACCAGGAAAAACGCGCCCGTGAGGTTGTCGAACACCTCCAGGATCTGGGCCTGCGTGATGAAGTCGAAGTTGTTCGGCTGGGCGGGGCGCAGTCCACGCATCTCGCGCATCGCGATGGTCACTGATTCCTGCGCGTCGTCCACGGTCACGCCGGGCCGTGGCTTGATGATGATGAACAGCT
This sequence comes from Gemmatimonadaceae bacterium, assembly GCA_052387735.1. Lineage (GTDB taxonomy): Bacteria > Gemmatimonadota > Gemmatimonadetes > Gemmatimonadales > Gemmatimonadaceae > RBC101. The sequence continues at coordinate 8,137 of JBQTIW010000082.1, forward strand.
CGTTGGTACGGTCGATCGTGAACTCCTGGTCCAGCATGCGGAACGGAACGATGGCCGCCGTCTCGACTCCAGGAGGCTGAAAAATGTTCGCCTCGGCGGCGTAGAGTCCGATCACGTGCGCGGCACGACCTCCCAGCCGCACGACCTTTCCGATCGGGTTCTCGCGCCCGAACAGACGTCGTGCGTACGATTCGTTGAGCACACAGACATTCGTGCCGCTGGCCATCTCCGTCCGCGTGAACCAGCGGCCGAGCACGAGGTCACCGCCAATGATCTCCTGGAAGCGGTCGTCGGCGCCGTAGATCCGGTTGGGCTGCGTGCGGACGCCGTTGTACTCCACGCGCGCGATCTTGATGGCCCACAGGGAGGCGTAGTGGATCTCGGCCATCTGGGCGATGCGTTGCGCTTCGCGCATCTGGACATCGGGCCGGATGCGGACCCAGGCCGGGAGAGCGTCGGGATTGAGCGGCGTCTGCGAAAAGACCTTGAAGAGGTAGAACGTGGTGGGGCCCGCCGTCTCGATCGCGCGCACGATCTGCTGCTGCACGCCGTTGATCAGCGTGGCCATGGCCATCACGGTGCTGATCCCGATCACGACACCGAGCACGGTGAGACTGGAGCGGAGCTTGGAGGCGCGCAGCGTTTCGGCGGCGATCCAGACGTTCTCCCGGAGCTGATCGGCGAACCGCATGGCTACTCGGCCCGCATGGCGGAGATCGGATCGAGCCGGGCGGCCCGGCGCGCCGGATAGACCCCGAACACGATGCCAACGCCGGCACCTAACGCGAGCGCCAGCACGACGGACCACATGGTGACCCGCGCCGGGAGGGGGGAAGCCGCGGCCACCGTCGACGCCAGGAGCCACCCCACGGACACGCCGAGCGCGCCACCCAACGTGGCGAGGACGACGGCCTCGGCCAGGAACTGTCGTTCGATGTCGCGTGCTTTCGCGCCGACTGCCTTGCGAATCCCGATCTCGTGTGTGCGTTCGGTGACGGACATGAGCATGATGTTCATGATCACGATGCCGCCGACGACGATTCCGATCGACACGATGGCGGGAATGACCGCGAACAGGACCTGGGTCAGCGTCGTCCAGAACTCGACCAGGGCTGCCGAGGTCTCGAGCATGAAGTTGTTGTCCTGACCGGGACGCAGGCGCCGAGCGATCCGCATGGCTTCCTCGACCCGCGCCATCGTCGGGGCCATCTCCCCCGCCGTGCTGACCTTGACCGAGACCGTCGTGGTATTGCGGCGCCCGTAGAGCATCTCGAAGCGCGTGATCGGCATGAGAACGAATCCGTCGAACGACTGCCCAAGCACGCTCCCCTTTCTGGCGTTCACACCAACCACGGAAAACCTCTCGCCGAGGATGCGGACTTCCTGCCCCACGGGGCTGACGCTCTCGAACAGGG
>JBQTIW010000083.1:0-42637 GCA_052387735.1 Gemmatimonadaceae bacterium
GGACCCCCGGGCCGTGCGCTGGGCGTGGGTGTAGGTTTTGGGCGTGGTCGTGGGGGTGGGGGGGTTGGATCGCCTCCTGGTCGGCGTTGTGGGGTACGGCAAGACCGAGATCGCGATCCGCGCCGCGTTCAAGGCGGTCCAGGGTGAACGGCAAGTCGCCGTGCTCGTCCCCACCACCATCCTCGCCGACCAGCACCTGCGCACCTTCACCGAGCGCATGGCCGACTTCCCGGTCCGGATCGCGGCGATGAGCCGGTTCCAGACGGGCAAGGAGCAGTCCGGGGTGCTCGCCGAACTGAAGGCCGGGACGATCGACATCGTGATCGGGACGCATCGTCTGCTCAGCGACGACGTGACGTTCAAGTCGTTAGGGCTGATCGTCGTGGACGAAGAGCACCGCTTCGGCGTGAAGCACAAGGAGAAGCTCAAGCAGCTCAAGCTCGATACCGACGTGCTGACCCTCACGGCCACGCCCATCCCCCGGACGCTGCACCTGTCACTCGCCGGGCTGCGCGACATGACCCTGATGCAGACGCCGCCTCGCGACCGCTCCCCGGTGCTCACCTTCGTGGAGCCGTGGGACGACGGACTGATGGAGGAGGGCGTTGCGCGTGAGCTCGATCGTGGCGGGCAGGTGTTCTTCGTGCACAATCGGATCGAGACGATCGAGGCGATCGCCGACCACCTTGCGCGCGTCATGCCACGCGCGCGCATCGCCATCGGGCACGGCCAGATGCGGGAGAAGGACCTCGAGCTGGTGATGCGCAAGTTCGTCGGCGCCGAGGTCGACATCCTCGTGTCGACGCTGATCGTCGAGTCGGGTCTCGACGTGCCTAACGCGAATACGATGTTCATCAACCGGGCCGATCACTTCGGTCTGGCGCAGCTGTATCAGCTGCGCGGACGCGTCGGGCGCTCGCACCGGCGCGCCTACTGCTACCTGATGGTGCCCGACCAGATCGACGAGGAGGCCGAGCGGCGGCTCAAGGTGCTCGAGCACCACACCGAGCTCGGCGCCGGGTATCGGGTCGCGCTCAAGGACATGGAGCTGCGAGGGGCGGGCAACCTGCTGGGGGCCGAACAGTCCGGGCATGTCCATGCCGTCGGGTTTGACATGTACCTGCGCATGTTGGAGGAGACGGTCCGTCGAGTGCAGCTGGGCGAGGACGCGCCCAAGGCGGCCCCGGCCGACGTCTCCATCGACGCTCCGGCGTACCTTCCCGACCACTACATCCTGTCCCAGGAAGCCAAATTGGATGTCTACCGACGTCTGACCGCGGTCGAGCGGCCCGATCAGGTCGACGCCCTCCGGGCCGAGCTCCGCGACCGCTTTGGCCAGATTCCGGCTCCGGTCGCCAACCTGTTGAACAACACCACGCTACGGGTTGCGGGCGGGGCCCTGGGGATCGAGGGAATCCTGGTGCATGGCGACGAGGCCCGTGTTAACTTTCGTGACTCCGTTGTGCCGCGGCTCAAGGCGTTGTCGGCAGCGTTCGGGGAAGTTCAGTTTCGCGCCGAAGTTCGGCGTCCGCACCCGCTCTCGCTCAAGCTCACCCGTCTGGGGGGCTCGGGAATAATCGACGGGCTCGTCCGCGCGCTGCAGCTCATGCAGCCAACCCCACGGCGGGGTGCGGGGGACTGACAAGCAGCGACGTACGACGAGAATCGGGTCAGGGGCTCGACGCTCGTGCCATTCCGTTATCCACCACTGTCATCCGAGCCGACCCTCGACTCCGCTCATCCAATCATGAATACAATCCGTGTAATCGGCATTGCCGCGTTGGCCACCCTCACCGCGTGCGATGGCCTCAAGGAGGCGCTGACCGCGCACGTTGACGTGGTCGCGCGCGCGGAAAACCAGGAGCTCTCGGTGCAGAGCATGTCGGAGATGATGGGCAAGTCCCAGGTCCCCGTCCGTCGCGAAGTCGCGCAGCAGATCGCTGACGCGTGGGTCAACTACCAACTGCTGGGAGCAGCAGCGGCGAACGACGACTCGCTCACCGACCGCAAGCTCATCGACGAGGTCATGTGGCCCGTGATCACGTCGACAAAGACACAGAAGTTCTACAAGCAGCTCACCGAGACCTGGGCGCCCGATACCGCGAACATGGCGCAGAAATACGAGTCGGGTGACCTGCTGGCGGCGCGTCACATCCTGTTCTCGGTACCGCAGGGGCAGGAAGCGACGGGGAGCGATTCCGTGCTCAAGAAGGCCGAAGGGGTGCTCTCGCGAACGACCGACGCGAACTTTGCCGCGCTGGCGAAGCAGCACGGGTCAGATGGCACGAAAGACCAGGGCGGCGACCTGGGCGTGTTCCCACCATCGATGATGGTCGCCGAGTTCGCGCAGGCGGTGAAGGCGCTGCGCCCGGGCCAGATCGGACCGCTCGTGAAGACGCAGTTCGGCTATCACATCGTCCGCCGCTCGACGTACCCGGAAGTCGCCGAGGCGTTCAAGCAGCAATTGCTGCAGCGCCAGAAGTTCGTGGCGGAGAGCACCTACATCACGAAGATGGAAGCCGACGCGAAGATCGAGCTGGAGCCGACGCTCGCCAAGACCGTGAAGGCGGTCGCGCAGGATCCCGCGGCTCATGAGGACGACGGCACGACCGTCGCGAAGTATCGCAAGGGTTCGTTCAAGGCGAGCGACGTCGCCAAGTGGCTGAACGGATTCCCGAACCCCGACCAGATTCGCACCCAGATCGGACAGGCATCCGACACGCTGATGCCGGTGTTCGTGCGCAACCTGCTGCGCAACGAGCTGATCCTCGCCGCGGCCGACAGCGCCAAAGTCACCATGGATTCCACTGAACAGGCCGAGCTGTACAAGTCGTTTGGTGCGATCCTCCAGAATGCGTGGGCGGGCCTGCGCATCGCCCCCGCGATGGTGGCGGACAGCGCGAAGACCAAGGCCGAAAAGCAGACGATCGTTCCGGGGCGCGTCGACGCGTATTTCGGTCGCCTGGTGAAAGGCGAGGAGCAGTTCGTTGAAGTCCCATCGCCGCTGGCGCAGGCGCTCCGCAAGAAGTACGACTGGAAGGTCAACTCGGCCGGACTCGACCGCGCCGTCCAGGCGGCGCAGGTCATCCGGGCCAGGGAGGATTCCACGCGTGCCGCGGCCATGCCCAAGTCCGCGGTGCCGATGCCGGCGGACACGACGAAGAAGCCGTAGGGAGTGGGGAGTGGGGAGGATTGGCGCGGTTCTCTACCCGCTGCTCAACCACCCCCCCCGACCCACCCAGAAACTGCACTAACACCACGGGGTACGCAGGATCATGAGATCATTGTTTCGGGCCGTTGCCGCCATCGCGCTCTGTTCGGGCGCCGCGGTCGCGCAGGACTCTGCCGCTGCCCCACTCAAGATCGACATCGATCGGATCGTGGCGGTGGTGGGGCAGACGCCGATTCTGTGGAGCGAGGTGCTCGAGCAGGTCAACATCCGACGCGCGCGCGGCGCGCAGGTTTCCGCGGATCCTGCCGAGCAGCTCAAGTTCGCTCGCGTTGTGCTCGAAGAAATGGTGGACGTCGAGCTGATGGTGCAGCGGGCCAGACTCGACACCGCGATCGTCGTCGAAGACAGCGATGTGCAGCAGAATGTCGAGCAGCGCATGAAGCAGCTGCGCGAGAACTTCAAGACTGACGCCGAGTTTGCGCAGGCGATCAAGAGCGATGGCTTTGGCAACATCGAGGAATACCGTCGCTGGATGATGGAACAGGCCCGCCGCCAGTCGCTGCAGCAGCGCCTCGTGCAAAAGTTCCGGCAGGACGGGAAGATGGTGACGGTGGCCGTGACGGAAGAGGAGATCACCGAGGCGTTCACGCGCGAGAAGGCACGCCTCCCCAAACGACCGGCAACGGTCACCTTCCGGCAGATCGTGGTTCCCACGACGGCGTCGGAACCCAACAGAATCGTGGCGCGCGCCAAGGCCGATTCGCTGCTGAGGGAGCTGCTGAATGGCGGCGACTTCGAGAAGATCGCCAAGCGCGAGTCGATGGATTCGGCGTCTGCAGTGCAGGGAGGTGACCTGGGATGGAATCGCCGTGGATCCATGGTCCCGGCATTCGACGAGATGATGTTCTATCTGCCGCCCGGGCAGGTGAGCCCGCTGGTGGAAACACAGTTCGGCTTCCACATCATTCGCGTCGATCGGGTGCAACCGTCGGAACGGAAGGCACGCCATATCCTGATCAAACCCGCGTACGACTCGACCGATGTGGAGCGCGCCAAACTCCGTGCCGATTCTGTCTTGGCGATGTGGAAGGCCGGCGTGCCGTACGACACACTCGTGGCGAAGTATCACGACAGCGCGTCGGACGAAGCGCGCGGGGTCCTGGAGCCATTCGAACGTTCGCGTCTCCCCGAGTCGTATCAGAAAGCGTTCGAGGGGAAGACGGATGCTGAATTCGTCGAGCCGTTCCCGGTCGCTGATGCGCAGCGCGGCGTGCCCAAATTCGTGATCGCGCAGCTCATCGACGTTGCCGAGGAAGGCGACTACACCGTGCAGGACCTGAGGAATCAGATCCGCGACCAGTTGAGCGAGGAGAAATCGATGCGCCGCCTGCTGGATGGGCTGCGGAAGGAGACGTTCGTCGCGATCATGATGGGGGAAGGGGAACGGAAGGTCGTATCGCCTGGTGGCGCGTAGAGAGGCGGCGGGCGGCGAGCGGCTGGCGGTCGTTACCCCCCCGTCTGCTCCCATCCACTGCCCATCGCCATGGTCCTTCCTCGACTCGCCCTCACGCTCGGCGATCCCCGCGGCATCGGTCCGGAGGTCGTAGCCAAGGCGTTAGGCGGACCCGCGGCCGGGCTCGCGGAGCTCGTGATCGTCGGCCCCTCGGGGTGCGGCGTGGACGTGCAGGCGAGTGTCGGTGCATGGCCCGCCGGCGCGACGGATGCGGCGCTCGCGGGGCGACTGGCCGGTCGGGCGATCGAGCGGGCGGTTGAGCTGGTGCGCTCGCGGACGGTGGATGGCATTGTCACCGCACCGATCGACAAGGCCGCGCTCCTCGCCGGTGGATACGACTACCCCGGACATACCGAACTGCTCGCCACGCTCACCAGGTCGAAGACGGCGATGATGCTGGCGTCCGACCGGCTGCGTGTCGTGCTCGCGACGACGCACATCGCGCTTCGCCACGTGCCGGATGCGGTGACCGCAGAAGCCCTGGGGGACGCCATCACCATCACGAGACAGGGCCTGTTACGCTGGTTCGGTCTCGCCGAGCCCCGACTCGCGTTATGCGCGCTCAATCCGCACGCGGGCGACGGCGGTCGATTCGGGACCGAGGACGAGTCATTGCTTGCCCCCGTCGCTCGCGCGTTACGCGTGGCGGGTCCCTTCGCCGCCGACACGGTGTTCGTGCGCGCTCTGCGCGGTGAGTTCGACGCCGTCATCGTGCCGTATCACGACGTGGGCATGACCGCCATCAAGGTGGCCTCGTTCGGGCGCGCGGTCAACATCACCCTCGGTCTCCCGTTTCCGCGCACGTCGCCCGACCACGGCACGGCTTTCGACATCGCAGGGCGTGGTATCGCCGATGCCGGGAGCCTGGTGGAGGCCATCAGCGTCGCGGCGAGGATGGCGGGTCGAGCGGGTAACGAGTAGTGGGTGGAGTGTGCTCTACCCACTACCCAGACCAGCGATGTCCAACGCCACCGTCTTGATCCGCCGGCCCTCCATCTCACGAACGGTCAGCGAGGTGCCCTGGACCGTCACTCGGTCACCGACCTGCGGCAGCCTGCCTAACGCGCCGAAGACGTAGCCGCCGATCGTGGTGTAGTCCTCGTCCGTCAGCTCCAGGCCGTAGGCGTCGTTCACTTCGCCGACGTGTGTCTCGCCCGGTACGAGCGTCTCACCCGATGTCGACGTCGAGGCACGTCGTTCGGGCTCGTCGTACTCGTCGAGAATCTCTCCAACGATCTCTTCGAGAAGGTCCTCCATCGTCACGATGCCGGCGGTGCCGCCGAACTCGTCGAGCACGATGGCCATGTGCTCCTTGCGACGCTTGAAGTCCGAGAGCACCTCCTCGACCTCGCGCGAGCCGGGGACCACCAGCGCGTCGCGGGTGATGTCCCGCAACTCGAAATGGGACGGGGCGCGTCGCGTCACGCGAAGGAGATCCTTGGCCAGGACGATGCCAACGACGTTGTCCAGCGTTCCGTCGAAGACTGGATATCGCGAGAAATTGCTGTCCTCGACGATCGTACACGCTTCGTCCAGCGTCGCTTCGACCGGCATCGCGACCACACCGGTGCGGGGGGTCATCACCTCCCGCGCATTCTTCTCGCTGAACTCGAACACGCCCTCGATCAGCTCTGCGTCCTGCCGCTGGATGCTGCCTCCTTCTTCCGACTGCTCCACGATCATGCGGAGTTCTTCGGGTGAGTGCACCGACGATTCCGTGACGTCCCCGCGCTCGCCAAAGAGCCGGAGAGTGAGCGTGGCGGACTTGCTGAGGAGCCAGTTGAATGGGGTCGTAACCCACGTGAATGCGAGGATGGGCAGGGCCAGCCACTTGGCGTACGTCTCCGGGTGGTTGAGCGAGACGGCCCGTGGTGCCAGTTCCCCAAACACCACGTGCAAGTACGTCGCGATGGTCAGCGCGATGGCCGCGGCGAGGGTGATGCGGACGCCCGCGTCCCCCGCGATCGGAAGCTGAGCCAGCCAGTGTTCGAAGACCTCGCCAAGCGCGCTCTCGGCGGCCCACCCGAGACCCAGGGACGCGAGGGTGATGCCGAGCTGGCCGGCTGACAGGACCCGCGAAAGGTTCGTCGGCGCTGTGGCCACGAGAGCGTACTCGGCCAGACGGTCTCCCGCCCGCGCCATGGCCTCGAGGCGTGTCCGTCGAGCACGCACCAGTGCGAACTCGACAGCCACGAAGAACCCGTTGAGGATGAGAAGCCCGGAGATGATCAAGAAACGGCTCATGGCCCTGAAGTTACGGGGACGCGGGGAGGAAGGAATCCAGTCGCGAGGATCCGCTCAACGGCCGCACACCGCTTGCGCGTTGCGCGGCGACTCAGTAGCAGTCCCAGAGTTCCCTTGCCGGCCATCACGCCTTGCATCACCACTCTCCCCATTCCCCACACGACCACGTCCACGCTCACGAGCACCTGAGCGAAGGCGATCAGCAGCGCCGGCTCCGACTGGCACTGGTCCTGACCGCCGTCTTCCTGGTGGCCGAGGTCGTCGGCGGCCTGCTGGCGAACTCCCTTGCCCTGCTGGCAGACGCGGGGCACATGTTCACCGACGTCGCTGCCCTCGCGCTCTCGCTCTTCGTCGCATGGTTCAGCCGGCAGCCGGCCACCCCGCAGAAGACGTACGGCTACCTGCGCTGGGAAGTCCTTGCGGCTTTCATCAACGGTGCGGCGCTCCTGGTCGTCTCGGTGGGGATCGTCTGGGAGGCGATCGGGCGCCTCCGCAGCCCCGAACCGGTGGCGAGCGGGACGATGTTGCTCGTTGCCGCAGGAGGCCTCGCCGTCAACGCCGTCTGTGCCTGGCTGTTGCACGGCCTTCACCAGCACAGCATCAACGCACGTGGCGCTTACCTCCACGTCCTCGGAGACCTCCTGGGTTCGGTGGGCACGGTAGCCGCCGCACTGATCATCCGGTGGGCGGGATGGCTTGCTGCCGACCCGATCGCCTCGCTGGTGGTCACCCTGCTCATCGTCCGATCAGCGTGGCGACTGGTGCGTGAGAGTATCGACGTCCTGCTCGAAGCGACGCCGTCGCACATTTCGTTAGGTGCGGTGCGCGCGCGCCTCGAGGAGCTTCCCGGTGTGTCGTCGGTGCACGACCTCCACGTCTGGACGGTGACATCGGGGACAATCGCCATGAGCGCGCATGCCATCGTGCCGGATTCGGGCCATCACCAGCGGATCCTGGAGCAGTCCGTTGCGGCCATGCGCGCGTTGGGGATCGGTCACGTCACCGTGCAGATCGAGCGAGAGGAGATCTGCGAGGGGGGGCACGCATGAGGATCTAGGGAACGGAGAGCGGAGGGCAGGGACGATGTGACATAGCGCACGAATGCTTTCCGGTTGTCTCGCTCGCCGTTCCCCGCTCCCAGCTTTCCTCTCTCCGCGCACCCTTCGCGTGCCGATACTCACAGTCAGGAGCGGCGCGTCGTCACGGTGACAGCACCAGCCTGCGGCGCGTCATGTCATGGCTATGTCGCGTACGTCACCCGCGTGGACGATCGTCAACGATTTCCACATCGAAAAATCCCGCCTGCCGGTGGTCGTCGTCACGACCTCCGGCGACCGGGTTACTGGTGACCTCTTCGTGCAGGCCAGTGCGCGCAATCCCAACAGACTCGAAGAAGCCCCCGAGGTCTTGAACTCCGCCGAGCCGTTCTTCCCGCTCGCCACGCTGAGCGGACGCGTCCTGCTCTGCGCCAAAGCGCACGTGCGCGAGCTGCACGTGCCTCGCGAGGAAACCTCGGATGAGCAGTGGGGCATCGGTACCCGGGCGGAGGTCGCCATCGAAGTCGCGGGAGGAACACTGTTCAAGGGCACCATCATCATCGAACAGGAAACGGCGCGACAGCGCGTGCTCGACTACCTCAATCGCCTGACCCAGCGCTTCGTGCAGCTCTTCACGGCACAGGGCGTGGTGCTCATCAACCGCGAGCACGTCGTTCACGTCGAACAGGTGTCCTGATGTCCCAGATCAAGCGACTCCTCGACGTACTGGCAACAACGCCAGATGGAGAACTTCGGCTCGTACCGGACGAGCCGATCAGTCTGGTGCAGCCTGGGGGCACGACGCCGGTCACCAAGGCGCCGATCAGCCTCGAAAGTTGGCGGTCGGTGGCCATGCAACTGGTGCCGCCGTTCGCGTTCAGCGCGTTCGAGGACGACGGTGTGCTGGAGTCACTACTAACGTTAGGCGGCCGCAACTTCTTCGTGCGTCTGGAGCGCGACGCTGGGGGCCACTGCCTGGCGAGCGTTCGTCTGACGCGGCCCGCGCTCGACATCACCTCGCTGACGCAGGCCGCCCCCGTGGACGTGGTCGTCCTCGGCCCTGTAGGTGGTGGTGCGGTCTATCCTGACGCTCTGGAGGCCATGGAGCGCCTGCTGCGCCGTCAGATGGAGATGGGGGCGTCGGACCTGCATTTGCGCTCTGGAGCGGTACCGCTTGCGCGGCACAACGGCGACATCGTCCCGCTCGAGGACGAAGCCCCGATCCCGGGCGATCTCGTGCTGGCGATGGTCCAATCGATCATGCCCGAGCAGAATCGCAGGGATTTTGCCGAGTCGAGCGACGTGGACTTTGCGTACGAGATCGCCGATACGGGTAGGTTCCGCATCAACGTGTTTCGAGATCGTCTGGGTCCGGGACTGGTCGCCCGCTCGATCCCCTCACGCATCGTCTCCGCCGGCGAGCTCGGACTGAGCGCCGAGGTGCGCGCTCTTGCGCATTTGTCCAAGGGCCTCGTACTCGTCACCGGTCCCACGGGGAGCGGAAAGTCCACCACGCTGTCGGCGCTGGTCGACCTCGTGAACGCGACCCGGCGCGACCACATCGTCACGATCGAAGACCCGATCGAGTTCGTTCACGTGAGCAAGGGTTGCCTGGTCACCCAGCGGCAGGTAGGCGCACACACAGGCTCCTTCAAACAGGCACTGCGCGCGGCGCTTCGCGAAGATCCGGATGTCGTGCTGGTCGGGGAGCTGCGCGATCTCGAGACCGTGTCGATCGCGATCGAGACGGCCGAGACCGGCCATCTCGTGTTTGGAACGCTGCACACGTCGACGGCCGCGAGCACCGTGGACCGCATCATCGACCAGTTCCCGCCGGATCGCCAGTCTCAGGTGCGGGTCATGCTCTCGGAGTCGCTCAAGGGCGTGGTGTCGCAGACGCTCTGCCGGAAGATCGGCGGGGGCCGCGTTGCGGCGATGGAGATCCTTCTTGTTACGCCGGCGCTCAGCAACCTGATTCGCGAGGGGAAGACGTTCCAGATGACGTCGATCATGCAAACGTCGAGGAAACTCGGTATGGTCACGATGACCGATGCACTGGTCAGCCTCGTCGAAAAGCAGCTCGTTGAGCCAAAGGAAGCGTACCTGAAAGCCCCCGACAAGTCGGCAATCGTGCAAGGGCTCAAGTCTCGCGGGTTTGACGTGTCATTTGCCGAGGCCGATACGAGCGCCCCGGCAGCCCCGGCCACGGGGACGAGGACGCCGGTCGGGGCAGGACGGCGATAAGGGGCAGCCGCTCTCAGAACAGCAACGAGCCGCGCTAGTGACGAAGGGCGAGATCATCGCCTGATCCCGCCCCATTGTTGGTGGTTTTCCAGTTCGCCCTATGGCCGCTGGCGTATGCTGGAGCTCGTGGAAGTCCCGCCTTCCCCCTGTCTCTCACCGCGAGTGCGTTCGTACTCCTCTCGCTCGCTGTAGCCGTACCCGCCGAGCACTTCTCCTCCTCTCATGTAGTCGTGCCCGTAACCGCGGCCGTGTGGGTAGTCGTCCTTCCGCGGCTCCTGCTCCTGGTGCATTGGACACCTCCGGCGGTGATTTGTGGCAAGGTTAGGGTGCAAAAATGTCGCGAGAAGAGCAAGAGCCTTGTTCGGGTAAGACGGCCCGGAGATACTTCGTGGCTATGCAAAACCGAAACATTGCCATCATTGCCCACGTCGACCACGGGAAGACCACGCTTGTGGACAAGATGCTCCGGCAGGCCGGAGCATTCCGTGAGAACCAGGTCGTCGAAGAGCGCGTGATGGACTCGAACCCGCTCGAACGTGAGCGCGGTATTACGATCCTCGCGAAGAACACCGCCGTCACGTGGCAGGGCACCAAGATCAACATTGTCGACACCCCCGGTCACGCGGATTTCGGTGGCGAGGTGGAGCGCATTCTGCGCATGGTGGACGGTGTGCTCCTGGTCGTCGACGCCTTCGACGGCCCCATGCCGCAGACGCGCTTCGTCCTGCGCAAGGCGCTCGACCTCAAGCGACGACCGATCGTGGTCATCAACAAGATCGATCGACCCGGCGCCGATCCGATGCGGGTGCACGACGAGGTGCTCGACCTGCTGATCGAGCTCGAGGCCGACGACGAGCTGCTCTACAGCACGCCGTTCATCTACGCGTCGGCTCGGGAAGGGGTCGCGACCCGCGACTTGTCGGTGCCGGCCGTGGACCTGGCGCCGTTGTTCGCCACGATCGTCGAGAGCATCCCGTCGCCGCCTAACGATTCGACCGGGCCGTTCCAGATGCTGGTCTCGACCCTCGACTACTCGCCCTATCTCGGGCGCCTGGCGCTGGGGCGCGTGGAGCGCGGCGTCGTGCGGGTCGGGCAGTCCGTGGCGCTGTTGTCGCTTGATCCGGCGATCCCGGCGCAAACGGCTCGGGTGACCAGGCTGTATACGCATCAGGGGCTCGAACGTCTCGAGGTCGACTCGGCATCGGCTGGCGACATCGTGGCGCTGGCGGGCATGGAAGGCGTCGAGATCGGCCTCACCCTCTCGGATGTCGAGAACCAGGAACGGCTCGAAGGGATCGCCGTGGAGGAGCCCACGATCTCCGTGGACTTCCTCGTGAACAACTCTCCCTTTGCCGGCAAGGATGGAAAGTTCGTCACCTCGCGGCAGCTGCGCGAACGGCTGTACCGGGAGCTCGAGCGCAATGTCGCGCTGCGCGTGGAGGACACCGAGGCCACCGATGCGTGGGCCGTCTCGGGACGGGGCGAGCTGCATCTCACGATCCTCATGGAGACGATGCGCCGGGAGGGCTATGAGTTCCAGGTCTCGCGCCCGCGCGTCATCATCCACCAGGGGCCTAACGGCGAGCGACTCGAACCGTATGAGGAGCTCATGATCGATGTCCCCGAGGAACATCTCGGGGTCGTGATCGAGGAGCTCGGTCCCCGCCGCGCGGAACTGCTCGACATGCGCAACCCGGGACAGGGCATGGTCCGTCTCCGTTACCGGATTCCCGCGCGCGGCCTGTTCGGGTATCGCAGCGAGTTTCTCACCGACACCCGCGGCACCGGGATCATCCACCACCGGTTCCTGGATTACGGAGCCTGGGTCGGGCCGCTGACGGGTCGTACTCGCGGGACCCTGGTCTCGATGGAGAACGGCGTCGTGGTCGCCTTTGCCCTGTTCAACCTGCAGGAGCGGTCGACCCTGTTCGTGAAACCGGGCGATCCCGTGTATGAGGGCATGATCATCGGAGAGAATTCGCGCCCGGGGGACATGGATGTGAACCCCAGCAAGGAAAAGAAGCTCACCAACATGCGCAGCAAATCGGCGGACGAACACGTTACCCTCGAACCGCCGCGGGAGTTGACGCTGGAAGGCGCGCTGGAGTATATCGAGGACGACGAATTGATCGAGGTGACCCCTCAATCCATTCGTCTCCGCAAACGCATGTTGAATACGAATGATCGCAAGAAGCTGTCCCGCGAAGCAAAGCGCGAACGGGAACGCGCATTGCTCTGAACCTCCACAGGAGACCAAAGAAATGTTGCCCGTGTTGCAGTCGTCCCCTGAAGCGTTCTGGGCGTCTAAAGCACCGCAGTTCATGTCGCCGCGCAAGGACGAGGACGACTACGACGATGTTGACGACGATGGTGGGTTCGAGGACGCCGATGAAGACGCGGAGGAGGGGGAGGGGAAGGGGAAAGTGAAGGATCCGGATGACGAGTTCGATGATCCGGAGGATCTCGAGTTCGACGACGAAGACGACCTCGATGAGGACGACGTCGACGATGAGGAGGACGATGACGACGACGAGTTCGACGACGATGACGACGACGATGATTTCGAAGACGATCTCGATCTCGACGACGATGAGTTCGACGACGACAATGGAGATCAGCGTCCTGATGAGGAGAGGGATGACTGAGCGGCCGGATCGCCCACCCCGCGCGCGATAGCTGCCGGCATGATCACGGACACCCGCTCCCGATACGCTCGAAATGGAACAGGGCCCTGCAGGTGCAGTGACCTGTTGCTATCCGTCGCTAGCGGATGGAGATCCCAACACCGACGCGGTCTCCCGGGAGCGGGGCGATGGTCATGCCAATCTGACGTGATCCCGGCAACAGGGGCTCGCGCGCGATGATCGCCGCGGCGCGGGAGCGCGATCTCCTCGCATAGGAACTCGACTCCACTGCCGCAAGAAACCAGACCGCTCCCGCGGTGGCCAGTCCGGCGACGAGTTGCGGCCGTTTCACTTGCGTGACCGAGTCCGTGTACCGGTTGCCGAAGGGATCGGTGAAGGTCTCGGTCACCACCATGTCTTTGGTGCGCAGGGCAACTCCCACCGCTCCCGCCACGGAACCGAGCGCCACCACGCCGAGCACCGGCCGGCCGGTCGTCATCTGGCCGAGGCCAGGCACCAGCAAACCGGAACCAAAGGCCTGCCCTGGCCCGTACACGCGCTCAGGCAGCCGTGCCATGGCGGCGCGCAGCGTGGCGCGATCGGTCGACTGCGGGGACAGCTCGAGATACTTCTCGAAGTCCTGCATCGCGATCTCGCGGTCGCCGCGAGCGGCCCGTGCCAGTGCACGGTTGAAGAACGGCTCCGGCGCGTTAGGGACCGAGCCCGCCACCGCACCGAACACCGAGTCTGCGGCGGCATACTGCCGGCTGCGCAACAGGGCGACCCCGGACCGGAAATTCGCGCGGGCCTCTTCGAGCCGAGTCAGCTCCGACGCCGGCGTCAGTCGCACGATCCGACCCCGCACCTCGTCGCCGTCAGGTGCACTCGTCGCCAACGACAGATAGCGACAATACTCGCGGACCGCGCGGGCGTTGTCCGACAGCGCTTCGTGCTCGCGTCCCAGGTAATACGCCAGACGCGCATTGTCCGGGACGAGCGCTGCCGCCTTGCTGAAGGCGTCACGTGCGGTCGCATGCTCGCCCTGCAGCGCGGCATCCTGCCCGTCGGCGATCAGTTGTTGCGCCTCGGCTGCTGCCGCGGCGGTCGGCGCCGTCGCGGGGCCAGGACGTGTCACTGCCGAACATCCCGTGATCCCGCTGGCTGCGAGTGACGTCTTGAGGCTGAAGCTCTGTGCGACTGCCGGAGCACTCGCCAGGCTCAGCGCGCTCGTCAGTGCCGCGAGGGCGAGCCGTCGATTGCCGCGTGGACTGATGAGGCACGACATCACGGTGGTCATGAGACGCTGACCGAGGTCGTGCCGCTCTTGCCTTCACACGTCACCGTCACCACGACCGGCGTTCCACTGGTCATGGCGATGCCCGTGAGCGACACGCTGATCTGTCCCGACGAGTTCGTGGTCCCCGTCGCCGGAGTGATCGTCACCTTCGACGGATCGGCGGAACTCATGGTACACGCACGACCAACGGCATTTGCCCCGTTGTTATCCTTGACGGTCACGAGGACCGACTTCGGCTGGTTGAGCTGCAGCGCCTCGGTACTGGAGGGGAACGTTACCGTATTGACGGGAACGAGCGAGATGGTCACCGTCGCCGTTCCTGTCACTGGCGTCGATGGCGGCGAAGTGGAGGCCGTGATGGTGACCGTTCCGGAATCGACGGCAGTAGCGACACCGCCGGTCGTAATCGTGAGCTTTGCAGCGTTCGAGCTGCTCCAGTCGATTTGACGACCGGTCAGGATGTTCCCGGATGCATCCCGCACGGTGGCAGTGAAGGTCTGCGTCGCCCCCGTCAGCAGCGCAGCGGTCGCGGGCGCCACAGTGACCGTTGCGGCCGGAACGAGTGACACGGTCAGGGGGAGCGCGCCGCTCTTCGACTCGGCGGGCACTGTTGCCGTGATGATGGTGGTGCCGGAGTCGACAGCCGTGATCAGCCCAGTGGTCGACACGGACGCTTTGCCGGGCGCTGACGAGCTCCACACAATCGGCCGACCCGTGAGCACGTTGTTGCTGGCATCGCGAAGAACCGCGGTGGCCTGCGACGTCTGCCCCACGAGGAGGGTCGACGGTCCGTTCACCGTCACGGTCGCCACACCCGCCAGAACGCGAAGGGTGAGGGACGGGCTCGTCTGACCCTCGCTCGTGGCCGTGATGTTGACGGTACCTGGTGCGCCACCTGTGACGAGTCCGGTCGAACTCACGCTCGCTGTCCCGGTGCCGGGGGTGGACGTCCAGGTGATCGGGCGGCCGGTCAGCACGTTGCCTCCGGCATCGCGCAGCGTCGCGCTCGCCTGCAGCGATGCCGTGCCCAGAATCGAGTCTCCCGGAGAGGTGAGACTCACGGTTGCGACCGGAGCCAGCATGCGCATCAGGCGCGTCGCGGTCTGTCCACTGCCGCTGACGGTCAGCGTGGTGCTGCCGAAGGAAACCTGTGTGATCGTGAGCGGCACCTGACCCGATGCGTTGGTGACACCGGAGCCGGGCGTCGCCGTGGCTACAGCGGGATTGCTCGACGTGATCGTGAGTATTCGTCCCGGGACCCCTCCGCCTCCCGTGGTCGTGGCTGTCGCCGTGAGCGCAATCGTACCCATTCCAATCAACGAGTCGGTCCCCGGGGTAAGCGCGATGGCCGTGATCGCCGGGATCACACGCACGGCCACGTTGTTGGACTTTCCTTCGCTGGTGGCCGTGATCGTCACGTTACCCGTAGACACTCCGGTAATGACACCAGCGCTACTCACAGTTGCGACCCCGGCATTGCTAGTCGTCCAGGCGATGGGACGACCAGTCAGCGTGTTAGGAGGGGTTGCGCCGTCACGTAGCGTCGCCGTCGCCGCAAGCGTTCCCGCGACCAACACGGAATCCCCCGGCGTCGCCACGGTCACCGTGGCGACGGGCGCCAGCACCCGGAACGTGACCGATCCGGTGCGTCCTTCGCTCGTCGCCGTGATCGACGCGGTGCCCACTCCTGCGACGGTGATGAGTCCCGACGAACTGACCGTGGCGACTGCCGTGTTTGTGCTGGACCAGATGATCGGACGTCCCGTCAGCACCGCGTTTCCCGCGTCCCGCAGCGTCGCGTTTGCCTGCACGGGGCCGCCGGTTCCGATCACCGAGTCGGGATTCGCGGCGACGGTCACGCTGTTGACGGGATTGAGCATGCGCACCGTGAACCCCTGGCTCACTCCCTCGCTGCTCGCCGTGATCGTGGCCGATCCCGCGCTCACACCGGTCACGGTGACCGCCACCTGGCCCGAGGAACTGCTCGTGCTGCTCGCCGGGCCGACGGCCGCCACTCCTCCATTGGAGCTGATGAGTGTCACCGTGCGTCCGCTCAGCGGCGCGCCGCCGGCGTCGCGCACGGTCACCGTTCCGCCGAGGCTGCCGGTCAGGATCAACGTGTCGGGCGAGATGCCTAACGCGACCTGAGAGACCGGAGGAATGACGGTGATCAGGGATGTGCCGGGCGCACCACCGATCGCCCCCGTGATCGTCGCCGTGCCGGCCGCGACCGCGGTCACCACGCCCGACGTCGCGTTCACCGTCGCGACCGCGCCATTCGCGCTGCTCCAGGTGGCCGTCCGGCCGCCTAACGCCGCCCCGGAGATGGTGTTCCCGGCCGAGTCCAGCGCCGTGGCCGACAACGTCGTCGTCGCGTTGACGCTGGGATTCAGCGTGGCTGCCGACGGCGTCACACTCGCCGTCGTCCCCGTGACGAGATCCGTCGTCACCGAGGCCGTCCCGTTCACTCCCTCGCTGGTCGCCCTGATGGTGACGGGTCCACCGACCGTCAGCGCCGTGACCTCCCCCGTGCTCGGATCCACGGTCGCAACCGACTGGTTGAGCGACGTCCACACGACCTGCCGACCGGGAAGCACGTTACCGGCGGCGTCGCGCGTGATGGCGGTGAACGTCTTCTTGTAGATCGCCCCGACATGCACCGTGCCGGTACTCGGCGTTACGGTCACCGACGCCACCGGCACGTTGGACACACTCACCAGGCCCGTGCCCAGTGCGGGTGGCCCTGACTGTCCGGGAGACGACGCCCGAAGCTCGATGCCGACCGGTCCGCCTGGGGCCACACCAGTGATCACGCCTGCCGTGTTCACCGACGCGATGCTCGGATCGAGGCTGGTCCAGGAGAGCGTGCGTCCCGCGAGCGACAATTGTTGACCGACAACGTTGGTGAGCGTGGGCGTGAACGCGGTCGTCTGGGTGACGTTGACCGTCAGCAGCGACGGCGACAGCGTCACGTTGGCCACCGGTGCGTAGTCGACGGTTACGGTTGCGGTCCCAAAGGGGGTGCCACCCGGTGCGGATGCCCGGATGGTCGCGGTCAGTGATGCGGAGTTGATGACGGCGGTGACGAGGCCGGTCTGATCCACGCTCACCTGCGGATTGTTAGAGGACCATACGATCGTGCGTCCCGTCAGCGGGTTCCCGGCGGCGTCGCGTGGCGTAGCAACGAGTGTCACCGAGCTCCCTTCCGTCACGTTTGCCGGTGCCGGTGCCACCGTGATCGAGGCGATGGGCACCAGCGCCACCGACACGGGCGCCGTCCCCTGCACACCGCCGATCGTGGCCCGGATTGCCGACGAGCCGGCCGCCACGCCGGTGATCGTCGTCGACGCCGCCGTGGTCGACGCTACCGAGACCACCGTGGGATCATCCGAGGTCCAGGTCACCGGGCGTCCGGTGAGCAGTCCGCCGCTGGCGTCTCGCGCGGTAGCGGTGATGGCTTGCTGCTGTCCGACACTCAGGGACGCCGACGTGGGGCTGAGCGTGACACTGGCGACCGGTACCGCGCTCACGCTGATCGACGCCGTTCCGTTGATGCCCTCACAGGTCGCGGTAATCGTGACCGTGCCTGACGCGACGCCTGTCACCAATCCGCTGCCGGTCACCGTCGCGATGCTGGAGTTCGATGAGCTCCAGGTGATCACGCGGCCGGTGACGGCGATCGGTGCCCCGCTGGCCGAGAACAAACTTGGCGTGAGCTGTACGGATCCGCCCGCGGTGAGCGTTGCGGAGCCGGGGAGGAGCGTGACTGCAGCGACCGGAAGCTGCGACACACTGTAACTGCCGCTGCCGACGACGCCATCAATCGTGGCGGTGATCGTGAACGTTCCCGGGGAGATCCCAAGGACACGGCCGGTGGAACCCACCGTGGCCACCGCCTCGTTGCTCGATCTCCAACCGACCGACTTTCCTACGATGACTCCCCCGACGGAATCGAGCGCCGCGGCGCTCAACTGTAACGTCTGGCCCTGTTGTACGGTGCCGCCTCCCGGCGTTATGCGCACGCTCGCGACATTGACCGACCCCACCGTGATGCTGGCACTGGCCGAGATTCCCTCGGACGCCGCGAAGATCACCGCGGTCCCGGCGCCCACGGCCGTTACCAGTCCCGTTTGTGTCACCGTGGCGACGCTGGGAGCGCCGGAGATCCAGGTAATGGTGCGACCCGTGAGCGTGTTGCCCTGCGCGTCGAATGCGGTGGCGGTGAGTTGCTGCGTGCGTGTCACGAGCAGCGTCGTGCTCGCTGGTGAAACGGTGAGGCTGGCAACAGGAACGGGTGTGACTGACACCGTGGCCGATGCCGTCACGGTCCCCACGCCCGCGGTGATCCGCGCGATGCCCGTGTTCACCGCCGTGACGAGGCCCGATTGCGAGACCGTCGCCACCGCCGGTTGATCGGTCGTCCACACGATCGTTCGGTTGAGCACGTTGTTGTCGGCGTCCAGCGCCTGGGCCGTGAGTTGCGTCGTGTTCCCCGACGCCAGTGTCACGGACGTCGGCGTCAGGCGAATGGCGGCCACCGGCACTGCCGTCACGGAGATCTGCGCCGTGCCGGCGCGTCCCTCGCTCGTCGCCGTGATCGTCGCGCTGCCAGCCGACACACCCGACACGAGTCCGGTGGACGACACCGTCGCCGTGGCGTTGTTGCTCGAGTTCCACGTGACCACTCGCCCCGTGAGCGTCTGCCCCCCAGCCGACGCGGTTGTTGCACTCAGTTGGAGGGTCTGGCCCACGATCAGGGCTCCCGTTGCGGGCGACACCGTCACCGACGCCACGGGAACGGGTGTGACCGTGACGACCGCGGTACCGCTCACGCCATCGACCGTGGCGCTGATCGTCGCGGCTCCGGGCGTGATTCCCGTCACCACGCCGGTGGAGGTCACCGTGGCGACCGTGCTCGCCGATGTCGCCCAGATGACCGGGCGATCGGTCACGGATCCGCCGGTCGCGTCGACGGGGTCCGCGCGCAAGGTCACGGTAGCGCCGGCCTGCACCGACACCGTGGCCGGTTCGATGCGAACCTGGGAGACCGGCCGGGCGCTTACCGACACCTGAACCAGGGCCGACTTGCCTCCCGCACTTGCGGCAATCTGTGTGTTGCCGGCCGCGACCGCCGAGACGACGCCGCTCTGCGACACGGTGGCGATGACGGGGTTCTGCGTCGACCAGAGGATCCGGCGATCGCCGACGGTATTCCCGTTCGCGTCCACGGCCCGTGCCGCGATCGTACGCGTCTCGCCGACGGTCATGCTCAGCGTGCCCGGACTCGCCTCCACCCGTTCGACGCGCGATGCGTCCGGCGAGACGGGATCGTCGCACGACACGGACCCCAGCAGGAGATACGCCAGGGCCAGCGACACACGACGACGAGTGCGGCGACGCGCGGGCGGCACCTAACGAATCACTCCGGTCACCCGGGTCGGCGTGCTGGCGCTCTCCTGATCGCCGGAACCCAGCTGGCCATCATTGTTGAACCCCCAGCAGTATGCGTCACTGCCCACCACGCCGCAGGTATGCGAGCCGCTGGCATTGAGAATGACCAGGGATCCCAGATTGCCACGCACTGCGGTGGGGCGAACCCGATCTTCGGTGGTTCCGTCTCCGAGCTGTCCATAGGAATTGCGGCCCCAGCACCAGCCCTTGTTGTCGCGGCTGCGGGCGCAGCTGTGTGCCGCGCCGACCGAGACGCTGACGAACGAGACGCTGGCGTCCACCTTCACCGGCACGATCGAACGGGTTGCGGTCCCGGAGCCCAGCTGCCCGTAGTTGTTCTGTCCCCAACACTGGACCTCGTGGGCCGTCGTCACCGCGCACGTGTGCGCGGCCCCGGCAGCGATGCTCACGAACTTCTCCGTGGTGGCGACCGCGACCGGGGACAGCTGGTCGTTCGTGGTCCCGTCGCCGAGTTGGCCGGCGCCGTTCTGCCCCCAGCAGAATGCCTCCCCGGCGTTGGTGAGCGCGCAGGTGTGATGGGTGCCCACGGCGACGGCGCCGGCCCGGCCGCCTAACGTGACGGTTGCCGGCGTCGCGCGCCCGGAGCGGGAACCATCACCGAGCTGTCCTCGCGCGTTGAGCCCCCAGCAGCGCACTACCCCGCCGGTCGTCAGTCCGCACGTGTGGTTCCGGCCCAGTCGGAGGATGCGGTAGGACCCGCTGCCCGAGACACGAACCGGGGCGCTGCGCGACGTCGACGTGCCGTCGCCGAGCTGCCCGGACTCGTTCGCGCCCCAGCAGTACGCATCGCCATCACGGGACACGCCGCAGCTATGCGCGTGGCCGGACGAGACGAAGCTGAAGGTAAAGTCGCCCGCCACGACGGCGGGTACCGGGCGAGACGCAAACGTGCCGTCTCCCAGCTGGCCGCTGTCGTTCTTGCCCCAGCAGAGCGCATGGCTCTGGCCGTCCAGCATGCACGAGTGGCTGACGCCTGCGGCAATGGACCCGCGCTCGACGGGGAAGCTCACCGACGGCGTGATCAGCGGCTCCGGTGCTGGCCGTGACGAACCCTGGGTGCTGGGCACCGCGGCCGGGACGTTGCCGGACGGCACTGCCGCGGGGACCGTCACCTTCGGGGTCCCGATCGGCCGTGGGGCCGCCGACTCCGTGGCCGGGCGCGTCGCGGGGGGGCTGGCCACAGCCGTGCTGTCGCGCGGCGTCGTGGCCAACCCCGCCGCGGCCAGCGTGTCCACCGTGTTCGTATCGACGGCTGGGATCACCGGCACCTCGACCCCGGGCGCATCGGAGAATCGCACCGAGTCCGGAAGCGTCGCCACGACAGTGGCCGGCGGCCACGCCGCGTAAACGCCTAACGTCACGGCCATGGCGAGCGCCACGGCGGCCGCACCAAACAACCAGCCGCGGCGGCGCGACGGCGGGCGGTCAAACGGTACCGAGATCGCCGGCTGGCCCCACGGCGAGACGGGCCGCTGCACCTCGCCCGACGGCGTCATCGAGGACGCGTTGAGGGAGCTTGGCGTCGTGCCGATCGGCGTGTCGCCGCGGCGGAACTGCACCGTCGACGAGACCGGCGACACGGCGCGGACTTCGACGGTCCGACCCCGCGATCCTGCCTTGCGCCGCTTCTTCGCCGCCGACTGCCAGTCCTTGAACCCCGGCAGCTTATCGTTGCTGGTGAGCAGCGTCAGGAACCGGGCGGCACTCGGCCACCGGTGCTCTGCACGTTTGGCCATCAGCCCTTCAAGCAGAAACTGCAGCCGCGGCGCGACGTCGGTGCGCAACACGTCGAGTGGAGGCAACGAATCGTGCTTTTGACGATAGATGACGCTGTACAGGCTTTCCCCTGCCCACGGGCGCTGCCCCGTCAACATTTCCCACCCCACCATGCCGAGGGCATACAGATCGCTGCGACCATCGAGGGAGCCGCCGTCGATCTGCTCCGGCGACATGTACGTTGGCGTGCCGATGGCGGTGCCCGTCGCCGTCAGCTCGGTGTTCTCGGTGATCGAGCGGGCGACGCCGAAGTCGGAGAGCAGCGCCCGGCCGGTCACCTCGTCGAGGAAGATGTTCTCCGGCTTCACGTCGCGGTGCACGACCCCACAGCGGTGCGCATACGCCAGGGCCCGGGCAATGTCGCGCAGGATCGCCTCCACCCGGTCCGAGGGAAGTCCGCCGTTCGCCAGCGCGGCCTTGAGGGTGTGCCCGGGGACGATCTGCATAACGAGGGCAAGCCCGTGGTTGAGGCGCTTGATGGCGTGCAGCGAGACGATGTTCGGATGCTCCAGCTGTGCCACCGTGCGCGCCTCGCGCTGCAGGCGCGCCACTGCCTCTTCGTCGGCGTGGAACCTGGGGCGCACGACCTTGACGGCCACCTCGCGACCGAGGGCGCGTTCACGCGCACGATAGACGACGGCCATCCCGCCGCGCCCGAGCTCGCCCAGGAACTCGTACTCGTCGCCCAGCTCCGCGGGCCAGCCCGTCGTGCTGTCGGCGCCTTCGCGAACGCCCGGATCCGTCACGTCCGCCATGAAACGGAGCGCGAGAACAAACCAGGAAAAGCGTGCCGAGTCACGTCGTCACCGCGCGTGAAAGCGGAACACCAGCGCGCCCATCTCGACCAGGTCGTCGTCAGCCAGCTTGTGCGAGCTGTTGACGCCGTCCAGGGCGATGCCGTTGACCACAACGGGATTGGTGCGCGAGAGGTTGATCAGACGCCACCGGTCCTGTTCCGGTGAGAGACGGGCATGGGTGCGTGACACCGTCGGCTCCAGCAACTGCACGTGACGGTACGGCGGACCCTCCTTGCGACCGAACGAGATGTCGGACGATTCGCCGGGCCCGGGCCGAACGAAACGGACTTCGTGCCCTGCATCCGGCCCGCCCACCACCTCCAGCGAACCGGGAAAAAACTGGAGCGTGCCGTCGCTGGGGCGATGGAACCGCAGGGAGTGACCAACGACGACCTCTGGCGCCGGCGAGCCCGGCGCAAACCGACCCGTGGTCGCGGTGATCGGATCTTCCACGGCGCTCACGGGCCCGGACAGCGGAACGACGAGTTCAGCCGCGGGGGCATCGACCGGCGTGAAGCTGCGAACCTGGATCGGTCGCGATGCCGGTGTGCTCGAGCTGGGTGTGAGAACCCGAGACGCACCCGACGACATCACCGGCATAACGAGGAGCGGATTCCCATGGTGGCGCAGCTCCACGTCGCGACGACGGCGCGCCATCCACATTGCCGCCACGATCGCAACGGCTGCGATCGCAAGCGTGCCAACTATGATGAAGAGACTTCCCAGCGAGACGCGCATCCGAAGCAAGACTCCATCCGGATTCTGCTGCGCGAAACGCGCGTGCAGCAGAAACTTCCGCCCGTACCCAGCGCCCTGGTCGAGCCGACAATGAGGACAACACACGGCGCCCGAATACGTGCACCGTGTAGCATCCGCTAATCTGTTTTGGAGGATGTACCGACGCCAGCCACCGTGGCGTCGGTGCTACAGTCTCAGCGCGAGCGAAAGCGAAACACGACTTCTCCCATCTCGATGCGGTCGCCGTCGCGCAACACGACCGAGGGCGTCTCTTCGCTCATGGCCATCCCGTTTACCGAGACCGGATTGGTCCTGGAGAGGTTCGTGAGCGTCCACGTCTTACCGTCCATCGACATCTTGGCATGCTGCCGGCTGACCGTGTGCTCCTGGAGCTGCACATGCCGGTACTGCGGTCCTTCGCTGCGGCCGAACGTGATGACCTGCCCATCCGGACCGGGGGTACGAACGAAGCGGATTTCCTGACCCATGTCCACGCCCTCGAGGACCTCGAGCTTTCCTGGGAGGAACTGGAGGGTACCGTCGGGCGCCTTCTCCAAGCGCAGCGTTGACGAGCTGCCACCGGCGTCGCGCACGACATGGCGAGGATCGCCAGCCACCTGGAGCTTGAAGACTCGACGCTGTTCTTCCCCTTCGGATTCGCGTGCCCGATTTGCCCGTGCCTCGACGGGAATCGCGTCGAGCGCCGCCGTGGCTCGCTCAACGGAAACAGGTTCCGCCTGCTCTACTGGTTGGGGCGGAGCGAACGAGGCGGCGGGCGACGCGACGGGAGCGGGCGCGGCCGAAGGCTCTACCCGGGTCGGACGTGGCGGGATAACCGCCTTTCCGTCTCGGCCGAACGGAGCGATCGCGATCGGGCTGTTGCGATGCCTGCGTCGCTTGATACTGGGGACGAAATACCCGAAAATCATCGCCAAAACGATGACCGCGATCGGCACGCCAACAAGTACGAGTGGGCTAATCAAAGTCGCGTCGCTACCGTGGTTTCGGGAACGCCTTCGCATTAAGACGAGGCGCCAGTAACATCGTAATTGGCGCTGAGCGTGCAAACCTCATTCCGCGGACCCTGCTGACCGGAAAGCGCCGATCCTACCCTCGGAAGATACAACGGGTCCGTTGACCCTGCTGTGAGGCGCGGCTACGTTTCGTTGCTTTCCTGTAAGGGCCTGTAGCTCAGGTGGTTAGAGCGCACGCCTGATAAGCGTGAGGTCGGTAGTTCAACTCTACCCAGGCCCATGAATCGGCAGCCCGAATAGCGAGAAGCACGGGGACACCCCGAAGGTGTCGCCCGTGCTTTTTTGTCGTCGTCTTTTCCGCCTCCGTCGCGCGGTGAAGTCTACCAGAGCAGCGCCTTTCTCCGCGGCGTCTCGGAAAGCGCCCTGTGTTTTTCCGGCAGCTCTCCGCCTCAGCGGACTTCATACACCACGACTGATGGAAATCCGTCGTCGCTCACAGTGGCCGCCGCCATCAGACGACCGGCGAACGAGACCGCTCCCACGTCCCCCGGCACGCGGACTTCGCCGACATACGCGCCACCGGGCGCGAACACGTCGAACACCGTCACGGTGCCATCGCCGCGCAGGGTCCGCACCCACAAGCGTGCCGCCGCGTCGTACCGGAGGCCATCGATGGCAATGTGCGGCTTGAGCTCCGGATCCCCGGAGACGCGCAGATTGGGTGCCGGGCCTTTCGGCGCCGCTCCGCCGCGCTCCGCCCGTACGCGGGCAGCGATACTGCGACGCCGGCGCTCCATCGCCGCGATCTCCGCGTCCGTGCGCTTCACCTGTTGAATGTCCCGGATGATGGTCCCGAGGACCTTGCCCGCGGCGGACAGGCGGTCGATGCGGTAGTCGTTTCCATCCCGCACGTGGGCGAACTCTCCGTCAGGCGCTACGGCGATGGAGGGGAAGGAGATCACGCCCGGAGTCGGGGTCTCCGGTCGCGGCACAGGACCCACGTCCGCGCCGGAGTCCGCTGCTGTCCATCGTTGGAGCGTTCGCGCGCCGCGAAAGTCATCGATCAGGAGGACCAACTCCCCACTGCGTCCGCGGGCCGCGGTCGCTGCGGGGAATCCCCTCACCACCGCGCTGTTCACGAACTTCCCGTCGAGGCCAAGACGGCTGACGCGCCTCTGGGTCATGTCCACGACCTGCAGGCTGCGCGGGCCGATCGCGGCACGCATGGGACGGCGGAACTCTCCCGGCCCCATCCCATCGGCCCCCTCGCTCCACAGCCATCGACCGGAGCGATCGAAAAACCGCAGCATCGGCGCCTCGTTGTCGACGATCAGGACTCTGCCGGAATCGTCCACGGCGACGTCGAGAATCTGGGAGAATTGCGCAGGACTTCCACAGTCGGCGCAACCGATCTCGATCACTCGTGTGAGCTGCGGCGGTGGCTGTGACACGCCCAGAGTGGCCGTCAGCGCGACCGCCACGGCAACCCAGGCCACCGGGCCGGTGAACGCTGCAATCCGCATCGGGCGCTCCAGGTTCGATTGAGGGTTCGACAACGGTAACCGCGACAGGGATTGGCCGTGCCAAACCGCGCTGCGCAGCAGGGAAACACCTCCGAATGCGTGATCACCATTCACACCTCTCCCCTCACGGCCCGACGCGCGTTGGCAAGCAGCGAGAGCAGGTTGGAAGGCATCGAGGCTCCCACCGTCCGCCAGCACTCGCTCCGGCGGCCGACCTCTCACCGCCGGATCAATGGGAGCAGTCACGGCTGGAGCATGTCCGGCCTTTCGAACGGCGTGCAAGCGCAAACCACAACGCGGGCGCGAGTCTTGACCGCGGCGGCTGACAGCGTCAAGCTCCTCGCTTCGAGTCCTCCAGAGGATCAGCATATGGCCAGCACCGTCACCCCCGGCGCCATTCCCGCCCTTCAGACACCCAAAGAGCAGTTCCTGAACGCGTATGAGCAGGAGCACGCCACCACCATGCGCGTGCTGCGTGCGTATCCGACGGACAAACTCGACCTCTGCCCTGCCGAGAAGTGCAGGACCGCGCGCGACCTGGCGTGGGTCTTTGTCATGGAACGTGGCCTGGGGCAGATGGTGTTCAATGACGTCTTCGCGTCAGGCGGTCCGATGGGGGAGATGCCGAAGGCGCCCGACTCGTGGGACGCCATCCTTGGCGCGATCGAGAAGTCACACGAGGAATTCGGAACACTCGTACGAAGCACACCCGATCATCGACTGATGGAGACCGTGAAGTTCTTCACCGCTCCAAAGACCCTCGGCGATGTGCCTCGGATCCAGTTTGCATGGTTCATGTTGTGTGACGAGATCCATCACCGCGGTCAGTTCTCTGTCTACTTGCGAATGGCAGGGGGAAAGGTGCCGTCGATTTATGGGCCGACGGCGGACGAGCCGTGGATGTAGAGGTCCAGTGTGCACTGGAGCCTTGCTCCCGCGGCGGCGGCGTTGTTCACCGTCGTCTGCGGCGCTGGCTGTGCCGAGGCGCAGAGTCGCATTCCGCTCAGCCAGCAGGGTGAGGTGAAGCAACGGATCGGGCGCACCAACGTCTCGATCCTCTACAACCGTCCCGTCGCCCGCGGACGCGAGTGCATTGGGGCCAGCCCGTCATTCCGCTTCGGATCCGGGTCTCGAACGATCCCTGAAGCGGTTTCGGCGGCAACACCAAAACGTCCCCGCGCTAACGGGGACGTTTTCGTGCTTGGGTGCGACCTAGTCCTTGTGGCGGAAGGTGATTCTGCCGCGCGACAGGTCGTACGGGGAAACTTCGACTTTCACCCTGTCCCCCGTGAGCACCCGGATGCGGAATCGGCGCATCTTGCCACCGATTGTCGCCAGAACCGAGTGCCCGTTTTCCAGAGCAACACGAAACGTCGCACTGGGGAGGACGTCTGAGATCACGCCCTCCATTTCCACCATGTCTTCTTTCGCCATTTAGCGTTTAGCCGCGCTTTGTGCGCAAACGCCGCCTGGCCGCGGCAGCCTTGAGCTGACGCGCCTCGCTAGGCTTCACGTAGTGCCGGCGCCGACGAAGTTCCTGAAGGATGCCCGCTCGGAGCACCTGCTTCTTGAAGGTCCGCAGCGCGCGTTCGACGTTGTCGCCGTCGCCAAGGGTGACCTGGGCCATTAATTAGCGCCCGAGCTTGACGACGTTCTCAGCGGCCGGGCCCTTCTGGCCCTGCACGATGTCGAACTCGACGCGCTCGCCTTCGGTAAGCGACTTGAAGCCGCTCCCCTGGATCGCCGAATGATGCACGAAGCAATCCTTCTGGCCGTTCTCTGGGGTCACGAAGCCGAATCCCTTCGCGTCATTGAACCACTTCACGGTGCCGGTCGTACGCATGTTCTCTAAACTCCAAGGCTGAAAAACAAATGGGGCCAACGCGAGAGCGAAGGCCCCGGGGAAGCTGTGCCGGTCCGCGATTGTTCACCGGCCTTCACAGATTAGCGGGGCCTAGTCGAGTCCGCAAGCCCCGTTTCGCAAGTCGCACGGAAAGACAGAAAATCTCTTCCGCTACTCGCGCGCTTGCTCCAGCGCAGTCACCAGTTTCTGGACTTCCTCGGGCGTCGCCGAGTCCACGGAAACCCGGACGCCGTCCGGGAGCTCGATGTGGACGCCCTCCAAGCGCCGTTTCCTGAGGGCACGTCGGACCCGGTCCAGTAGACTTACGCCGGCGGCGGCGATTCCCACTACGTTCGCCGCAACTGACACCCGCAACATAACGTCGGCAGCTCCCGACCTCGGTCTTACAAGGCGGGCGCTTTCGACCCCATCCAGTTCTGCGAGGTCCTGCCGCGCCTGTTCTGCCGCGCCGGGGTCGGCGTTGCTCGGGAGCACCATCCTGAAGATTCTTTTCACATGAACTCCGCTGCGGCTTAGGGCCAGACGTTCGGAGGCAGTGGTGCGTCAGACGCGAACTTCAGCTCTACTTTTCGCTCAAGCCGCTTGGCAAGGGCATGCAGGTCATCGCGACCGTCCGGCGTTCCTTTTTCGCCGATGCCATTGGTCAGCACGGTGACGGTCTGGGTAACGGAGAAGGGACCCTTCTTTGCGGTAACGCGCGCAACCTGCACGCCGCTGTCCGCAAAGGCGAACCGCGACTGCGCGGCCCGCGCATCGCCGAGGATGTCGAACATGAACCCGAGTACGCCAGAGGTGGCGCGTCCACCGATTCCGCGAATCTGGTCCTGGAGGACCATGTCGCCGTAGTCGACGAGCGTGTATCGGGTGTCGCGCTCGCGGCTGACCCGCAGATGCGGCGACCCGGATTTGTCCTCGTACTTGTAGCTGCGCTGCGACGCGTCGGCCCAGCCGCCTCGCACTCGAAGGGCGAGCAGCGGCTGGGGTCCTTCAACCACCCGTTCGATCACCCGGCCGAAGCGATGTTCGACGAGGAGACTCTCGCGGTATCTCGAGGCCATGCGGATGAAGATCGGCAGAGAGTCGGCGGTCAGCGCCAGCACCGTGAGGAATGCCGCCTCGAAGTCGTTCCAGGCGACGACGAAGGGCGGTCCCGACGAGTCTCGCTGGTGGGCGATACGGGCGAGTCGCATGAGCACGCCAGCCTGGAGCCGGGCGCCGTTGGCGGTGGCGCGCATGTTGTAGCCTAACGCCTGCTCGTCTCGGATGGCGCGCACGATGTCGTCAAGCCGCGCGCGTTCGACGGCCGGCGTGCTGTCGGTCTGCGCCGTGAGCCGTGCGCTCGGACATCCCAGCACCAGCGCGACCAGAAGCAGGCGAACGACCCTCGTGGTCATCGGGCGACCAGGCAGGTGCGGAGAATC
Organism: Gemmatimonadaceae bacterium; assembly: GCA_052387735.1. GTDB lineage: Bacteria > Gemmatimonadota > Gemmatimonadetes > Gemmatimonadales > Gemmatimonadaceae > RBC101. The sequence goes on from JBQTIW010000083.1 coordinate 28,697, forward strand.
ATCACTCCCACCGGGGTTGCGAAGGCGGTCAGAAGCGGTGCGACGAGCGCGGGATCAGCCCGGTGCGCGACTGATACAATGACGAAGCCCAGCGACGCCGCAATGTAGCCGGCGCCCGACAGCGCAAGCTGGGACGGAGACGTCAGCGTGCGTCGAGCCATTTCGCCCAGCAGCGTGGCGCCCGTGGCCAGCACTGCACCAGCCAAGAAGGCCGCCGGTGTGGCGCCGCGCAGGAACAGCAGACCGACTGCGATCACGGTTGCGTGCAGGAGCATGGCGTAGCTCGCCGCCGTCGGGGAGAGCCGCACGCCGGCGCCAGAGGGCCGCGCGCCGAGCAGGATGGCGGTGGTCCGCGCCCCCCTGGCCAAATCGTTCGCCAGATCCCGCAACGGGCCCACGATGCCGTTGATCAGCAGGACGTAAAGCAGCACGATCCCGGCGGCCGCGAGCGGCGGTCCACTCAGCGGCAGGTCGCCGGGAACACCCACCAGTAGCAGGCCGGCCCACCCCGTTCCCTGCACGGCGTCGGTCACGATGGGTGTCGCCACCCTCTTGCCCCACACGTCGTAGGCAGCCAGGCACCCAACGGCAACAGCGAGTGTCACTGATGCACGAACCGGTATCGCGCCGGCGATGGCGATCGCCGTCATCACGGGGAGCTGCAGCCAAGCGAGGATCACCATCGTTCGTGGGGAGATGGCGCCGCGCACGAGGGGGTCGTCCCTTCGCAAAGGCTCCGTGCGGTCGAGAGGAAGGTCGACGACGTCGTTGAACCAGTACGCGAACAGGTGGAAGGACAGCGCGATGCCAAGCAGTGTGAGCACCCGGCCCGGTTCTGGAGACACGTTCGCCACGGCCGCGCCAAGGAGCGGGAGGACCAGGGTGAATCCCATCGCCGCCACGTGAAGCGTCAGGTAGATATCGTCCGCGAGCCTCGTCAGGCGGGCGCGCGACGTGGGAGCGACGGCGGAAACGGCGATGCCGTCCCTCATGGCCACGGCTCCGGACGCATCCACTCGCGCAGGTCGTACCCACTCTGCCGGAACAGCGACCGCGCGTGCATCGACGACTCGAGGGCGAACTCCTGCGCATTCGCCGCGGTGGCGATCAACTCGAACGCCGGTGCGGCAATGCCTGTCCGCATGCGCGGATAGCGCCACGCGCAGTATACGCCATGGCTGTACAGCCCCACGTACCAGATCAGGCGCCGGAGCAGCAGGGGATCGGCCATCGTGAGGATGCGTCGCGAGGCGTCATCGCCTAACGATTGGTCGAGGATGAAGGTATCCACTTCGCTGCGGTGCGTGACCCGGATCAGCCCCAGGGTCTGCTCCATCGCGTCGCGCCGCGTGCCGTCGCGCAGATCGGCGGCAAACGATGCGAGGAGGGTCAACACGGGATGCGGATAGTAGTAGCCGGGCGAGCCCAGCGCGCGCACGATCCGCGCGCTCAGCGCCTCGTCGCCGGCGTCGATTGCCTGTCGCAACAGCCGCTGGACCCGGTCGAGTGGCCGGCCGCGCTTGCCCAGCGCCAATCCCAGCGGGAGAAAGGCGATGTCGACCACCCGGAGGAGGGACGGCTCCACGCCGTCGAACACGCTCCGGTCGCGGGTGACGAGTTCTTCCGTCCACGCTTCCATCCAGGGAATCCACTCGTCAGGCGTGTTCCGCGCGAGGACCGCAAAGGCGAGCAAGAGCTGCATGCGCTCACGCGCCTTCGCGCCCTCGCGCAGCTCGCGGACCACAGGTTCGGCCCCCGCGGGATCGGCGCAGGCGTGCACGGCGATCGGGATGCTGGCCAGGATCCGGAACGCCGGAACGTCCGACGCGAGCATTGCCGCGAGGTCGTCGGTGTGGGCGGCCAGAGGCGCCGCGGGGTCGAGCGCCGGAATCACGCGATGCGCCATCTGCCGCTCGGCCGGACTCGCGACAAATGGATCCCGCCCTTCCTCGACCCCGCGCAGACGCAACGCATCGATGATCTGTTCGCCGTACTTGCGGTAGAGCGCATTCATCACGAGCCGCGGCAGCGTGTCACGGATGATCCCCGGTGTCTTGTCGAACAGGTCGAGGCGGAGACGCTCCTTCGCCAGCTTCCGATACCACTCCACCGTCTTGTCGATCACATCCGGGCGATCACAGTGGTTGATGTAGATCGCCATCGTGATCGTGAGGAAAAAGGCCAGCAGCTCGCCCCGGCCGATCGCACCCTTGACGGCTTCCACCAGGGTGATGCGGTTGAGCAGGTCGTCGAGGAATGCCACCGCAAAACCGGGACGTTCCTGCCACAGCGCGAGGAGGGCGTCGTCGGTGGGCCGGCGGACTTCGGTCTCCTCATTATGCCAGATGAGGTAGAGCACGTCGCGCACATCATCGCGCACGGCTTCGGAACGGTCTCCGGCCGCGTCGAGCAACAGGTCACGTGCGCCGGCGCCGATGAAGAACGCGGACTTGAGCGCCACGTATCGTGCATCGGAGTTCTCCGCGCGCAGCAGGCTCTGCATCGTCGCACGGGCCCGCGTGGCGTTCACGTCATGCAGCTCCACGAGCGCGTCGCTCACCAGCTCGCGCACTTCGGCGACTCGAGAGGCGGCGAGCGTGGTGTAGAGCGCACCGTCCTCTTGCGTCAGCAACAGGCACCACCGGGCGGCGCCCCAGGCAAACGGGAAGACCCGCGCCTCGGTGATGAGTGTCGTGATGGTCTCCGGACCGATCGCCCCCTCGCGCAGGAAGGCGCGGGCGAGGAAGAACGCCCCGAGGGCAGGGAACACGAACTGCACGGTGTCGCCGACGAGCGGGTCGCCGCTCTGCACGCGCAGGAGGTCGCGCTCCTGCAGCGTGATCCAGGGCGCCGGCCGCCCGTCACGCGGGACCTCGATGCCGAGCGTCGGATCCTGGAGTGCCTCGTCCACGGGGAGGGCGATACGTCGCTGTTCCCACATCTTCGTGGCGAGCCGCTCCGCCAGCTGTGCATCGTTGGAGCTCGTCAGGCGCTGGCGGACAAAACGCTCGAAGAGATCGAGCGTCACGTCGTTCGCCGCCATCGGACCTGGTTTTCCGGCGTACGCCTCGGCGAGCATGCGCAACAGGAGGGGCCGCCGTAGCCGGGCCCGCAGGTTGGGCGAGAGCGCCTCGTAAGGCATGGCCAGACGGAACACCCTTGCGTATGCGGTATAGGCATCGGCCGCTTCATCGCCGCTGAGCGGTCCCAGTTGCAGCACCGGCTTTCCGCCCTCGGACGCGTAGTATCGGTCCTTCGTCAGGCGCTGCAGGACCCCTTCGCGCGAGAGACGGTTCCAGGTACTGGTACTGCAGGCCGCCAGGAGACGCAGGGCGGGCCAGGCGGCGCGCGTCGCGAGCGCGTCGAGCTCGAACAGGAGCTCGGAGGCCCCCTGCTCCTGTCGGCCGCGGTAGTCGTTCACCGAGTCGACGATGAGAAAGAGCTGGCGATTGCGGCTCCGGGCCAGCGCCTCGGCGCGATCGAGTGTCTGCTCGACCTCGTCGGCGTGTCGCAACGCCAGATCGTTGCACAGGTCGTGGAAGATCCCGTTATGAAGCGCGGAATCGGCGCTGTAGAAGAAGACGAGATGACCCTCGCGACTGAGCCGTTCCGCCCATCGGCACAGGGTGCTCGTTTTCCCCATGCCTCCCTCGTCCACCACCATCATCACCCGCGCATCGCCGGTCAGGAATGCGTCAAACGCCGCCTGCACGCGACCGCGTTCGAGAAAGCAATCGGCCAGATAAACCCCCGGCGTGGCGGGTGTGCCGCGATACTTGCTCAGCTGACGCGCGACCTGTGCGCGCGAGGCGTCCACCAGCCGGTTCCACGTCTCGTCCTCGTCCGCGCTCTCGACAGTGCTGCGTCGCGGGAAGACCGCGCCGTCGTGCGCGTCGAGGTACACGACCGGCACGCCGAAATCCCGTTCGTCGCGCCCCAGCTGGTTGACGATCTCCAGCCGGCCGTCGACCACGGCTGCATCGAGCGGTTTGCCCTCGGCGAGCGCCGAATACAGGCGCCGCGAAAAGCAGATGGCGCTGTCGTCGTTGACGTCGGCCTGCATCGCCACCACGGCGGGGACGTCGACGCCCAGGAGCGCGCTGGCCACGCCCGTCCACGGCGTTCTGGCGCCGCGCGTCCCCCCGAAGCAGGCGCCGAGCATAACGAGTCGCGTCCGCCGTCCCCGCATGCGGGCGGCGAACAGGTCTGCATCGAGCGCCGCGCCGCGTCCGTCCGCCCCGCGGAGAATGAGGCAGCCACGACCGCCACCGGCAGGATCGAAGTCGCCGTGCCCGGCAAAGTGCAGCAGGTGGGGGTTCAGTTCGAGCGCCTTGTCCAGCTGGGCGCTGTCGGCCTCGCTAAACGGATGCAGCCGGACCCGGGTGACACCGTTCAGTGCCTGGGAGATGACCCGTTGTTCCTGGTCGACGTCGAGTGGCAGGTACTGGTCGTCACCCGTCGGCGAGGCGAAGACGGCGCACATGTCGAGCGCGTCCTCGGCGACGGGAGCCAGCTTCACGGATTCGTCAGGCAGCGACTGACATCGGACAATCGACAGTTTGCGATTGAGGGAGAGAAACCGGGCTACCGTGGGCAGGTCGCCGTCGCCTTCTTCCGAGAGATAGACGTACTCCCAGGGATACCCCGCGAGCTCGGGGGATTCGAAGCGAAGGCGGATGCGAATTCCCTCGTCGGCGCCGTTGGCTTCGGCGAGACTCATCTGGAACAGGTTCCGCACCGGCGCCGGGAACAGCCGTGCGCCCAGCTCCTGTCCCAGGCGTGCGAAATCCGCGAACTGCAGAACGCGCCGCTGGAACTGCTCGAGCTCACCTCGCAGCGCGTCATCGATCGCGACGTCCATCGCCGCGCGCGCGTCCATGATTCCGGCCGGCGAACGCAGCACACGCACCTTGAAACGCTCGACGCCATTGTCGCGAACGTAGCCAGTGGCTTCGATGTCAAAGTTGCGGTATCGCATGCCCCCGTTCGATGTCGTCCGCGAACTCTGCAGTCCCTTCCAGAGTCAAACCATCCCGTGATGATGACTCGGGGGTCCGCCTGCCGGCTTGCCGTTGCCGCAGTCTGCGCGCTGTCGGTGCGTCCGTCGTTCGCGCAGTCGGCGGGCACACAAGCTTCGCCGCTTCTCTCTGTTCAGGGAAGGATCCTCGACCCTGCCGGAGATCCGGTCCTCGGCAGCCGAGTTCGGCTGGTGGGAACGGGACGTGGGCGCTGGCCCTGCCGCGGCTACCGTCGTTAGGAATGCGGTGGGAGTTCTAAGAGGGAGACTGGGGGCGGCAGACCGGACTGCCGAGTCGCGACGAACTCCGTCGCAACGCGGGCGGTTCCAACCAGCGCTCTGCCGTCTGCCGCCTGCCGTCTCCCTTCGTCCGCATCCCGCCTCCAGAAACACTGCACCTCAGGTTCGCGTATTCTTAGGCCATGACCAGCCTCCCCCAAGCTGTCGCCACTCCGCAGGCCATCGCTGTCCCGCCGCCCCCGCCGCCGGCACCCTCTGCGCAAATCGTGGTGCCGCCCATGACGCGTCGGGAGATCCAGCAGCTCCAGGAACGGAGGAGCGAGCTGTCCAGCCAGCTGAGCTCCGCCGAGGGACGACGGGAACGGCTCGCAGAAGAGCTGGCCAAGGCCCCCGATGCCGCGCTTCGCGCCGGGATCGAGGAGCGGATCAAACTGCTCGACCAGCGGATTCTCCAGATCGAAACGGACATTGCGTCCACAGGGCGCATTCTTGCGATGAACCCGCGGGTGGCCACCACGTCGGGCACGAGCGCGCCCTCGGGTTTCGACCTCCGCCCACAGGTAGTCGTACCGCTGGCAGGGATGTTCTCCCTCTTCGTCCTCGCGCCGCTGGCTTTTGCCATGGCGCGCCGGATCTGGCGCGGATCGCCTCCCGCCGTGATTCACCGCGACCCCGAAAGCGATTCGCGCCTGGAGCGGATCGAGCAGGCCGTGGATGCGATTGCCATCGAAATCGAGAGGATTTCCGAGGCGCAGCGCTTTCAGAACAAGCTGCTCGGTGAGGGGCAGGGGATGCCGGCGTTCGGATTCGCCCAGTCGCGAGCCGCTGAACGGGTGAGTGGGTAGAGCCGAGCGGGTAACTGGGTAAGCGGACGAGCGGGCAAGCGGATAGCGGGGAATCCGGGCCAAAGCGCCAGCCGCCCACCCGCCCACGCATTGCCGAGGGCGGTGCGCCGCGCGAGTTTCTCGCGCCCTATGCCCGCCCTCAAGCGCGCCATCCGCCTTCCCCATGCGACTGCGATGGTGGTCGGCATCATCATCGGAGCCTCCATCTTCGTGCAGCCTGCTGAAGTCACGCGCGAGGTGCACTCTGTTTCCGGGGTACTCCTCGTCTGGGTTCTCGCGGGGGCCTTGACGCTCATCGGGTCCCTGGTGTGCGCGGAGCTGGCGTCCACGTTCACACGCACGGGGGGCGTGTACGTGTATCTGAGCGAGACGGTGCATCCCCTCGTTGGCTTCCTGTGGGGATGGGCGATGCTGCTGGTGATGCACTCCGGTATCGTCGCCGCGATCGCGATGGTATTCGCGCGGTTCGTCGCGTTCTTCGTGCCGCTGGGCGCGTGGGAATCTCGAGCGGTTGCGGTAACGGTGATTCTGGTCCTGTCGGCTGTGAACTACATCGGCGTCGAACATGGGAGTCGGCTGCAGACGCTGTTCACGTGGATCAAGCTCGGCGCCATTGTGCTCATTGTTGGCATCGGGGCGGTACTCGGCAATCGGGTGCCCGAGCACTTCGTTGGACCGGCGCGACCCGACGGCGACACGACCGGCGGACTGCTCTCGGCGCTGGCCGCCGCGTTGTTCACCTACGGCGGATGGCACATGGTGACGTACAGCGCCGAAGAGACGGTGGATCCGGCACGAACGATTCCCCGGGCGCTGGTGTGGGGAACGGTGATCGTGACCGCCGCCTATCTGGCGATGAACACCGCTTACCTCTATGTGCTGCCACTCGACACGGTCGCGGCCTCCACACGCGTGGCCGCGGACTTCGCCGACCGGCTCCTCGGCCGCGGAGGCGGAGCCCTCATGAGCGCGCTCGTGATGCTGTCAGCAATTGGCGGTTTGACGGGGATCATCCTGGCGGGCCCCCGGGTCTACTACGCGATGGCGCGATCGGGACAGCTGTTCGCCTGGCTGGGCGCCGTGCACCCGCGGTTCGGCACGCCGCATCGCGCGATCGTGCTGCAGGCCGCCTGGGCCAGTGTGCTGGTGGCGACCGGGAGCTTTCGCGCCCTGTTCACTCGCGTGATCTACACCGAATGGATCTTCTTCGCACTGGTCGCCGCCGGCCTCGTGCTCCTTCGACTGCGGCCGCGTCCCGGGCTGCAACGTCAGTACACGATGCCCGGCTTCCCGCTGTTGCCGGCGCTGTTCGTCGTTGCGTCGCTCGCGGTGGCCGGGAACGCCCTCGGTCGCAACCCGCGTGACAGTGTCATCGGGCTGTCACTCGTCCTGGCGGGCATTCCCATCTACCTCTTCTGGCGCAAGGAGTCACCGCGATGATCGTCGATGTGCACAATCACTACTATCCGCCGTCCTTCATCGATGCGCTGCGACGCGGCCCGAGCGCCATCACGATAGAGGACGACGCGGAAGGCAATCCGGTCCTGATCTCACCGGGCGACCGGAATTTTGCTGTGCGCGGCCACCGGGACATCGACTATCGCGAGCAGGTGCTCGAGCGTGAGGGTGTCGACGTGCAGATGATCACGCTCACGACCCCCGGCACGACGATGGAGCCGCCGGAGCGGTCGGCGCAGCTGGCCTCGCTGGTGAACGACGCGCTCAACGAGATCCGCCTGACGAGAGCACACCGGTTCACCGCGCTGGCCACGCTGCCGCAGAACAGTCCCGCCCATTCCGTGACGGAGTTCGACCGGGCGATGTCGTTAGGCTTCGCCGGGGTGATGATGTTCGCCAGCTGCCGGGGCGTGTCGCTCTACGACCAGGCGATGTGGCCCGTCTACGAGCGCGCCAATGCGCACGGCGCCGTGATCCACATCCATCCCAACTATCCAGCCGGGGTGGAAGCGATGCAGGAGTACTGGCTCATGCCGCTGGTCGGCTTCCTGTTCGACACCACCCTCGCGGCGGCGGGCCTGGTGTACAGCGGCGTCGTCGAGCGCTTTCCGCGCATCCGCTGGGTCCTGGGACACCTGGGCGGCGCGATTCCGTACCTCGTCGAACGGCTGGACCGTGGGTTCGAGGCCTACCCCGAATGCCGCGTGAACATCTCGCGTCCGCCCAGCGACTACCTGAAGCGCTTTTACTACGACACCGTGAATTTCGACACGCGCGCGCTGCAGTTGGCGGTGGACTTTGCGGGCGCAGGCCAGATCCTCGCCGGCAGTGACTATCCGCATCTCATCGGCAGCATCGCGAAGATGAAGTCGAGCATCTCGGCGCTCGCGATCCCGGAGGCGGACAAGGCGCGGATACTGGGCGGGAATGCTGTGGATCTGCTAGGATTGGGACGAGCCGGATAGACTCGCCGGGCCCTCCGTGGTGGCTGCCGTGGCGGTGCCGCTGTCAGCGCAGCGCTGGCCGTCGTCCTTCCCGCGCTCCGGCGTCTCACATCACCCCGCTCGTGGCCCTGCAGCAAGAAGGACGGCTCACGCGCCCATGCGCTTCGACGGTGGTCCCCCGCCAAAGCTTTTCCGATGGCCTGCAGGTCCGAGCAGCGGTCACGAACATCAATGCCGCAAGTGTCGATAGCATGGACCGCCCCTGACGGTTGGGGGCGATTCGACGGAGAACATTGGGGAGGCGGGCGCGACGGGCAAACCTTCTGTGACAAAACGCGCCCCCCGCCGGTGCGGCGGGGGACGCGAGATGTGAACCGAACCACCTAGCGCGAACGGGGCAGCGCGAGCGCTACGAGCGACGTGTTGGAGCCCTGTCCTGTCGCGAAGACGATGTACTGCTTGCCCTCATGCATGTAGGTCATCGGTACGGCGGTGGTCTTGGTGGGGATCTTGACTGCGCCAACCTGCTTACCGGTGGCCTTGTCCACGGCGAAGAGCATTGGCTCCTGGTCCGCTGGCCCGCCGCTCCGGCCCTGACCGTACACGACCAGCGACTTCGTGGTGATGATCTGCGCCTGTCCCCGGCTGCCGCCGGGTGGGAGCGTGACGCCGGCAAACAGCGGGCTGTTGCTGGTCACCTTGGTGAAGCCACCGTTGGGGATCCACCACACCTTGTCGCCCGTGTGCATGTTGTAGGCAGTGATGCCGCCTAACGGTTTGGGCTTGAGGATCGACACGCCGCCGATATTGCTCGCCGCTCCGCCCCGTCCCTCGAATCCACCGCCGCGTGATGCCGCTGGTTTGTAGCCAGGCGGTGGCGGAAGCGCGCCCAGCAGTCCGCAGTTGTCACGCGGAGAGCTGTAGCGGAACTCGGAGCAGGGGTCCTTCTGAAGGGCGATCGTGTTGAGCCCACTCAGCGCGGCGACGTACATGATCCCGGTCTCCGGATCGAGCGAGGCGCCACCATCGATATTCACGCCCCCGCTCGCGCCAGGTGCGTACCATGAGCACTTCGGACCCGGACTATCGGTGGAGCCGCCGGGAATGTAGTACGGTCCCATCCGGCATCTTTTTGCCAGCTTGAGCGCGGAGTCCTTGATCGCCGGCGTGTAGTCGATCAGGTCAGACTCGAGGAGCCCCTGGTGCGCATAGGGGGCTGGCTTCGACGGAATAGGCTGCGTTGCCGCGGTCTGTTCACCCGGCACATCACTCTGCAGTACCGGCGTTTCCACGATCGGCCAGATGGGCTCACCGGTGGCGCGATCGAAGGTGTACACCCAGCCCTGCTTGGTGGTCTGAGCGACGGCTTTGCGCAGGCGGCCGTCGACCGTGATGTCCATCAGATTCGGGGACATCGGCGTGTCGTAGTCCCAGATGTCGTGGTGCACCATCTGGAAATGCCACCTTCGTTTGCCGGACTTCACGTCGATCGCCACAATGCTGTTGCCGTAGAGATTGTCGCCGGGGCGATGTCCGCCGTACTCGTCCATGAGCGGCATGCCGACCGGGATGTACACCAGGCCGAGCTCGGGATCGGCGGCGTATGTCGCCCACGCGTCGTTCTTGCCGACGCCCTCCGTGCCGACCTTCGAACCGTTCTTCCATGTCTCCGCGCCGAATTCACCGGGCTGCGGGACGAGGTTGAACTTCCAGAGTTGCCTGCCGGTGCGGATGTCGAAGCCGCGGATATAGCCGGGAAGATTGCGGACACGGATCGGGTAGTAGCCGTGGATCGACGAGCTGCCGACCACGATGACGTCACCCACGATGATCGCCGGCGAGGAAGCGGCAATCTGACCTAACGAGGGGTCGATCCCGACCGTACCATCCGCGCCGGTGCGCGTCTTCGGATCCCAGCTCTCGCCCGGCTTTGCCTTCCGGTACGGGGCAGCGTCGCTGATGATGAGCGAGCCCGTATCGTCGACGGCAAGCGGGACGAGGGGAAGGCCGAGTCCGTCCATCAGATCGACGACGCCGTTCTTGCCGAACTTCGGATCGGGGACGCCGGTGCGAGCGTCCAGGGATGCCATGTGGTAACCCGGGGTCACGACAATCACCCTTTCGTTAGGCCCGTCGGTCCAGTACGCGGGGCCGCGGCCGGCGAACTGACGCGGCGCCTTCTGCCACCGGATTCCCTCGTCGAGGCGCCACAACCAGAGCGTCTCGCCCGTTTCCGGATCGAGCGCAGTGGCGACGCGCCGCGTGGTCGCGACCGTGAAGATCCGGCCGTTGGCGTAGAGCGGCGTCGTGCGGTAGTACTCGTCACTGCCGAAGGCGCCCGCGTTCCACTGCCAGGCGATCTTCAGCGAGTCGAAGTTTGACGCGTTGATCTGGTCGAGGGGAGAGTAGCGGCTGCTCCAGGCATCCGCGCCCCAGTAGCGCCACTCGCCCGGGACGTTGCCGCGGACAGCGGCCTTGCCCTGGATTGCGTCCAGCGGCTGCGTGCGGATCAGCACCGCGGCGATCGCCACGAAAGCGAAGACTGCAGCGACGGCCGCGCCGCGCCGCGCGGGAGATGGTGCGGGGTTCGCCATGAGCGGGATCCTTGGCATCGAGGCTTTGCGTTAGGCGCGCAGCGACCGGATGGGCCGCCGAGCGTCGTCGGGTCGGCCACTAATGTAGTGTCCGGACGGCGTGGGGAAACCACAGGCCGCCACGCGCGAAGCGAAAGCCCGACGCGGCGTCGGCCGCGCCCCGGGGCGGCCGCATTTCGATGCGAATACGGCGCAGCACCAGTGTGTCACCGACCAACTCCTGCGCTCCCGGGGGCATGCCGTTGGCCTGGAGAATGTGCGCGAGCGCATCCGTGTACTCCGCGGTACTCAGGCTCCCTGGCTCGCTTTCCGGCATGCTCTCGACGATGAACGTGAATAGATCGGAGAGCAGCTTTCCGGCCCAGCCCTTTTCGAACGTGGTCCCCGCATGCGATTCGACGGTATGGCAGCTGCGGCATTGGCCGGCGTAGACGTCCTTGCCACGAGTGGCCTGGGTCTCGGTGTACACGCCGGCCAGTGTGCTTCGAACCGTCGTGGAGTCGGGGGTTTGCGCGAGAGCGACTTCGGGCCGGATCACCAAGAACGCAAGAAGCCCGGCTGTTGCAGAGCGCGAAAGGACCATGAGGGTGCGGAATGAGGAAATCAACGCCAATCTAACAGTTGTCGGGCGCGGAGACTCCGTCCAGCTCCCCAGCCGGTGCTCGACTCGCAGCCCAGCGCCGGCGGACACCTCAACCGAGAGAACGATGAACCGACGAGAGTTTGCGTTGAGTCTGGCGGTGCTTGCGCCTCTGCTGCGTCGAGCACCTGTCCCCACTGCTACCGGGGAGCGTCGGCTGAAGCGAGTTGGGCTGGAGCTGTACGGCGTCCGGACATCCATGAAGCGCGACCCGGAGCGCACGCTCGCTGCGATTCGCGCCATCGGCTATCTCGACGTGGAGCTGCTCTGGTCGTTGGGGAACTTCGGCAGGACGCCGGCGCAGGTGAAGGCCTCGCTGGACGCGGAGGGACTGAAAGCGCCATCGGCACACATCCAGGCCGAATTCCTGACTAACGATTGGGAGCGATCGCTGGCCGATGCGAAGCTCCTGGGCCACGAGTATCTCATCGTACCGAGTCTGCCGGCGAGCGGCCGGACGACACTCGACGGCTGGCGTCTGTGGGCCGATCGGTTCAACACCGCGGGCGCGGCGGCGCGCCGCTCGAACCTCTGGCTCGCGTTTCACAACGAACCCGATGACATGAGACCGATCGACGCCCGCGTTCCCTATGACGTCTTCGTGGAACGACTCGATCCACAGTATGTGCGGCTCCAGCTCGACGTGGGCAACATGGCAATGGGCGGCAGCGATCCCATGGTGTATCTGAAGCGACACCTGGCCCGGTACTGGAGCTTTCACGTGAAGGATGTCATCCCGGATCGCACGAGGGACACGGGATTGGGGAAGGGGATCGTCAATCTTCAGGCGCTTCTCGCGGCTATTCCGGAGATCGATCGCCGACCCTGCTACGTCGAGCAGGAGGGCGCCACCGACGATCTCGCCGCGGCGCGCGCCGACTTCGTATATCTCAGCACGCTCGAGTTCTGAGCGTCAGCTGGTGCGACGGGTGAAGGTGAGCGGGCCCGAGAGGTTGGTCATGACCTCGTAGGTCTCGGTCCGACTGCGAACGCAGACCCGCCTCCCATTTTGGGTGGCGTACTCGGTGCACACGGTGCGCTGTCGCCGCTGCCGGATTCTTCCGGTCCAGCGCGACCGGGTCAGGGGATATCGCTTGTCGAGGACGAAGGCGAGGTCTTCAACATCCGACGTCGGATCGCAGAGCAGCCGCACATACTCGAAGCTCGCGTACGAGGCATCGGTGCGGCAGTTCCCCGACTCGGGCTGCAGGAACAGCTCGCCGCCAGCCACGGTCAGTGAGCCGCGAAGAGCGCTTGGCTCGCCGGTGCGGCCGATGAAGTCGTAGCGTCCATCCTCGACGCGATGCGCGGTCCTCGGCGACCCCGCCGACGCGCACGCGGCACTCCAGGCGAGGAGCGCAGCAGTGGCAAAACACCCACGAGACGCGCAGCGGCGTCGCCCGGATGGCCGGGCGACCCTGGCTCCGCACCGAGCCCATCGTCCGACGCTATTGCAGGACTGCTGCACTCGTGCCGCGACCGACTCGGAGTACCTGCTTCATGGTCTTGCCCCCGACCGTGACCGTCACGAGGTACTCTCCCTCGCCAACAGTGTTCCCGCCGCCGCCCCCGAAGCCGCCTCCGCCGAAACCGCCACCACCGGCGATACCAAGACGGGTGAGGAAGGTCGGCGCTCCAAAGCCGCCACCTCCTCCCGTCGGGCGACCGGGAATGTCAAAGAGTGCGACGAGCTGCTGCGCCAGCGCCTGATCCCCACTGCCGGCCTCACTCTGGCCCGGGCCGCTGCCTAACGCCTGACGCACCGCAGTGACCGCGGCCCCACCGGCGCCGCCTCCACCGCCGCCGCCACCACCCTGCTGCGTTGCTTCACCGGGCCGTGCCACGAACATCCCGGCCTGTGCCCCGACCGGCGCGCCGCCCCCACCGCCGCCACCTCCTCCGCCTGGAGCGGCCTGGCCCAGCCGACCACTGGTGATTGCCGACCGCAGGCGTCCAATCGCCTCCGCGTTCGTGCCCGACTTCTCGATCGAGTCCAGCACGAAAGCGATCCGCTGCATTTGCTGTGTGGAGTCACGCCGCTGGGCGAGCGAGAGCGGCCGTCGCGCGGGCGTCGGTCCCTGAAAGCCCCAGGTCACGCGATGAAGCCCGGGAGTGGCCGGGCCGGTCAGCGTGCGCACCGTGTCGCCCTTCACGTCGAAGATCGCGATGCGGACCGGGCCGGCGGCCCGCGTCGTCAGGCGGT
>JBQTIW010000084.1:0-15061 GCA_052387735.1 Gemmatimonadaceae bacterium
GGGACTGGTTGCGAGGTCGCTGCGCCCAGCACCCAGTCCGGATCGGGAGCGCGCAGGGCCCTGACCACGGGGCAGTCAGGATCGCGGAGAGCGCCGACGGCGTGGCAGGCGCTCCGTTCGTGGGGGGGGGGATCGCGCTATTCGAAGCTCGGCTCGTAGGCCTCCGCTTCGCGTGGCCTCAGGTTCGGATCGCGCTGCAGCATCCGCACGCAGGTGTTCCATCGCAGAATGGCCTCGTCGTTCCCCGGGACGCGCAACGTCTCGGCCTTTTCGTACCAGCCTAACGCCTTGTCGACCCACTCGAACGCCATCTCATCGGCGCGCGGAATGGCGCGCAGCAGGATGGACTTCGCCCAGCGCTCGCAGATGATCCCGTTGTAGTAGGCATTCCGGTAGGGATCGCGCAACCGCGCCACGGCCACACCGGCCCGCTTGAGGTCCTCGGCGCGGCCAGTCGCGAACTGGTCTGTGATCGCGAGCACGTGCATCACGATCGCGTCGGTGTTGTCCTCGTCGATGGCCAGCACGTCGAGACAGATGCTCTCGGCAGCAATCGAGTCATTGAGCACGCGATAGCGGTGCGCCTTCTGGAGGGCGGCCGCGACGCCTGCCGCGGTTATCGGCTTGATCGGAGGCAAGGGCAAGCGGAACGAGGGGAAACGGGTGAACGGGTGAACGACTAAACGGGTAAACGGATATGACCCCGAGCTAGCGCTTGCCACGAAACAGTCGGACCAACTTTACGACGGGATCGTAGAACTCGTCGATCACGCGTTCTTTGAGCGGGATGATCGCGTTGTCGGTGATCGTGATGTGCTCCGGGCATACCTGCGTGCAGCACTTGGTGATGTTGCAATAGCCGATCGCTTGCTCCTCCTTGAGATCGCGCAGACGATTCTCGGTGTCAAGCGGGTGCATCTCGAGCGCGGCGGCGTAGACGAAGTAGCGGGGACCAATGAACTCGTCGTGCTTGTGGTGGTCCCGGAGGACATGGCAAACGTCCTGGCACAGAAAGCACTCGATGCATTTCCGGAATTCCTGCACCCGGTCGACGTCCTCCTGCGCCATGCGCCAGGTCCCGTCCGGGGCGTCAGGTTTCCGTGGGGTGAACTTCTTGATCTTCTGTTTCACCTCGTAGTTCCACGACACGTCACTCACGAGATCACGCACGTGGGGAAAGGCGCGCATCGGCTCGACGGTCACCGGCTTGTCGCTCGGCAGCTCGTCCATGCGTGTCATGCACATGAGCTTTGGCGCCCCATTGATCTCCGCCGAGCACGATCCGCACTTCCCCGCCTTGCAGTTCCAGCGGAGGGCCAGGTCGTATGCGTTCTCCGCCTGGATCTGATGCAGCGCATCGAGCACCACCATGCCTTCGGTGATGTCGGTCGTATAGTCGGCGAAGGCGCCCGTGCCGCGCGCGCCGCGCCAGATCCTGAAAGTAGTGGAGGGCATTCTCGTGAGATACGGGCTGGTTCCGGGTTGCTGAGTGCTGGAACAGGTTGCTGGCGCTGGTCTGCGTGCTTGTGCTGATGCTCGAGCTGCGTTCTCCCGTCTCCCCACCTCCCGTCCCTACCCCTTCTGCTCCTCGATGATCGCCTTCAACTCGTCAGGCATCGACGGAATGGGCCGGCGTTCGAGCGTCATCCCACCGTCCACGCCTTTCCGGAGCACGATATTGAACGCGCCGTACGTCGCATCCTTGTCTGGATGGTCGTCACGAAAATGCCCGCCGCGACTTTCCTTGCGCTCGATCGCCGCCAGCGAGATCGCCTCGGAGACCGTGAGCAGGTTGTCGAGGTCGAGCGCCGTGTGCCAACCGGGATTGTATTCGCGGTTCCCGGTGACCCCCACCTGGCGGGCGCGGTCCCTGAGCCTCCTCACGCCGTGCAGTGCGCGCAGCATTTCGTCTTCCTTGCGCACGATACCGACGAGATCCTGCATCATGTCCCCCAGTTCATGTTGAATCCTGTACGGTCCCTCGCCGCTCCCACCGCGTGTGAACGGCGCGAGGGCCTCGGCGATCGCGGTCTCGACCTCGCGGGCGGCGGCACCGGAGGGCGCGACCGATCCGGCGAATCGGGCGGCGTACTCGCCCGCCCGCTTGCCGAACACCAGCAGGTCGGACAGCGAGTTGCCGCCTAACCGGTTGGCTCCGTGCAGGCCGGCGGCGCACTCGCCGGCGGCGAACAGGCCCGGCACCGACGACATCTGGGTGTCACCGTCCACGCGGACGCCGCCCATGATGTAGTGCGTGGTCGGTCCGACCTCCATCGGCGTGGTCGTGATGTCGATGTTGGCCAGCTGCATGAACTGGTGGTACATCGACGGCAGCTTCTTGCGGATGTGCTCGGCGGCGTTAGGCAGGCGATCCTTGATCCAGGCGATGTCGAGGAAGACGCCGCCGTGCGGGCTGCCGCGCCCCTCGCGCACCTCGCGCTGGATGCATCGGGCCACGTGATCGCGGGTGAGCAGCTCCGGGGGACGGCGAGCCGACTTGTCACCCTGCGTGTAGCGCCAACCCTCCTCTTCGTTGTCTGCGGTCTGATTCCGGTAGTTCTCCGGGATGTCGTCGAACATGAAACGCCGGCCCTGCGCGTTGCGCAGCACCCCGCCCTCGCCGCGCACCCCTTCCGTCACGAGAATGCCCGTGACGCTGGGTGGCCACACCATGCCCGTGGGATGAAACTGCACAAACTCCATGTCCACGAGCTCCGCGCCGGCGTGATAGGCAAGGGAGTGTCCATCGCCGGTGTACTCCCAGCTGTTGCTGGTGATTTTGAACGCTCGGCCGACCCCACCGGTTGCCAGAACGACGGCGCCGCAGGCGAACAGCCTGAAGCGCCCGCGTTCGCGATCATACGCCAGTGCCCCGGTCACCCGTTCGCCATCCTGAAACAGCCTGACGACGGTGACTTCCATGTGCACGTCGATGCCCTGGTGAATCCCATGGTCCTGCAGCGTACGGATCATCTCGAGGCCGGTACGGTCTCCGACGTGCGCGAGCCGAGGATACCGGTGACCTCCAAAGTTGCGCTGCAGGATGCGGCCGTCCTGGGTGCGATCGAACAGGGCGCCCCAGGCCTCCAGCTCGCGCACCCGGTCCGGTGCCTCCTTCGCGTGCAGCTCGGCCATGCGCCAGTTGTTCAGGTACTGACCGCCGCGCATGGTGTCGGCGAAGTGGACGCGCCAGTTGTCGCGGTCGTCCACGTGCGCCATGGCCGCCGCCACGCCGCCTTCGGCCATCACCGTGTGGGCCTTGCCTAACAATGACTTGCAGATCAGGCTCACGCGCACACCCTCGGCGGCCGCAGCGATGGCCGCGCGCAACCCCGCGCCTCCTGCCCCGATGACCAGGACGTCGCACTCGACGCGTTCGTACTCCGCCATCTACAGAATCCTCAGGTCGGTGAGCACGCCCATCGCGCAGAGCCGGATATACAGATCGGTGAGCGCCACGGAGAACAGGCTGCACCAGGCCCACGTCATGTGACCGCGGTTGCACGCGCTCGAGCAATCGTACGCCACCTTGCGGACCGGTGACTTCGACAGGTGGTCGAGCGCGCCACCGACGAGGTGGCGCATCGAGTGACAGCCGAGGGTATAACCGGAGAGCAGCGTCACGTTCGCGACCAGCACCAGGGAGCAGACGCCGATCCCGAAGCTGGTGCCACCCGCGGCATCGGCGAACCAGAAGCCCTTCCATGCGTCGTGCCACAGGAAGACGAGAAACAGCGTGGCCGGGATCAGGATGTAACGATGAGAATTCTGCATAACGAGCGGGAAGTACCGCTCGCCGAGGTACCCCGTGCGCGGCTCACCCACGGAGCAGCCCGGCGGGTCGGCCCAGAAGGCCTTGTAGTACGAGCCGCGGTAGTAGTAGCAGGTGAAGCGGAACAGCGCCGGGACGGGAAGGATGATCAGGGCCGGTGAAAACGGGAGCCACACCGGCCACCAGAACGGTTTTGGCCCAAACCAGGCGTGCGGCGAATCGCCCCAGAGTTCGGGGGAGTAGAACGGCGACAGGTAAGGACCGTCGGTGTAGTGCGCATTCTGGAATGCGGCCCACGTCGCGTACGCGACAAACCCGACGAGGATCACGACGATGAAAACGTTAGGCACCCACCACGCATCCCGGCGAAGCGTTGCTCCGAACCGTCGCTGCTCCAGTACCGGGAGCGATCGTTGCATGCGGTCTGTTCGTCGAAGGGGTTGAGGCGCGCGACCGTTGGCCAGGTGCCGCGGGGCGGCGCGGCGGGTAAACAATCCGTGGCGCCCACCTCTGTCAATGAAAATATGTGCGCCGGATCACGCGCTCGCGACACGCTGCCGCCGCACGGCGCCCTCAAGTGATCGGCCCAGGCGCTCCGATACTCGCAGGGACGAACCAGTGATCCGGAGAACGTGTAATGTTCGCAGAAACCGCGGGTTCGCGGTGCGGGCGCAAGCCCATGCTCTTCACCCTCGCAGCCCTCGTGGCCTGCGCGACCGATGATGGCGTCGCTCCACCAGCGCCACGACCGGTGGCGTCCATCGAAGTAGCCACGGGCGCCGTGACGCTGCTCGCCGGCGACACGATGCGCCTGACCGCCGTCGCACGCGATGCGCGAGGGGTGGAGATCGAAGGTGCCGGGCTCGAATGGTCGACAACCGACGCCGCCACCGCTCAGGTGCTGCAGGATGGACGGATCGTTGGCCTGGGACACGGCACGGCCCACGTTCGCGTCAAGGCGCCCGGCGGCGCGTCGGCGACCAGGCCGATCGCGGTCCGCCTAACGACGGCCAAGCGGCGGTTCGCATACACGTTCGCGCACGACGCCAGCGCGCCGGCGCCGTATACCCCGATGCGGGCATTCTCCCATAACGCCACCGGCGGCGACATCCGTGTCACCCGTCGCACTGCCGGGCACTATACCGTGACATTCGGCCGACTTGCCAAGGCAGACTCGTCGTTCCGCGAGTCCGTCCTGGTCACCCCCCTCGGCGCCGCGGGCGAACGCTGTCACCTCGACGGCTGGGCCACAGCGCCTAACGAGCGGGACCTGGCCATCGCGGTCTCGTGTTACGATCTCCGCGACCATCCGGTCGACTCGAAGTTCACCGTGCTCGTCGTCGGAGCGCACTCCCTCCCTGGCCGACACGGTTTCGCCGCGGTGGACTCGGAGGGCGAGGCCGCTGCGCTGCCACCCAACAGCTACTCGTCGTCAGGAGAAGCGGTGGCCGTACACCGCTCGGCTGGCAGATACCTGGTGCGCATGCGTGCCCCCCGCGGCGAATTTCCCGAGAATTTTTTCGTCTCGACGGTCGGTGACCCCGCCGGCCTGTGCAACGTGGCCTCGTGGAACCACGGGGACTGGGCAAGCATCGCCTGTCAGGCCCCGGCAACCGGCCACGTCGCCGCGCGCTTCTCGTTGCTGATGCTCGAACGTGGGCGCCCCGGCAAGCGATTCGCGTTTGCCTGGGCGAACGACCCCACCGCTCCGTTCGACCAGCCCTACTCCCCTGCAGCCGCTTACCAGCGCTCGTCGTCCGGCCAGTCAGCCCTCGTGACGCACCTCGCGACTGGCGAGTACGTGGTCGAGTTCCCGGACCTGGGTAGCGGAGAGGCGATGGCAGAGATCGTTCATCTGTCCCCGTTCGGATCGGGACTCACGAGTTGCCAACTCGAGGACTGGGCGGACGACGCTCTGAGAACGTTGCGGATCCACGTTCGATGCTGGAACCGGGCGACCGGACTCCGCGAGGATGGGCAGTTTACCGTCTTGGTTTTGGAGTAGAGCGAACGGGTAAGCGGGTGACCGCGTGAGCGGTGGCAGAGGAAGCAGAGACCCTGGCCTCGCCACGAGCCGTTCACTCGCTTACCGGCTCGCAACTCGTTGTAGCGCCGTCGCCCCACTCGTACTACCCCGAGTTCACCAGTCGCGCGTATCTCGCGATCGTGCTAACCCAAGGTAGCACGGAACTTGGGCCGAAACGCGAGTGGGGGCAGTCGAATGAGTACGAAAGGCACGAAGCGTGCATGAGGAAAATGCCATGTGGGTGAATGACGCACAGCGCGATCGTATTTTCGAGATGATCGGTACCAATACGGTGACCCATCATCGCGTCCGGAACGCCCGGACGGAGCACCAGCGCCGGGTGGCGATTGCGGTGCTCCTTGGGGCAGGCGTCCTCTGGACCATCGTTCTGGCGTTCTGATCATCCGTCCGAGCCGGCCCTGCTCTTTGCGCCCGCCCTCTCCGGCGGGCGCTGTTCGTTAGGTCACGAGACGGATCGGGGCCACGAGGTCGGGCTGTCGTGCCGGCGGAGTGCAACCCATCGTTGCCTGACCCTGCGGACCCTTGAGACGCCGGCGGACCAGGCTGGTGCACGCCTGGTTTCGCTCCTCGCGGAAGGAGACCGTGCTGCGTACTATCTCCTCGCCTCCTCTTCCCCTGTCCATGGCCGGCCTCGGCACGCGAATCCGTAGTAGCCTCGACGGGATCCTCGTCAGGCTCGTTCTCTACTACGCACTCGTGTTCACCCTCGGGTGGAGTGTCTGGAACTACGCTCCGGGTGCGCTGCGCGGGTTTGTCGCCCGGAACCTCGCCCCGGTGATGGGGGGTGCGCAGACAACGGGGGAGTTTACGGCGCCATTTACGACCGCGCTGCCCGCCGATACGGGATCAGGCCACGACATGGCGATCCTTGCGCTGCTGGTCGGGGCCGTCGCGGTGCTGCTCGCGCTGCCGCTGGCGTGGGTGTACATGTACACGCGGCAGAAGAAGGGATACCAGCAATCGGTCGTGCACACGATCGTGCTCCTGCCTCCCGTCGTGGCCGCGGTGTCGTTGTTGGTGCGCAACAACATCGGGCTCGCGTTCTCCCTGGCCGGCATCGTGGCTGCGGTGCGGTTTCGCACCTCGCTCGATGATTCCCGCGACGCTGCGTTCATCTTCGCCGTGAGTGCGCTCGGCCTGGCCTGCGGCGTGCACCTGGAATTCGCGGCGGCAATTTCCGTCTTGTTCGCCGCCATTGCCCTCGGCCTGTGGTACTCCGACTTTGGGCGCAGCCCTCCGGCGCTGGAAGGCGCCCGGGCGGATTCGCATATGCAACGAGCACTGGAGCTCGCCAACCGCACCAGCCAGTTCGTCGCGCGGCTGGACCGGGAGATTCTGGAAGGGATGGCCCCAGCTCAGCTGCAGGCTCTGGCACAGCGGGTGCGGCGTCGGCGTAGTGACCTCGGGAAACCGGAAACCGAGTGGGACGCCAAGCTCATCGTCACCGTGACCGACGATGCGGGGCGCCCGGCGGTCGAGCGTATCCTGGCCGACCGGGCCAAGAAGTTCGAGTTTTCGAGGGCCGAATTCCTGGACGGCAGTACGAGACTCACCTACGTGGTCCGCGCGCGCAAGGGGATTCGGGTCCAGGAGTTGGCGACCTTTGTCGAACACGACGCGATGCAATACGTGGCATCCGTCGACATCGAGGAACAGTGAGCATGCGGATCATCGCCAATAGTCGCATCGCCCTCCTGCTGGGAGGCCTCGTCGTCTGCGCGGCGATGGTCGCGTCCAGCGCGCCGGCGTTCGCGCAAGCGGACACGACCAGGGAAAAGAACAGCAAGAAGAAAGGCGACGACAAGGACAACGCGCCGATGACCGCCGAGGACAGTGCCGCTGCCTTGGCGAAGAAGGAAAAGAATCGGGAGAAGGACGCGCTCAAGGCGAATTCACGGCCGTTGTTTGCCGTCGCCGAGCCGCTGGAGTTCACCCTCATCGCGAACTACGGTGCGCTCGCCAGAGATCGGGATACGCTGAGCACAAAGCGGTTCGACGGCACGCTCATCGTCGCCGACTCGTCGGGCGTGGAACGGCGGATCCCGGTGAAGCTGCGCACGCGCGGACACTACAGGCTTCTTGCACGCAATTGCCGGTTTGTCCCCTTGCGAATCGTGTTCCCCGATTCCGGACTCAAGGGCACGCCGTTCGCCGGGCAGAAAGGGATCAAGCTGGGCACCCACTGCCAGAACGGAGACGGCCGATACGATGATTACACCCGCCGCGAGTATCTCGCGTACAAGCTGTTCAACGAAGTCACGGATCGCAGTTTCCGCGCGCGACTTGCCCGGGCGACGTACATCGACTCCGCGAGCCACAAGGCGGTCGACACGCGAGTGGCCCTCTTCATCGAGAGCGAGGACGACCTTGCCACGCGCATCGGTGGCAAGATGCGTGAACTCCGTGGCGCCCTGTTCGACGACGTGCACGCCGAGCAGCTGCTCCTGATGTCCTTGTACCAGTACGCGATCGGCAATACCGATTTTTCACTCTACGCGCTGCACAACGTTCGCGTGACGCAGACGCGCGATGGCGTGACGTATCCCCTTGCCTACGACTTCGATTTCTCCGGGCTCGTCAACGCGCATTATGCCACGCCGGATCCGCGAATGGGAATCAGGACCGTGCGCGATCGCCGGTTCCGGGGCCCCTGCCGCAGCCTGGCGGAGTATCAGGCCGCGGCACAGCAATTCGTGGTGAGGAAGGCGGCGATGATGAATGCGATCGCCGCGGTGCCCGGCATGGACAAGGGCGACCGGTCGGCTGCGACCGAGTATCTCGGCGAGTTCTTCCAGACACTCGAGAACCCGCGGCGCTTCAAGGGCGACATCGTGGACGCCTGCGAGCGGAAGCCAGGAGTTTGAGGCCGCGTCAGCCGCCCACTGCCTACCGCCCACCACCTCTCTCAAACACCACCTTCCCGCCGACGACCGTCAGCACCACGTTCGCATCACGGATCGCCTCAGGGGCGATTCGCGTGAGGTCCTGATCGATCATGGCGAAGTCGGCCAGTTTTCCTACTTCGAGAATGCCTTTCTCGTTTTCTGCGAAGGAGGCGTACGCGCTCCCTGTCGTGTAGGCGCGCAGCGCTTCTTCCACCGTGATCTTCTGTTCCGGCACCCACCCGCCGGGCTGCTGCTCGTCGATCGTTCGTCGCGTGACCGCGGCAAAGATGCCGAGCAATCCTGACGGCGGTGCGACAAACCAATCGGAACCGAAAGCGAGTCGCGCGTTGTGGTCCAGCAGCGAACGAAAGGCATACGTCCGAGACGAGCGATCCGCACCGATCACCCGGTCGGCCCACCGCCCGTCGTCAATGGCATGATACGGCTGCATGGATGGGATCACGCCGATTTCGGCGAACCGCGCCATGTCGTGGGGCCCGATGTGCTGGGCGTGCTCGATGCGAAAGCGACGGTCACGCGGTCCATGCTCGCGACTGACGCGTTCGAAGATGCCGAGCTGCGTGGAGATGGCGCGATCCCCGATCGCATGAACCAATACGTGCAGGCCGGCGCTGTCGGCGCCTTTCACCCACGCGTATAGGGTCTCGGCAGGGGTGACGAAGAACCCCTTGTCCTTCGGCGCATCGGTGAACCCGTCGAACATCGCGGCGGTGTGCGCGCCTAGCGATCCGTCGACGAACCCCTTGAGCGCGCCCCAGCCAAGCCAGCCGTCGCCGCGGCCTTCGGCCGCGACGGTGTCCCGGAGCCGCTCCCATGTGCTCAGCGGAACGGCGGCGTAGATGCGGGTCCGCAACCTCCCCGCCGCGTGAGCGCGCTTGAAAATGGCCAGATCGTTCCAGCTCCCCATGTGGTGCACGCTCGTCACGCCGTGCGACGCCACATACGCCATCGCCGTATCGAGGGCGCGGTCCTCCAGCTCCTTCGGCGGGGCGGGACGTACACTCGCCACGAGCCGCTCGGCGTTGTCCTTGAGAATCCCGGTCGGTTCGCCCGACGCATCCTTCCCGATGTCGCCGCCCGCAACCGCTGGCGTTGCGCGAGTGACGTTCGCCGCCTTGAGCGCCGCCGAGTTGGCGAGGTTCATGTGCCCGTCGAGCCGGTTGATCCAGACCGGATTGTCGGGCGTGACCGAGTCAATCCACTGCTTCGTCGGAAGCTCTCCGCCCCAGAGGGTGTGATCCCAGTCGCCGTTGGTGATCCACGCGCCTTTCGGGAGCGTGCGAGCGAACGAGGCGATGCGCGAGATGAACTCGTCCTTGGTTCTCGCGTCGCGCAACTTCACCGACGACAGACCGAATCCCCCGTCGACGAAGTGCACGTGCGCGTCGATGAACCCGGGAACGACCATTTGTCCCCGGGCATCGATCACCGTTGCCCTGCCAGCGAGCTTGCGGATTTCGGCACTCGAGCCTAACGCAGCGATGCGATCGTCCCGGACCGCGATGGCGTCGACCCACGGCCGCTGCGGGTTCCCCGTCCACACGCGGGCATTCACGACCGCCAGTGTCACGGCGCCCGCGGTGTCAGTCTTTCCGGTGCCCATGTCGCAGGCGGTAATGAGGATCGCGAGGGAGCTGAGGAAAGAGAATCGAGAATAGAGATTACGTGCGGGGAGGCCGAACCCGATGGCTTTCCTTACGTGCCTGCCCCCACGCCATGCTCGATACCCGGTCGCCATGCTCCATGGTCTATTCTTCATGGTCGGCCTACCGTCGTTCCATCGCGTCGCGGATGTCGAGCAGAATCTCGAAATAGAGCTGCTCGCGCCGGTACGCGAAATCCAGGCTCTGCATTTGGCCCTCGTCACCAGTGGCTTTCGCGCGCTCGAAGGCGTCGCGATACATGTCGTCGAGGTTGGCAAGGACTCGGTCTCGGGGGCGGGACATACGTGTTCTCTCGATGGCTCGGGGAGTCAGACGGGGCGGCTCATCCTTGGCTTCGGGGCGATCGTCTTTCTCGATCGCACTCAGGAAGTACTTCTTGGCGGCGCCCATGAACAGGCGGCGGGGATTGAGCGGCTCGGGCACGGGGGGAATCTAGGCGGTGGGCGATAGGCGATAGGAAGGGGAACGACCAGCCGTCAAGCGTGACCCTGCCCGCCATCGGCTATCGCCTATCGTCCATCACCCGTCGCCCAATCCACCGCGAGGGAACTTCTCCCCACCCCCGTGTACTTCTCCTCTAGAAAGGGAGTAGCCACGCGAGGAGACTCGCGCGGCCGGGTCGTCAAGACTGCGCCAGGGCGCACGGTCCGGTCGGGTCCCGGAAGGATTCGGCGAGACTTTCGTTTCCCCCACACGGGGAGCGAACGTCTCGCCGTTGCGTTTCCAAGCATTCCAACACTCAAAGGAGTTGCAGGGTGAACAACATCAAGGTCTTTGTCCTCATGGCCGGGATGACGGCGCTGTTCGGTCTCATCGGCCAGGTCGTTGGCGGCTCGAGCGGCGCATTCATTGCGCTCCTCCTCGCGGGCGGCATGAACCTCTTCATGTACTGGAGCTCGAGCAGCATGGTGCTGCGCGCCTACGGCGCCAAGGTCGTGACTCCCCAGCAGGCGCCCGAGCTCTACCAGATGGTGGACGAACTGCGGCAGCGCGCTGGCCTTCCCATGCCCACTGTTGCCGTTGCGCCACACGAGCAGCCGAACGCCTTTGCCACGGGCCGCAACCCTGAGCACTCGGTCGTGTGCGTCACCGACGGCCTGCTGCGGCTTATCTCCCGTGACGAGCTCCAAGGGGTTCTCGCCCACGAATTGGCCCATATCAAGAACCGGGACATGCTGCTGCAGACGGTGACCGCCACGATGGCTGGCGCGATCAGCAATCTCGCGCACTTTTCGCTGTTCTTCGGCGGGAGCGACGACGACGGCGGTAGCCCGTTAGGCGGCATTCTCATGGCGATCCTCGGTCCGATTGCCGCCATGTTGATCCAGTTCGCCATCAGCCGTCAGCGCGAGTTCAAGGCCGATGCGGTCGGCGCGCAGATTGCTGGTCGCGCCGACGGCCTGGCCAACGCCCTGCGCAAGCTCGACGCCTACTCGAAGCGCATCCCCATGCGCGTCTCGCCGGCCGTGGCACCGCTGGCACAGGTCAACCCGCTGGCCGCGTATCGCGGCGGCATGGCCTCATTGTTCTCCACGCACCCGAGCACTGAGGAGAGAGTGGCGAGGCTCTTGAGCAGGTAGTGCGTAGCGGGTCGGCACTGGTACAAACTGTACCAGTGCCAGCGGGTCATGGGTGGCGGCTAGTCGTCGGCATGGGCACCCTACCCACTACCCACTCTGTAGAACACCGCCTCCTCCACCACACGCCCGGCCTTGAGATGCTCGAGCACAATGCGTTCGAGCAGGGCCGGGGTGACGCCAGCGTACCAGATTCCGTCCGGATATACCACGACGATCGGTCCCCCTGCGCACACACCGAGGCATGGGGTCTCTCCGCGTTTCGCGCGCCCGGGTCCAAACAGCAGGTCCTCGCGTTCGAGGAGCGAGGCGAGAAGCGCGTAGAGTTCCCGCCCCCGCCTGTCCGGCGAACAGAATCCTCCGGTGCACACCAGGACGTGCCAACGGTACGGCTCCATGAAGGGTTGGTCGTCGGGTACTCGGTGCACGGGAGGCAAGCGTTCGTTCGAGGTGGTCATCCCGGCAGGAAGCCGAGAAGGATCTCGGCCACGATCAGCACTACGATCGCCGTCTCCAACGCCTCACCGCGGCGAGCCTGCGCCAGTCCATTGAGCATCTCGTACGTGTCGCGCAGCAGCGCGAGCTTTCGGTCGACATCGGCGCGCCAGGCACGACCCCGGAAGATGTCCAGGGCAGCGGAATACACGCGCGCCAGGTAGACGTCGTCCGTCACCTTGAGCGCATTCTCTACCCGTTCCACCAACTCGGTCGAGTCGGTGTAGAGCCGCTGCATCTCGCCGAGCAGAGCCGAATAGCGACGGGTGAACAGCAACGAGCGCTTGCCGCGTGCCGCTTCGATCCGCGAGCTCACTTTCTGCAGCTCGGCGTCGAGCACCGCGTCGTAGTATCGCAATTCGAGGAGCTGGGCATTGGCAAACTCGAGGATGTATTCCACGTCGGTGGGGCCGGATGCGGAATCCACGATCAGTGCGTTGTCCCACGTGAGAATGGCGAGATCGTCTTCGTAGTACGAAAATTGGTGCGTCAGGAGCTCGCGGCGCGCCGCCTCCGAGAGCGGGCGCGTCTCACCAAGGAGCAGCGGCGCAACGTCGAGCCGCTGCAGCAAGGCGGGTTGCGTGCTTGGTGCTCCGGCCTCGTCCCGCACCTCATGCAGCCGAAAGACCACGTAGTCCTCACGCACCGACGCCACTGACTCCCGTTCGATCGCGGCGCGAATGCGTTGACACAGGAGGCGGACGTGGTGGTCGAGAACACGAGGGATCTCGGGATGCGCATCGACCGCGCGGCCGAGGGCGGAGAACGCGTCCCACGACAGCAGCGCTGGCGCTTCGATCTTGAGACGGAGCGACACCACTCCGAAGTCAAACACGCGCGCGGCAACCTCAGCGTCAAGCGCCTGCCCGTCGATGACGATGCGCTCGGAGCCGAGGACCACTCCGATCGGCGGATTCTGGATCTGCAGCGCGGCGGCCTCACCGCGAATGGGACGCACCCGGTCGGGCGCGCTCGCGGCGAGCAGGTCGAGTGCGCGAGGCAGGGAGATCGAGTACCCCACGTCGTACAACCGATACGCGACCGCCTTCCCCACGACCATGGGTGACGCGTGAGCGTTCATGTGCACAATCCCCGCGTTCGGCGCGTCCGGTCGGGAACTGACCCCCCGCAACCCTGATACAGCCACATGACGTGAGGTCGGATGAGATTGGTTTTCTCCCGCGCCGTCGCTGCAGTTATCTTAGTGACCCCGCACGAACGAACCGAGGTCCCAATGTCGACTGGTTCCCCCTCCCCCGAGATCGCTGCCAAAGGCTACGTGCATCCCGAAATGCTCGTCCCCACGCAGTGGTTGGCCGAACATCTGAACGACGCGTCGATCCGCATCCTCGAAAGTGACGAGGACGTGCTCCTCTACGATGTGGGGCACATTCCGAACGCACAGAAGGTCGACTGGCATATCGACCTCAACGATCGGGTCCAGCGCGACTACATCGCGCGTGAGGCGTTCGAGAAGCTGCTGCGCTCCAAGGGCATCGACGATTCCACGACCGTCATCTTCTACGGTGACAAGAACAACTGGTGGGCGTGCTATGCGTTCTGGGTCTTCCAGCTGTTCGGATTTACCAACGCGAAAGTCCTGGACGGCGGGCGGGTGAAATGGGAGGCCGAAGGCCGACCGATGGTGACGGACGTCCCGAAGTTCCCGCCGACGAACTACCAGGCGAAGGAACGCTCCGACGACAAGATCCGCGCCTTCCAGAGTCAGGTGCGCGACCACCTGAGCGGGAAGCGGCCGATGGTGGACGTGCGATCGCCGCAGGAGTACTCGGGTGAGCGCACCCACATGCCGGACTATCCGCAGGAAGGTACGCTGCGGGGCGGCCACATCCCCGGCGCGCGATCGATCCCCTGGGCACGCGCGGCCAACCCCGACGGAAGCTTCAAGACGGCGGCGGAGCTGCGTGCCATCTATGAAGTCGAGCATGGGCTCAAGGCGGCGGACGACGTCATCGCCTACTGCCGCATCGGCGAGCGATCGTCCCACACCTGGTTCGTGCTCACGTACTTGTTAGGCTACCAGCGGGTGCGCAACTACGACGGCAGCTGGACGGAGTGGGGCAACAGCGTCCGCGCGCCGATCACCGTGGGCACCGAGCCATGACCGAAGTGGAGACCATTCCCGGCATCCCGACCAAGTTCTACAACGAGGTCGAAGTGGCATGGCGGGGCGATCACCTGTTCGATGCCGGGCGCACCGGTGGCCCTCCGGTCCGCATCGACGCGAGCGCACAGACCGGACCGAGTCCGGTCGACGCACTGCTCATCGCGTTAGGCACCTGCACGGCGGTCGACGTGGTCGACATCCTGGCCAAGCGACGCACTCCGGTCGGCGCGATGACGGTCGACGTGAAGGCCGCCCGCGCCGACGCTACCCCCAAACGGGTGACCGGCGTTCTTCTCACCTACACGATCACCGGCGACGGCGTGGAGCGGATCCACGCCGAGCGGGCAATCGAGCTTGCGGTCACGAAATACTGCTCCGTGCGCGACACGATCGACCACGATATGCCGGTGCGGTGGAGGCTCGTCCTCAACGGCGAATAGTGGGTAGTGGGTAGTGGGTAGTGGGTGGTGAC
>JBQTIW010000085.1:0-2293 GCA_052387735.1 Gemmatimonadaceae bacterium
CTGGGTGGGACAGCAACGCACAACAGTTGAGCAGCTTCACCGACGTGCGCGATCTGCAGCGCCAGTTGAAGGCCCAGGGCGTGGTGCTAATGACTGAAGCAGACGAGAATACAAACGGGCCTGCCAGCTTCTTTGCCATGGACCCCGACGGGAACCAGATTCTGGTCGACCAGCACGTCTGAATTGGCGTCGATCTCGATGAGACTCATTCCGGAGAATCCAGTGTCCTCTCGCATCCTTGCAGTTCTTCTTGCTGCGGTCATACTGGCCTCGCCACTCCACGCGCAAACCGCCGGGGCGAGCGCGACGGCGAGCGACTCGGCCGATCGCTACGTCGCGGCGGCGATGGCGCGGCTTCACATTCCCGGCGCGGCGCTTGCTGTCGTACGTGCCGGACAGGTGGTCAAGGCCCAGGGATACGGCATGGCGGATCTCGAGCACGGGATTCAAGTCACGCCGCAGACCGTCTTCAAGATCGGGTCGGTGAGCAAGCAGTTCCTTGCCACTGGCATCATGCTCCTCGCGCAGGACGGCCGCCTAACGATTGACGATCCGGTCGCCACCTACTACCCCGGCGCGCCCGAGTCCTGGCGCGGCGTCACGCTCCGCCACTTCCTCACGCACACGTCGGGAGTGTTGCGCGAGGGGCCGGCGTTCGACCCGCTGAAGGTTCAGCCGGACAGCATCGTGATCCGTTCCGCGTTCACGCGGCCGCTGGAATTCCCCACGGGATCGAAGTACCAGTACTGCAACGTCTGTTATTTCACGCTCGCCGATGTCATCGCGCGCGTGTCGGGCAAGGGGTGGGATGCATTCCTCACCGAGCGCGTCTTCCGGCCTGCAGGGATGTCGGACACGCGGACGACGACCACAACTGCGCTCGTTCCCCGCCGGGCGCGCGGCTATGCCTGGCGCGACAGCGGGTACGTCAACGCGCCGGAGTTCATGGCCTTGCGCCCGAGCGGCGCGTTCCTGTCGACAGTGCTCGATCTGGCGAAGTGGGACGCCGCACTCTATGAGGAGCGGGTGCTCACGCGGGCGAGCCGAGCGGCGATGTGGACCCGCGCACAACTCACGGGCGGTGCCATGTATGGTTATGGCTTCGGCTGGCAGCTCGACTCGATCGACGGCCGCTGGCGCGTGCACCACGGCGGATCGCTGCCCGGGTTTCGGGCTCAGATGACGCGCTTCGTCGATGATAGCTTGACCGTCATCGTGCTCACGAACGGCGACGACGCACGGCCCGACCAGATCAGCCTTGACGTGGCCCGTATCTACTTCTCCATGGATGCGCGGCGCCGTCCCCGCTGAGACGCGTTGTACTGACAGCGGCTCTGAGCCCTGTTTGTTATCCTAGACCGCGTCCGACAGCGACGTGAAGTGGAAGTCCCGCACGCTGATCGGCGGCATCGCGTCCCCGCCCGCCGTACGCACAGGCCGCCCGATCGCGTCGAGGTTGTTCAACATGAACAGTGGCGAATCGTTGAACCGGAAGTTCTTGATCGGCCGCGCAATCTTCCCGCCCTCGATGAGGAACGTCCCGTCGCGCGTGAGCCCCGTATACACCAGCGTACGTTGATCAACCGCGCGGATGTACCAGCAGTGCGTCACCAGCACACCCCGCTCAGTCCCGGCGATCAGCTCATCCAGCGACGCCGTGCCCCCCTCCAGCCGCAGCGAATTCGTCCCGCCAGTCGCGGTCTTCCCCTGACGGTTCGCCCAATAGCGCGTGTACGCCAGCTGCGAAAGCACGCCGCGCGTGATCCACGTTTGCCTGCCTAACGGCATTCCATCGCCGTCGAACGGCGTCCCGAGGATCAGCGGGTCCGCTGGGTCGGACAGGAGCGTCACCCTCTCGTCCACGATCTTCTCCCCCAGCTTCGTCGCTCCCCCACCTTTTGCAAACGCCGACCGCCCCTCCTCGGCCGCGCGTGCCTGCAGCGCACCGGCCATGAGTGGAATCAGATCGCTCGTCGCGTCAGGCTCCAGCACCACTGTGTAGCGCCCCGGCTCGAGCGCCACCGGATTCCGCGACGCCCGCGCCTTGTCGATCGCCCGCTTGCCCACACCTGCGAAGTCGAGCTTTGCCCAGTCGTTCTCCGTCGCGCCGGCCCACCCCGAACCGGTGCCGTCGTCCGTCCGCGCCGTCAGCGTGTAGTTTGCATCAGTGCTACGGTGATAGGCAAACAGCCCTGCACTGTTGCCGATCGCCGTCGCGCGCGCCGTCGTGACCAGGAAGCCAGCCACCGTCAGGTCCTTCGCCGCTCGCGCCGGCGCCAGCGCGCTCAACGCC
>JBQTIW010000086.1:0-13997 GCA_052387735.1 Gemmatimonadaceae bacterium
GCAATGGAAGCACGGTGGCGTCGCCTGGACGATCAAAGACGGCGTCCTGTTCGATGCGCAGGCGCTGCTCCGCGAGGCAGAGTGGTACGTGCAGCAGGAGCGGGAGCGGATGAAACGCGGAAAGGCGGTGTCCGAGCATTGAGATCGGGATACCTGACAGAGTCGCAGACCAGGGCGAGGCGAGCAAGAGTTCCGTCACGACGCGCTCGCGTGACGATCGTCCCGCGCTTTTGCGTTTCATCACGTCCATTGACAGGGTGTCACAAGGAACGGATCCGCAGGCAGAGATGCGGGTCCAACCAGCGGGCCCGGGAAACCCCGAGTGACAAACGGTCGTACGGGTTAGGGTGTCCAAATAGCGAATAACCGACTCCGCGAGCGATGACCCATGCTGATCCCCGTCCATCTCACTGACCTCCAACTCGCTATCGTCCGACTCCTCTGGACCAACGGAGAATGCACCGTCGTCGACGTGCAGGACGGACTCCTTCCAGAGCGTAGCCTGGCACAAACGACGGTGGCCACCCTCCTCACCCGACTCGAAAAGCGTGGCGTGGTGAGCCACAGGACGGTCGGCCGCCAGTTCGTGTATCGCGCCGAGGTCACCGAGCCCGACGTGCGCAAGTCGATGGTCGGAGAGCTGACCAACTCCCTGTTCGAGGGCCGGCCGACGGCGCTCATTTCGCACCTGCTCGTGGAACGCGAGCTCGGCGCAGATGAGCTTGGCGAGGTCAAGCGCATGATCGCCGAAGCCGAGCAGCGCACGTATCTGCCCGTGGCGTCCTGAGAGCGCTCTCGCGGAGATGGATGAACGGGACGGCCAGATGGCCGTCCCGTTCTGCGCTGCGGCGCCTCACATGCCCGGACGCGAGTCCCCGGGGCTGTTTTCTTAGCTCGGACACATTGACCTGGCTGACCACTCCGGGCGGCCAACGCCTTTCGTTCGGCCGAACGGCCCTTATATAGAAGGAGATTAAACCGCCCTCACCAGCCTCGGCTATGCCATCTCGTCGCGATTTCTCGAAAACCTCCATAGCTGCACTTGGGGTAGCGGCGTTGGGCAACTGGAGATTGTCGGCTCAGCCATCGGGGCCGCTGGTAAACGGAGAACGGCTCAACACGCATCTCAAAGAGTTGTCGCGGTTCGGAGCGAATCCGCAGGGCGGGGTGAGCCGTGTCGCCTACAGCGACTTCGACAAGCAGGGTCGTGAGCATGTCATGGGTCTGATGCGCGCGGCGAGGCTCGACGTCCGGATGGATACCGCGGGGAACATCTTCGGCCGTCGCGCCGGATCGGACGGATCGCTCAAACCGCTGATGTTCGGCTCCCATATCGACTCGGTGCCGGAAGGCGGCAACTACGATGGCCCGGTCGGGTCACTGGGCGCGCTCGAAGTGGCGCAGACCATCGGCGAGCGCGGCCTAACGACGCGACATCCCCTGGAGGTGGTGATCTTCCAGAACGAGGAAGGCGGGACGGTCGGGAGCCGTGCACTGCTGGGGGAGCTCAAACCTAACGATCTCGACCTGGTTGCTCGCAGCGGCAAGACGATCCGAAACGGCATCAGCTTCCTCGGTGGCGATCCAACCCGGCTCGATGCGGCGCGACGGGCCAAGGCCGATGTGGCGGCGTATGTCGAGCTGCACATCGAACAGGGAGCCACCCTCGACCGCGAGCAGCTGAACATCGGCGTCGTGGAGGGCATTGTGGGGATCGGATGGTGGGACGTGACGATCGACGGCTTTGCCAACCACGCCGGCACCACGGCGATGAACGAGCGCCGCGATGCGATGCTGGCCTTCGCACGCTTCACCGACATGGTCAACAGGGTCGTGACGGGTGAGCCGGGTCGCCAGGTGGGGACGGTGGGGCGGATCGTGGCGTTCCCCGGAGCGCCCAACGTGATCCCAGGCAGAGTGATCTGCTCCCTCGAGCTCCGAGATCTCGACGATGCCAAGATCTTGCGGCTCTTCGAGAAGGTGAAAGGCGAGGCCGAACAGATCGCTGCAGCAACAGGAACGACCTTCGCGTACAAGTCGACGCACTTGTCACGCTCCGCCCTGACGGACCCTGGCATGCAGAAGACGATCGAGGCGAAGGCCCGGGAGCTGCGGCTAACGACGCGCTATCTCCCCAGCGGGGCCGGACACGACGCGCAGCACATGGCCAGGATCTGCCCGTCGGCCATGATCTTCATCCCGAGCCTCAAGGGTATTTCGCACGCGCCGCAGGAGTTCAGCTCCGCCCAGGACATCATCAACGGAGCAAATGTCCTCCTTCGGACGATTCTTGCGCTTGATGGATAGACGGGAGTTGGGAGTTGGGCGACGACGAACCTCAGCGGGCTTAACGTGGCGGCGGGCATGGGTAAACGAGCGAGCGCGATTCAGCGCGAACTGCATCAGAGGCTTCCCCTCGCATCGACGCGCGAGGAAGCCTTCCTCTCCATCCTTCGCACGGCCGCGGTGGTGCGCCGTCCGGTGGCCCGTGTGCTCGAGGACCGGGGTCTGTCCATGGCGCAGTACAACGTCCTGCGCATCCTGCGCGGCTCTGGCGATGCGGGGCTCCCCACGTTGTCGATCCGCGACCGCATGATCGAGGAGGCCGCCGGCATCACGCGACTCATCGACCGTCTCGAAGAGTCCGCTCTCGTTAGGCGGGCGCGCGGATCATCCACCGACAAGCGACAGGTCTATTGCCGGATCACACCGGCGGGGCAGGCGCTGCTGCGGGAGCTCGACCCGATGGTCTCCCTCGCGGTCGAGGCGTCGCTGAGCATGCTCTCCGAGCTCGATCTCGAGCGCCTGATCGGCCTGCTCGACCGGATCCGGGGTGATGCGCCACGGGTGACATCGATGCTGGATCGCCGGGACGGTCCCATCCGGCCGCGACGACGATCATCGCGCTGAGCAGCAGGGACGACTGCACGCCGACCGCACCCTGGGCACCTTCGACCTCGCTCGCGACTCTCGCGACATTCTCCGGGTGATACACCGCTCGATTTCAGCTTCTGGTCGCAGAACGCCCCGCTGTTCGGGGTCATGGCGCAGAACAATCTCGCCGGAGGACCGACACAGACCGGCATGATCAAGGCGCCGTTGACCGGCAACGGCGGACTGTATCGAGCGCTGGATGGGTTCAACGCTTCGTTAGGTCACTCGGCGATGGCGTGCAATGGAATGGGGCCGAATGCGGTGTGTCAGGTGGGGACGTCGCAGTGGGCGGGGGCTGCGCTTGCCGACACCGAGTTGCTGCGGTCGGGTGGGCTCTTCGGGATTGGTGCCATCGCTCGTCGCCGTCGTCGGCGGGGATAGCATCGGCGGATGACCACGAGAATATGGGCGTCGTGCCGCTCGGCACGCCGCCCGGCTCTCCTCTCTTGACGTCACGCCGGACGGGCCATGGCGGGCATGCGATCCGCCCACGGGCGGGCGTTCTCGAGCTGGGCCGCGAGACGAAAGAGCGTGGCTTCGTCGCCGTACCGCCCGACGATCTGCACACCGACCGGCAGGCCCTCCGCATTCCACCAGAGCGGCACGGACATCGCCGGCTGCCCGCTCACGTTGAACAGCGGGGTATAGGGAATCCAGTCGAAGATCTTTTCGGCGGTCTTCTCCACCGCGCCAATGAGTCGCATAAGTCGGCCGGCACGGAGCGCCCCAAAGGTGGTGAGCAGGTGGCGCTCATGAGCAGGAGGCTGCAATGCGCCGTGAGGAATCGGCGGTGAGGCCAGGGTCGGGGTCAAGAGCACATCGATCGTTTCGAAGAGCTGACCGACCGGTCGGCAGGCGCGTTGCAAATCGCGCGCGGCGAGGGCATAGTCGGACGCCGACAGGGAGCGCCCGATGACCGAAAGCCCCCACGTGGTGTACTCCAGCTCGTCACGCCGCGGACGGCGGCCGAGCAGGCGCTCGGCGTCCGCGAGCTCGGCCGCCACCTCGCCGCAGATGAGGATGACAAAGTTCCGGTTGAACGCCTCACGCTGGACGGGGACCGTGACGTCCACGGTCTCATGACCTAACGATTCGAGGAGGCGTCGGGCGTCATTGACCGCCGCGACGCAGTCGGCGTGTACCTCGTGCCCCAGCAGGGGCGTGGTGGTGACACCCACGCGCAGCCCTTCTACCGGGCGCGCGACTTCGCTCAGGAACGGACGCTCAGGCGCTGGCGCGCCGTACGGCGCACCGGCGTCCATGCCGGCGATGGCATCGAGCATTGCCGCGCTATCGCGCACAGTGCGGGTGATGACGTGCTCGATCGCGGCCCCGTGCCACAGTTCTCCCTGCCGCGGACCAGTGGGGGTTCGCCCCCGCGTGGGCTTGAGGCCAAACACGCCGTTACAAGAGGCGGGAATCCGGATGGAGCCGCCGCCGTCCCCACCACTGGCCATGGGGACCATGCGGCTCCCGACCGCGGCACCCGATCCGCCGCTCGACCCGCCGGTGGTCCGACTCGGGTCCCAGGGATTGCGAGCGATGCCCAGATGCCGCGACTCGCAGAACGGTGTCAGCCCAAACTCGGGAGTGTTCGTCTTGCCGGCGATGAGGCAACCGGCGGCCTTGTACCGCCTCACGACCTCCGTGTCGATCGGTGGCCGGAAGTCGCGATACAGGCGGCTGCCGCTGGTGATCGGTTCACCCGCGTACCAGGCGAGCAGGTCTTTGATGAGGAAGGGAACCCCGGCGAACACACCGGCGCCGGTCGATGCCTCTGCCCCGCGTCGAGCGAGGTCGGCCATCGTATGAACCACCGCATTGAGTGACGGATTGAGCCGGTCGATGCGCGCGATCGCCAGATCAACAACCTCCCGGGGCGAAATCTCCTTTTTGCGAACCAGCTCACCCAGCCCGATGGCGTCGTGAGCGATGTATTCGTGTTCTTTCAAGGCGAGCCGGTGAGGGGGTGGTCGGGCCGAAGTGACCGCGAATCTGGCGCGACATGCGCGCGTGAAGCAATGTCTCCCGCCAGAGACCTCCACCTCCTGATGCTGAGAGTTCGCCGTTTCATCTTTCCGGTGCTGCTGCTTGGGGGTCCCGGATGCCTGCCCGCGCAGGCCGCGGTAACCAACTGGCAGGCCATTGCCGACCTGCTCGTCAGGCAGATGGCGCTCGTGAGCGGCGAGCGGGTGCTCCTCGTGGGAGTGCCCGGCGCGGCGGATTCCCTGGTTCCGCGTCTTCGAGCGGCGATTGCCAGGGCGGGGGGCGCGGACCTCGGCCCGGTCTCGGTGCGCGGAGTCTGGCCGTCGGACTGGAGCACCGATTTCACCCGGCGGCTCGGGGGCGCAACGGCCCGGGAGCTCCACGAGCTCCTGGACGACGTGGACGTGGGCGTCATGCTCCCGGGGGCCGCACCTAACGATGCGATCTACGGCGCGCTGCAGCAGAAACTCACGTCGGGCGAGGGACGCACCGTGCACTTCCATTGGGCGGGCGCATACACCGTCGATGGGACGCTGTTCGAACCGACACCGGCGGTGGACGCGCTCTACGCGCAGGTGTTGCTCACCACTGACTACGCAGCACTCGCCGAGAAGCAGCGAGCCTTCGAGGAGGCGATGCGCTCCGGGGAGGTGCGTGTCACGACGCCCGAGGGGACCGATCTGCGCTTTCGCATCGGCGACCGTCCGGTGACGCGGCAGGATGGCGACGCCTCGGCGACGCGCATGGAGACCGCGCGGAACCTGATCGATCGGGAGACGGAGCTTCCGGCGGGTGCCATTCGCGTGGCGCCGATCGAGACGAGCGTCGAAGGGACGATCGCCTTCCCGCCGGGAGTCTGGGGAGCCGGCGACCGAGTGGAAGGCCTCGTCATGCGTTTCTCCGCCGGAAAGCTCGTGTCATTCGATGTCCGGTCCGGGAAAGGCGGCGTCGATCGCGAACTGGCCGTCGGCGGGACCGCGGCTCGCTCGTTCCGGGAGTTCGCCCTCGGGTTCAACCCGTTGCTGGTGATCCGCGAGGACGACGGGAAGCGGTGGATCCCCTACTATGGCTACGGCGCCGGCGTCGTCCGGTTGTCGTTAGGTGACAACCGGGAGCTCGGTGGCACCGTGAGCGGGGGCTACGTGCGATGGAATTTCTTTCCGGATGCGACGGTGACGGTGGGAGGCGTGCAGTGGGTACGGGGGGGACAGCTCGTGAGATAGGGACGTGCAACTGCCAGGGCGAAGCACGCATCGCCGGGAGGTGACGGCAGATACGGGAGTCGCCGCTGGTTCGCTCACACCAATGACATTCCCCATGCGTGGCGTTGCAGTCTTCCCTTTCCTGCTTGTCTCCTCACTCGAGGCGCAGGGGCGTTTGCGGCCGCGCGACGTGGACACGTTGCCGTCGAAGCCCGCCACGGCACGAATCGCCTACGGCACAGACTCTCTTCAGTTTGGAGATTTGCGGCTGCCGAGTGGTGGAGGACCATTCCCGGTGGTGGTGATCATTCATGGCGGCTGCTGGGTGCATCGGCTGGCGTCGTTGCAGAACACCACGGCACTCTCTGACGCGTTGCGAGATGCCGGGGTCGCGACGTGGAATGTCGAGTATCGGCGCCTCGACAATCCGGGCGGTGGATGGCCGGGCACGCTGCGGGACGTGGGAGATGCGATCGATTCGCTGCGGGGGCTGGCCCGGCGATACCCGCTCGATCTGTCGCGCGTTGTGGTGGCAGGGCACTCGGCGGGCGGCCACCTCGCGCTATGGGCGGGTGCGCGCGGCAGGCTGTCACCGGAGAGCCCGCTGTTCGTCCGGGAACCTCTCGCCATCCAGGCCACGGTCGCGTTAGGCGGGCCGGGAGACCTGCGCGATTTCATGACCTACGGCCAGCGCGCCTGCGGCGAGGGGATCATCGACAGGCTGCTGGGCGGAACCTGGGAGGCGGTGCCCGATCGCTGGCGCCAGGCCTCGCCGGCCGAGCTGCTCCCGCTGGGTGTGCAGCAGCTTCTGATAGTGGGTGATGGTGACGGGATCATGCCCGAGCGGGCGCGCAACGCATACCTCGAACTCGCGCGCGGCAAGGGAGATGTCGTGGACCTGATCGTCGTGACCGATGCGGGGCATTTCGAGGTCATTGCCCCGACGACGCAGGCGTGGCCGGTCGTGCGGGATGCCATTCTGAGGTTGGTCAGGCGGTAGGCGTTGACGATCGGTCGCCTAACGGGCGGACGGGGGCGACATCGGGCGGACATCAACAAAGCCCGACGCGGCGGATGTACGTGGAGACGCCAACAGGAAGGCCGGCGCCCATCAACGGGATGAGCGACGGCTTCCAGAACTGGCCCGCGACACACCCGGTCTGGTTACTCGAGCCGGCTCGCACGGGCGAGATTTGTCGCGAGGAACCCACCATCGAGCATGCCGTTAACGTGGGGTCTCGCGAGCGCCGAGGCGATCGAGCTGTGAGGAGCGACGGGGCGCTCTCCAGTATGCGTCGACGGCGTGATCGCGTTCCTCAAAGCCGCCGAGGCGGGCAGGACGTAGGACCCGGGTGATCTGCGCCTCCAGGTCCCCACGCCATTGGGGCGGACAGGCGGCGCCAAAAGTGCGGCACAGCCCACGCCGTCCACCGACGACACCCACTGACCGTTTCGCGGCCTGCCTTGCGCAATGCCTGGAGAGACCGGATGTTCGATCCTTGGAGGTCTCGAGTGCAGACCAGCGTCTCATTCCCCCGAAAGTGGTTGCGACGCCCCTGGCGCAGACCATGTCGGACTCGCCTCACGCTAAAGACGGAGATCCCAATGTTCCTCCCCCGCGCGCCTCATCACGCTCTCGCCGTTCTGCTGGTCGCCCTGGGCGCGCCCATGAGCGCGCAAGACAAGGATGAACTGCGAAAGTGCGACAAGCCGTTTGGAACCCTCGCAGTGAACGAGCCGCAATCAGAGTACATGGCCATTTTCACTCGCTATCAACTTGGCTCCCCGGCGGCGCTCCTTCGCATCATGGCGCAGAACTCGAAGTGCTTCCTGATCGTCGAGCGCGGCGTGGCGATGCAGAACATGCAGCAGGAACGCGCCCTGGCGCGATCTGGGGAAATGCAACAGGACGCCAACATGGGCGGGGGCCAGATGAAAGCCGCCGACTTCGTGCTGACGGCTGCCGTACAGGTCAGCGACAACAACGCGGGTGGAGTGGGAGGGGTGGTAGGCGGTGTGCTGGGACGCCGTGCCCCCGTCGTCGGTGCGCTTGGTGGAGGCGTGAAGTTCAAGGAAGCGCAGACCAGCATCCTCATCGCGGACGCGCGCACGACGGTTCAGGTGGCCGCTGCCGAAGGGAAGGCCAGGAAATCCAACTTCAGTCTGGGCGCTCTCGGTTTTGCTGGGGCGGTCGTTGGCGTCGGCGCGTATTCCAACACTGCGGAAGGCAAGGTCATCGCCGCGTCGTATCTCGACAATTACAACACCATCGTCGACCAGATGAAGGGCGATGCCGATCTCATGGCGCGTGCCGACAAGTTCAAGCCTGGAGCGGTCTCGGGCAGTGACACGAAGGCCGGGGCGAGTTTCGCCGAGGGCGATGTCCTGAGTCCAAAGATCGACAACGTCAAGCTGCTCGCCGAACCCCAGGATGGCTCGAAGGCCGCGGCAACGCTCAAGAAGGGCGATGAGCTGGTCTTCCTCGGCGAGGAGAAGGACGGTTACGTGAAGGTGCAAGGCTCCACAGCCGAAGGCTGGGTCAAGAAGACGCTCGTCTCAAAGAAATAGCGTTCCAGGCAGCAGGGACGGGCGGACCGCGTCCGTCCTTTTGCGCGTTCCAGCGCCGATCCCAATAGCGTGCTGCGCGCGGACTGATCGGGCAAACCGCTTGACACAGCCGGGACCCTCACGACGTTATGTCACGTATCATCTCGTGCCATGCGCCGGCTTACCCCCTTCCTCGCCCTGACCCTCGTCGCGTGCGACGTGGCGGACGTGCTGCGCGAGCGCGTGCGCGTCCTCACGCCGTACGAGCGGTATGCGCAGTCGATCACGAGCGCAGGACTCGATTCGACCGCGCTCGGACGCGACTGGCTGCGCGCGAGCGATAGTGCGCTCAAAGCCCCCCTGCCGATGGCACTGCCGTTCAGGGAAGCGGGGTTCTATAGCCGCAGCGAGGCTCGGGCGATCGCGTTTCGCTTCGCGGCAGTCGAAGGCCAGCGGCTGGAGATGGATCTGCGTCAGATGGGACTGCCAACCCGGCTGTTCGTCGATCTCTTTCAGCTCTCGACCGACACCCTCGAGCCCTTCGAGCACCTCGCCACCGCCGAGCCGCCGGACAGCACACCCGGCATCTCCCTCGCCGTACGATTCGAAGTGCGTGAGGGGGGAACGTACCTGCTCCGGATGCAGCCGGAGCTCCTGCGCGAAGGGCGCTATGAGATCTCCGTGCGGGTCGCGCCAATGCTGGCATTTCCCGTACAGGGCGCCGGTAACCGCGCGGTGCAGAGCTTTTTTGGAGCGGACCGCGACGCTGGCGCGCGGCGACATCACGGCATCGACATCTTCGCTCCCCGCGGCACAGCCGTACTCGCGGCCAGCGACGGCGTGGTGCGCTCGGTTTCCCCTAACAATCTTGGTGGGAATGTCGTGTGGCTCGCGGACCCGCGCCGCGGACAGACCCTCTACTATGCCCACCTCGACGCGCATGCGGTACGGGCAGGAGCGATGGTTCGGTTGGGCGATACGTTAGGCTTCGTCGGCAACACCGGCAACGCGCGCGGGACGAGCCCGCACCTTCATTTCGGGATCTATCGACGTGGACACGGGCCGGTCGACCCGTATCCCTACGTGCGACTTGTCACCGCAACGCCGGCGAGGATCGTCGTCGATACGTCGCGGCTCGGCGACGTGGTGATGACCGGCCCGCGGCCGGCTCTGATCCGGCAGGCGCCGGCGGCTGGATCCGACGCGGTGCGGAGCGTCGGCCGCGCCACGCCGCTGCAGATCGTTGGAGCCCATGGGTCGTGGTATCGCGTGCAGCTGGCCACCGGTGAGACGGGGTACCTGGTTGCCGGTGCGCTGGGGCGCGCCCTCAACGTCAGGCACCCCGCCGATGCGCGGCACCTGGTCGGCGACGCCGGCTCGAGCCCGGACCGTTCGCAACCACAGTAAGACGCCCACCGTCCGCAACCATGCACCGACGCCGGTTCATCCAATCTGCAAGCGCATTCAGCGTGGGGGCCGCCTTCGCGGTGCGAGGCATTCCTGCGCAAGCGAGGTCCCGAGCCGCCAGACCGGTGCCGACTCCGGCGCAGCTGCAATGGCAGCGGGACGAGCTGGCGCTCTTCGTGCATTTTGGAGTCAACACATATACCAATCGCGAGTGGGGCGACGGCAGCGAAGACCCGCGTCTCTTTCGGCCCACCCGGTTCGACGCGCGCGAGTGGGCGCGCATCGCACGGCGCGCCGGCTTCAAGGCCATCGTTCTCACAGCCAAGCATCACGACGGCTTTTGTCTCTGGCCCTCCAGCGTCTCGACGCACGGGGTGTCGTCGAGCGCATGGCGAGACGGTCACGGCGACATCGTCGGCGACCTGGCGGGCGCCTGTCGCGTCGAGGGCCTTGGTCTCGGGCTCTATCTCTCGCCATGGGATCGGCACGAAGCGAGCTACGGCGACTCGCCCCGATACATGGACTTCTATGTCGCCCAGCTCGAAGAACTTCTCACGCGCTACGGCAAGGTCGTGGAGGTCTGGTTCGACGGCGCGAATGGGGAGGGGCCTAACGGGAAGCGGCAGGTCTATGACTGGCCTCGCATCCACGCCACCGTGCGAAGGCTGCAGCCGGGCGCGGTGATGTTCTCCGATGCCGGCCCGGACGTGCGCTGGATCGGCAACGAGCGCGGCGTCGCCGGCGAGACCTGCTGGAGCACGATCGACCCGGCGGCGGTCCCCTACGCGGGGTATGACGCGCCCGGCGTGGGCGAACTCC
The DNA here is from genome assembly GCA_052387735.1 of Gemmatimonadaceae bacterium. GTDB lineage: Bacteria > Gemmatimonadota > Gemmatimonadetes > Gemmatimonadales > Gemmatimonadaceae > RBC101. The sequence continues at coordinate 10,896 of JBQTIW010000086.1, forward strand.
TCCAGCGCGGAGACCCGCGGGGCGGCGTCTGGCGACCCGGCGAAACGGACGTCTCCATTCGCCCGGGGTGGTTCTGGCATCCCGCCGAAGACGGCAAGGTGCGCTCGGCCGGGAATCTGCTCGACCTGTACTTCACCTCTGTCGGTCGTAACAGCAAACTCCTGCTGAACGTGCCCCCCACGACCGACGGACTCTGGCACCCGAACGACGTGACCAGCCTCGACGTCTTTGCCAGCCGTCGGACGGACCTCTTTGATCGGGACCTGTGCCGCGGAGCGCGGGTCATCTCCGACAGTCGAGGGAGCAGTGGATCGGCCCTCGTTGTCGATCCCGATCCGGAGACGTGGTGGGGCACGGACCCCGGGATCCAGCGGGCGACCCTCGAGCTCGTCCTCGGCCGGCCGTCGCGGGCCAACGTGCTCAGGCTCGCCGAGCCCATTGTCCACGGCCAGAGTATCGAACGCTATTCCGTCGCGATCGCGACCGGCGGTACATGGCGCCCCGCGACCTCAGGGACCACGATCGGCTACGCGCGCCTCGCCCGCTTCGAGGCGGCGACGGTGGAGAGGGTGCGTGTCACGGTCGAGTCGAGCCTCGACGCATTGCGGCTCTCGCACGTCGGCCTGTTCCTGGACGAGTCGGCATGACGAGGCCTCGTTAGGTCACTCGAGAGAAGCGGCAGACAGGACGGTATGGCCGTCGAGCGCGGCGATCTGAAACCTCGTTCCGGCGCGACGTCGTACGGACGGGGCCACACCCGAGGTGCAACGTGCCTATGAAACGATCTCTGTCAGTGTCCCTCGCTCTGTTCGCCGCTGCCGGCGCCCTCGAGGCGCAGGACGCAAAACGAAGTCTGGACCTCACGATCAACGGAACGGGAATCTCGATCGGCGATTCACGGCGAGTGAAAGGGATCCGGCTCAACTTCCGCGACACGCGGCTCGAGCGCGTCGACGGGGTCAATGCCACGATATGGCACCCGGAAGAAGGCGGCGCCGGTGATGTCTATGGACTGGCCCTTGGGCTCCCGTCCACAGGTGGGCGCAGGATCCGAGGGATTTCCGCCGGTGTGTTTGGCGTCTCTGCGGAGGAGAGCATCGGCGGCATCGGCATCGGCGGCATCGGGCTGGGTGCGGGGAGCGACATGACCGGGATTCTCGTCGGTGGCGTCGGTCTTGGCACCGGCGGCAGTCTGCAAGGAATCGCCATCGGCGGTGTCGGTGCCGGTGCCGGGGGCAATATGCGGGGGCTTCTGATCGGTGGCGTCGGGGCGGGGGTGGGCGGCGATGTGAATGGAGCGGTAATCGCGGGTGTGGGTGCGGGAACGGGAGGGTCCCTCCACGGGCTCGCCTTGGGAGGGATCGGCATTGGAGCTGGTGGGGACCTCAAAGGCTTGGTGGTCACCGGAGTCGGCGCTGCCGCGGCAGGCGATGGGCGCGGCCTCGTGCTGAGTGGCATCGGTGCCGGAGTTGGCGGTGAGTTTCTCGGCGTGATTGTGACCGGCATTGGCGCAGGAGTCGGCGGCAATTTCCGCGGCGTCGCGATCAACGGCGCTGGACTCGGCGTCGGCGGCAATGTGGACGGAATCACGATCAGCGGCATTGGCACGGGGGCCGGCGGCACGCTTCGCTACCTGTCGATTGCCGGAGTTGGGAACGGCGCGAGCCGCGTGGAAGGCCTCTCGCTCGCGGGGTTCGGAGTAGGCGGTGAGACGCTCAAGGGCCTGATGATAGCTGGTGGCGTGGTCCGTGTTGAACGTGGCGGGCTCCTACACGGTGTGGGAGTCAGCTCGTTCAACTACGTCAAGGGCCATCAGCGCGGCCTGACGATCGGAATCGTGAACTACACGCGCTCGCTGCATGGGATGCAGGTGGGATTGCTCAACATCGCGAAGCGCAATCCACGCGGCCGTCGAGTTCTGCCGGTGCTGAATTGGAATTTCGAGCGGGGGTAGGAGCGGGACGGCAGACGGCGGATGACGGATGCCGAGCCGATCGTTCGACCATAGAAGCGCAGACGAGTGCTCGGATGGCGTGCGCACCGATGACCCTCGAGTTCCGTCCGCAGCCTGTCGTCTGCCCTCTGCCGTTCACCCGCTCCGTATTGCGCGCGCTTGGCCCGGCCCCAGCTTGGAGCATCGACCCCTGATCCCGATGCGCGTTGCACCCCGAGCTCGACAGACAATCGTGTTGATCGCCGCGTTGGCGGTTGTGGTCCCATTGCTCGTTGTCGCGCAGGGACGCCGCTTTGGGCGGGGCATGGTGTTCGAGCCGAATGTTCCATACGACGGCCGGTTCACGTTCGCCCGCATCCGCTACCAGGTTTACGGCCGCAGTGGATGGGAGTTCGACTATCCCACCATGGAGCGCCACCTGATGACGATGATGCGCGAGGTGACGGCGCTTCGTCCGCACCTGAGTGGGAGCAACATCCTCGACCTCGACGATCCGGAGCTGCTCAAGTATCCGGTGGCCTATCTCTCCGAACCGGGTTACTGGATTCCAGATGACGCGGAAGCCGCGGGCCTGCGGACTTATCTCGAGAAGGGTGGCTTCCTCATCGTCGACGACTTCATGCGTAACGAATGGTTCAACTTCGAGCGATCGATGCGGAAGGTGCTGCCCAAAGCGCGCATCGAGATGATGGACGTGTCACACCCGATCTTCGATGCCTTCTTCCGCATCGATTCCTTGAAAATGAAGTACCCACACGATCCGTATCTGGACGCTGTGTTTCTCGGTATCTACGAAGACAACGATCCCGACAAGCGCCTGATGGTGATCATCAACTACAACAACGACATCGGGGACTACATGGAGTGGTCAGACGACAACTTCTGGCCCGTAAACACCACCAACGACGCGTACAAGTTGGCGATCAACTACCTCATCTACGGCCTGACGCACTAAAGACGGGCGCACAGACGGGCCCACACGCGGCAAGGCATATGAGTGCACAGACGTTGCCTACGCCAACCGCGCGGTTACTCGCAGAAAGCGCTCCACTTCCTCGGTTGTGTTGAAGAGCGCTGGTGATACGCGCACCTGTTTGAGCGCGTCACGAACCGTAGCGTCGATGTGCGCCGCGTCGAACGCCGCGCGC
>JBQTIW010000087.1:0-46375 GCA_052387735.1 Gemmatimonadaceae bacterium
TTCAGTGATGGCGACGCTGCGTTCATTTCCAGGCTCGCCGACCTCGGATCTCTTGCCGTACAGAATGCGTGGCTCCTTGCCCGCGAACGGCAGAGCTCTCGTGAATCCTCGCTCCTCGCCGAGATCGTTCAGCAGCTCAATCAGTCGCTGGAGTTCGAGCGGGTCACAAACCTCGTCGCCGAAAAGAGTGCTGAACTGCTGGGAGCTCGGAGTGCCGTGCTCACCCTCATCGACCGCGAGGAGGTTTACGTTGCCGCCACCTCTGGGACGGCAGACTTGCTGACAAAGCAGCGCGCACCTCTCGCCGGGTCGTTCGCCTATGAGGTTGCGACAAGTCGGCGGGTGCTTCGCACGCGCGACCTTCGACCGATATCCGCCAATGCCGCGCTGGCGGCGTCTCTGGACGACCGACCCACGAACGGAATCGCCGCTCCGCTCATGGTGGCCGACCGTGCGATCGGCGCGCTGATGGTCGCGGCGAATCCTGGCCGCGATTTCACCGAGCGTGACGAAGAACTACTGCGGTCCCTGGCCACTCACGCGGCAGTCGCTATTGAGAATGCGCGATTGTATCGGGCCGCAGCGCACACTGCGCGGCATGCGGAGACGCTTTCGTCGGCTGCGCGGTCGTTGGCGCAATCCGTCGATGCATCGAGTTTCTTCGACGAGCTTTCGCGGGTCGCACGGGATCTGCTCACCGCCACGGGCCTCACTGTCTATTCAGTCGACACCAGTGCCCGCGTCGTCCGCATTGCGTATCTCGCTGGTGTTGGCGCGGACACCCTGGCTCAACTTGTGCCTCAGGCGGTCGAGGATCCTTCCATTGCGGGACTGCTTCTCGCCGGCGCCGAGGCGTTCTACGAAGACGTGCGATCAAGCGATGCGGTGACAATCTGGAATCGGAGTCCGGGGACGCCCATTCCCACTGAGGTCGTATCCCTGGCAAGGTTGCCCCTTGTCGTCGAGGGGCGATTGCGAGGAGCGCTCACCCTCCGCTGGCGCACCGCGCATGCGTTCCCCGAAGACGAACGGATGCTTCTTCGGGACTTCGCAACACAGGTTGCCCTTGCCCTGCGCAACGCCGAGTTGATCAGCGCGCTCGACCGGCGTGCCAAACGCTTCTCGGCGGTCGCGCGCATGCAGCAAGTGACGTCGCGGGTTGCGCTGCGCGACGTGTTTTCCGAAGTCCGCGATTCCGCCCGAACCGCCGCACCGCAAGCACAGGCAGTCGCGTTGTTCCGCGTGGTCGAAGGACAGCTCCTGGCGCCGCAGTTCATCGACACCGGTTCGGCAGCGTCGTGGGGCGGTGAGGAGCCGATGGACATGCCCTTGGATTGTGCGGCAGTCCGGTCCCTCAGGTCTCGCCAACCCGTGATGTCAGGCCGGCCGCTCCCGCTTCAGACTACGGCCGGTCAGCCCACGAACATGCGATCCGAACTAGCCGTACCACTCCTGCACGGCGACGTGCCCCGCGGGGTGCTGCTGGTCCAATCGCCAGAAGCCGGTGCGTTCTCGGACGAGGATGCGGAAGTCCTTTCGCTTCTAGCTCGGCAGGCGGCCGGTGCGGTGGAAAACGCCGAGCAATTCGAGAATGAGCGTCGTTCGCGCGAGATCGCGGAGGCAGCAGCGATCATCGCGCGCAGCGCGCTGGGAGCAGCCAACTCCTCCCACACCGCAACGCTGGCGCTCGAGGCCATCGATCGCGCCGTGCCCTCCCCGGGAAAGGCGATCGCTTTCGTCGACGGGAGCGGGACGTCGCTTCGATATCTCGCCGCGTCGGGGACTCTCGAAGGGCTACGTCACCTGTCCATCACTCTCGAGAACAGCGCGGCCTCACTCACGGGGCAGCTGCCCAGCCTGCGGGTGAATGCAGCATCGCTTGCGGGGGTAGCCGAGGGCCGGATCGTACCGTCGGGGTGTACGATCATTCCACTCATCGCCAAACAGCGCCTGCTTGGCGTGCTATGGGTGGTCCCTTCCGCTGCGGGACTGGCGGCCGAACATGAGCTTGACACCCTGCGCAACCTCGCAGCGCCGCTGGCACTTGCCGCCGATGTGCTGCTGCTCAACGAAGAAGAGCAGCAGCGACGCGCGCGCGAGCACATGCTTGCCACGGCGCTGGCCACCATGGACCAGGCCGTGCTCATCATCGGCCTGGATCGACGGGTCCTGTACGCGAACGCTGCTGCGGTCACGGAGTACGAGTATCCCATCGAGGTTTTTCAGGCGTTGCCGTTTGAACGACTGATCGATTCCGCTGCGGTGGCCAGGCGCGTCGGTTCCGAGAGCACCACAGAAGCCACGGGCATTTGGGAAGCGGAGCACATTCACCGACGCCGGGACGGTTCGACCTTCCCGGCCTCGGTGCTTCTCAGCTACATCCGCGATGCTGACAATGTCCCTGTGGGGCAGGTTGTTACGGTGCGCAACCTTACCGAGGAGCGGCGTATCGAAGAGCAGCTCCGCCAGAGCGAAAAACTCGCCGCCCTCGGAGAGCTCGTTGCGGGCGTTGCTCACGAGCTCAACAACCCGCTTGCGGGGATCTCGGCGTTCGCGCAGCTGCTCATGGAAGACGAGCTCAATGAAGAGCAGCACGAATCGGTGCGGCTCATCAAGCGTGAGGCTGACCGCGCCGTCGGGGTCATTCGGGATCTGCTGCTTTTCTCACGCAAGACGGGACCATCCCAAACGCTGGTCGATGTCAACGAGATGATCGAGCTCACGCTCCGCCTGCGTGGCTACGGTCTGCGCTCCGCGGGGATCGATGTCCGCGTGGAACTGGAGCCCTCGATTCCCCGGGTTGCCGGCGATAGCCAGCGTCTGCAGCAGGTGCTGCTCAACCTCATCATCAATGCCGAATACGCGTTGCACCGTGCAGACGCAAAGCGGCTTGTCGTGAAGTCCGAGCGCACCAGGGACGGAGTCGCATTCATCGTTATCGATAGTGGTGCGGGGATGGACGAGGAAACGCGCCAGCGAATATTCGAACCGTTCTTCACCACCAAGCCGGCTGGGGAAGGCACGGGGCTGGGTCTCAGCGTCAGTTACGGCATCGTGAGAGCCCATGGTGGCTTCATCAGTGTGGAGAGCACACCCGGCCGGGGCACGACGTTCCGCGTCGAGTTACCTCAGGCCCGTGAGCAGGCAGCGCTGGCGAGCGCCTGATTCCTGACGCACGTCGCGTAGCACGCGTGCGAGGATCGACCGGGTGGTCCAGAATCGCTTCCACCAACAGTTTGACGCACCCGCCTTGACGGAATCATCCCGCAATTGTACAAGGGTGGTTCTCAAATGATGTCACACGCGTTACCCGCTTCGTGGGTACCGTTGCGTTGTTCTCAAATTGCATGCTCTGCTCATGAGCGGTCTCTATCCGGAGGAATACATGGCGCGCGGTGATTCGAAGAATGGCACAATGCAGTTTTCCGACGACGATGAGATGGAGGAGGTCGGATATGGCGGCGGCGGTTCGTCCTACGACGAGGAGGAGGACGAGGAGGACGGGTGGGGATCCACCAAACATGACGACAGCCTCTGGGAAGATCCGGATGAAGCCGCGCTCGATGAAGAAGAGGAGGCCGAACCCGTAGAAGAGGCGGTGGAGGACGAGCCCGAGGACGAGGACGTCGTCTTTGGAGCTGCGCCCTCCCGGCGCCGGGGACCCGCAAAACAGCCGGCCGCTGCCTCGGGCGCATCTCCGGCACCTCCCGGGGCGACCCCAGCCGCCAAGCCCGCTCCGGCCAAACCGCCCGCAGCCAAGCCGGTGGCACCTCCCAAGCCGCCAAAGGCGGCGTCCCCCGCTACAGCTCCGGCCAAGGCCCCAGCCAAGAAAGCACCTGCTCCCGTCAAGAAGGTCGTAGCGAAAAAGGCGGCGAAGAAAGCGGCGAAACCGGCGAAAAAAGCGGCGGCGAAAAAACCCGCGAAAAAAGCGGCGAAACCGGTCATGAAGGCCAAGGGGAAGTCCGGCAAGGCGAAGAAGCCCGGCAAGGCACCCGTCAAAAAAACCGCAAAGAAGAAACGCTGATCCGTTTGCCGACGACCTGGCGAGTGATCGACCGCGACGTCGATCACTCGTTCTTTCAAGTTGCCGGCGCCGACCACGCCTGACGAGTTGCTTGCTCGCTCGTCTGGCGCCATCCCACCAGCCCCTCGTAATCTACGGGAATGGCGGAGTCCCCAGTTGCTCTCCTGCGTGCCCATGCGCGGCTTGCCCCGTGGAACGCGCGTGGATTGGCGGCGCACGTATCCGGTCTCGTGGATGCCGTCGGAGTCAAGCCAACAAATGCGTCCGCCCGCGCCGCACCCTCAGCGCGCGCCGTGCGGTTCTATGTCGCTAATCGGTTGATGGACCGGCCCGAAGGTGCCGGCACGTCTGCAACGTACAGCTATCGCCATTTCCTTCAGCTGCTGTGCATCAAGATCCGACAGCGTGAAGGATTGAATCTCGACGCGATTCGCACAGAAATGCGGGACACCACGGGCGACACCCTGGAGCGACGTGTCGCACAATGGCTCTCGACGGCGCTCGCCGCCGGCGTGCCCGCCGCGGCGAACAATGACGAGAACGGCATGCACTCGTGGCGTCGCGTTCCCGTGGCGCTCGGCGTGGAGTTGCACATCCGAGACGACTCGATCGCCGCGACCGAAGACGCTGTGGTTGCACTGCGGGAGGCACTGCGCACTGCGCTTGGGCGGGTGGAGCACTGATGCCCGCAACCGAGCGCAGACAGGTCGCCGTCGTGACGGGCGTGGGACGACGCGGGCAGGTCGGTGAAGCCGTCGCCATTGCGTTCGGGTCGTTAGGCTGGCAGCTCGTTCTCATCGGCCGTGACGGCGCTGAGGTCTCCGCCCGAGCCGACGAACTGCGCGCGCAGGGTTGGGGGGCCACAGCGCATGGGTGCGACCTGACGGATGCCGGCGCCGTCGACGAGGTCGCGCGTCACGTGTCGGCCGAGACGCCCCAAGGGGTGCAGGCGCTAGTCTGCGTGGCCGGCGGCTTTGCGCCCGGTTCCAATGTCGCGGATACGTCGCCCGATGCCTGGCATCGCATGTTCAGCGTCAATCTCACGACGGCCTTCTGCACCACACGCGCCTTCCTCCCACTGATCCGCACGGCGCATGGTGCGATCGTCTACTTCGCGTCGGCCGCCGCCCTGCCGGGAGGAAAGGTGTCCGGTATGGCGGCGTACAGCGCCGCCAAAACGGGGGTCGTTACGCTGATGCGTGCGGTCGCGCTGGAGGAAAAGGGTGCCGGCGTCCGGGCGAATGCACTGGCGCCGACCTCGATTCGCACAGTGTCCAATGTCGCGAGTATGGGCGAGGATGCTGCTTATGTGGAGCGCGAAACTGTGGCAGAATGGGTCGTCCTCCTCTGCTCCGCGACATCAGCGGCCATATCTGGTCAGGTGGTAAAGCTCGGATGAGTGCCCTCCCCCGTGAATTCGCCGGCGGAGACGAGCGTCGTCGACCCGGCTCGTCGCGTCGGCCGCCCGGAAAGCACATCGTCCTCGACCGCTCCCTGGAGGCCTTGCCTCTCTTCCGGCTCAGCGATTCTGCCGAAGAGTCCTCGATCCTCTACACCCCGCCGGCTGGCGGGCGGTGGCGAGTGTTGCCCAGCCCTGGTGACCGCCTTCCCGGCACATTCGATCAGGACGTGTACGTGGAGATCTGCCGTCGCTACCTCGATGCCGGTGAGCCGACAGACGGTGCGGTCAGTTTCACGCTGCACGCCTTCCTGCGGTCCATCGGACGACGAGCCGATGGCCGCACCTACGAGCAACTGCGAGCAGCATTGAGCCGGCTGGAGCGCACCAGTCTCGAATCCAGTTCTGCCTACTACAGCGCGTCGAGCGGCAGCGCGCTCGACGGTCGCTTCACTGTCCTGTCGACCGTCTCCATTGATCGGCGGCGCGTGGCCGATCGGGAACAGCTGGCGCTGTTTCCGAATGTGACGACGTCCGAACCCGGCGACGCACGGGTGGCGCTCTCCCCGCTTCTCCGCAGTAATATTGCCCGGGGACATGCAACAACTCTCGTCGCCGCGCAGTATCAAGCTTTGTCGTCGCCGGTGGCCCGACGCTTGTATCGTTTGCTGGAGGTCGCCCGCGCCGAGGACACGGTGACTTGGCGTATCGAGCTCGAGGCCCTGGCGGAACAGATGCCCTTGGTGCAACGCTATCCATCGCATCTGCAGCGTGTTCTGCAGCCAGCACATGAGATGCTGCTCACCGCCGGTCTGGTACGCGATGCCAAAGTGCACCAGCAGGACCGAACGTGGCTCGTGGATTATGTCCTCGCCATGCGCGCAGCCTAACGAACACGGAGGTGGAGATGTCCGGATCGCCAGAGACACCCCAAGGTCGCTCCGCCGACCTCGGCCGCTCGTTCCTTCCTGACCCCCCGGTAGTTCCCCCCTCTCCCCGTCCCCCGGTGCGCCCTCCTGGGCCCGGCTGCGACACTCTTCCCGTGACCCGCATCCCTGATGTACCGTCACTCCTGAGCCGCGTGATCCTGCCGAAGCTCAGGTGAAGGTACAGTTCGGCTGGGCCTCTCCAGGATGAGGACCGCACAGCTCAGCTGACCGTTTGCCCCCAATAGCAGGAACTCGCCCCGTAGCCGGGCGTATTCGTTGCAGTAGCCTTGTCAGTCTTCCACCGGATGACCGCATGAATCGAATTCGGAAAGCCGCCCTCGGGCTCGTTGTCCTCGCGCCACTAGTCGTAGGCGGGTTCATAGCCCAGGAGCGCGCGACACAAGACGGCGGTCGTCTGCTTGGACAGGTCCTCGATTTGGTCCAGACCCGGTACGTCGATTCCATCGACGGCGCCATGCTCTATGAAAAGGCCGCTCGTGGCCTCGTCAATCAGCTGCAGGACCCGTACTCGGAGTTGCTCTCGCCGCGACAGCTGACCCAATTCAACACCAACACGGCTGGCCGCTACGGCGGGCTGGGTATGTCGATCGAGGATCAACGTGATAGAGGCACGGTCGTCGCCCGGGTATTCCACAACACGCCCGCTGAAGGGGCAGGCGTGCGGGAGGGCGACATCATCATTGGCATCGACACGCTCTCCACGCGCGGTTGGGGGAACGGTCGCGTCGCGGATTCGCTGCGGGGCGTGCCCGGATCCAAGGTTACGGTCACCTTTGCCCGTCCCGGCGTTCCTGAGCCCATCAAAAGCGCCTTCACGCGGGCCGTGATTCGCGTCCCCGCTGTCGCGTATGCCATTTCGTTTGACGGCATCGGATATCTCCCCCTGGACAACTTCAATGAATCGTCCACACGCGACATCTCGGCGGCGATTCGGAAGTTCCAGGGCGAGGGCGCCAAAGGGCTGATTCTCGACCTGCGACGGAATCCGGGCGGCTTCCTCGACCAGGCCCTGTCGATTTCCAATCTCTTCCTTTCTCAGGGCGTCGAGGTCGCGTCGGTGCGCGGTCGGGGCCAGGAGCCGCAGGTCTACACTGCGCGAGAGCGTCCCATCGCGGGCGATTTACCCATCGTCATCCTGATCGATCAGTACTCGGCATCGGCGGCCGAGATCGTCGCTGGCGCGCTGCAAGACCATGATCGCGCGCTCATTCTCGGCGTGACGTCGTTCGGTAAGGGTCTTGTCCAGACCATGTACAACCTTGACGGCGGATACGCGCTCAAGATGACGACTGGCAAATGGTACACGCCGGCGGGTCGGTCCATCCAGAAGGAGCGAACGCTGCTCCCCGATGGTCAGTACGTCGAGGTGCACCCCGACTCTCAGGAGTCGGATTCCGCGAGAAAGGCGCGGCCGACCTACAAGTCCACTGCCGGCAGGATGTTGTACGGTGGCGGTGCGATCACACCGGACATCGTGGTGAAGCCCGACACCTTCTCCACCCCGGAGCAGTCGTTCCTGCGGAGCACCGCCCCGAAGACGCAGGATATCTACGTCACGCTGTACGAATACGCGTGGGAGCTGAAGACCAGGGTCAAGCCGGACTTCAAGGTCCAACCCGAGTGGCGGGAAGAGCTCTATAGCCGACTTCAGAAGAAGGGAGTGGAGATCGACCGCCCGATGTATGAGGGAGCGTCGAGATACCTGGATCGACAGATCGAGCGGCAGGTAGCGCGCCTGGCGTTCGGCGACTCGGCGTCGCGGCGGCGAACACTGCCGGATGATCCCCAGCTCCAGCGGGCCATCGACATCCTGAAAAAGAACCCCTCGACCAGGGAGCTGATCGCGCTCGCTTCGAGCCAGGCGAAGAAGTAAGTTCTCCTGGCATGAGACGCTCCGTGATGATCGCCGCCACGACCCTCGTGGCGGCGTTTTCATGTGCCCGCGGTCGGCCCGCGGTCACCGTCGCTCCCGAATCAGGAGAGCGCCATCTCGCTACGATTCGCCAACTTACCTTCGGTGGAGAGAACGCCGAGGCGTACTTCAGCGCCGATGGACGATGGATCACCTTTCAGTCCACGCGTGACGGCCGGACCTGCGATCAGCAGTACGTGATGCGCAGCGATGGGTCCGGCATCGTTCGCGTTTCGAACGGTCGTGGGAAGACCACATGTGGGTGGTTCTTTCCGGGCGGAGATCGCCTGTTGTTTGCATCGTCCCACGCGCACGATTCCACCTGTCCGCCACGTCCTGACGCGTCGGCGGGGTACGTGTGGCCCCTTGACCGGTTCGACATCTACACCGTGAATCGCGACGGGTCCGACGTGCAGCGCCTAACGCACAACAACGTGTACACGGCCGAAGGGGTCCTCTCACCCGACGGACGCAGAATCGTGTTCACGTCGCTCAAGGATGGCGACCTCGAGATCTACCGGATGAATGCCGACGGCACCGACGTGCAACGCCTCACGCACACCCCAGGCTACGACGGTGGTCCGTGGTGGTCGCCAGATGGCACGAAGATCGTGTACCGAGCGCATCATCCGGCGGACTCGGCGCAGCTCGCCGAGTACCGCCGCTTACTGGGCGAGAATATGGTGCGGCCCTCGCGGGTGGAGCTGTTCGTGATGAACGCTGACGGCAGCGACCAGCGTCAGGTGACCCGGCTTGGTGGGGCGAACTTCGGTCCGTCATGGACCCCGGACGGGAAGCGGATCATCTTCTCCTCGAATCACCGGAATCCCCGCGGTGGAAACTTCGACCTGTATCTCGTCGATGCCACGGCAACCATGGCGGAATCCGGCCAAATAGAGCAGATCACGTTCAGTCCTGTGTTCGACGGCTTCCCGATGTTCAGTCCCGACGGGCGTAAGCTGCTCTGGGCGTCGAACCGGCATGACGCCAAGCCGAACGAGACCAATCTCTTTCTTGCCGACTGGCAGTAGGGAGGCCGCATGCTCGTCACCCCCGCCATCATTGCGATCATCGCCGCACTGCTCGTGTTCAAGTCGGTGAAGATCATTGGTCAGGCCGAAGTCATGGTCGTGGAGCGCCTCGGGCGGTTTCATCGCGTCGCGCGCTCTGGTCTGAACATCCTGATTCCGTTCATCGAGCGTCCGCGCTCACTGGATGTGCGGTACAGTGAGTCTGATGTGAGCGGCGTCAAGCGGGTCACTCAGGCGTCGACCCCGCGGATTGACCTGCGTGAGCAGGTCCTGAACTTCCCGAGTCAACCGGTAATCACGCGCGACAACGTGACGATCGACATCGACGCGGTACTCTACTACCGCATCGCTGATCCCCAGAAGGCCACCTACTCGGTCCAGAACCTGCCCTACGCGCTGGAAACGCTCACGAAAACCACCTTGCGCCAGATTGTGGGTGAAATGGAACTGGATAGCACGCTCGCCTCCCGCGACGAAATCAACCGCCGGATGCGGGAAGTCATCGAAGACGCCTCGTTAGGCTGGGGCGTCGACGTGACGCGCGTGGAATTGCAGGCGATCGAGCCACCCCGGGACATCCAGCAGTCGATGGAGTTGCAGATGCGCGCCGAGCGCGAACGCCGCGCGGCAGTCACCAACGCCGAAGCGACCAAGCGCGCCGCCATTCTGGAAGCCGAGGGTGTGCGGGAGTCGCAGGTCCTCCGTGCTCAGGGCGAGAAGGATGCGGCGATCCTGCGCGCACAGGGCCTGGCAGAAGCACGGCTGGCCATGGCAAACGCTGAGTCGGATGCCATCCGACGGATCAGCGGTGCTCTCCCCGAAGGCCAGGCGGCTATGTACCTGCTGAGTCAGAAGTACCTCGAAGCACTTCCGCAGCTTACGCAGGGAAAGGGCTCCACGATTTTTCTTCCGAGCGAGGCCTCGGGAGTGATGGGAGCTCTGGGTGGCCTTCGTGCCCTGCTCCAGTCCACGTCGAGCGCTGAGACCGCAGCTACACCACCACGACCGAGCGGCCCGAAACCCCTGGCAAGTGGCAGGAGCGACAAAGGCGAGTAGTCGAGTGCCCATCGCGCGCTCAATTTCGGAGGAACGCGCGGCCAAGATCGCGCGGTCTCATGCGTGTTCCCACTGTCTCGAGTACTCCTTCAAGAAGATCACGGTACGCAAGCCACCGGCATCCCACCAGAAAGAGCTCAAGACATCCTGGCTGGTGACCCGCGTCTGTGGTGTGTGTGGGCTCGAGCAGGAAATGGGAATCGACGCGAAGGGGGAAATTGTGTACGGCGGGTGACGGTCAGCTGTCACCGTTGAAGAGCTCGTCAACGCGATGCCCAAACTCGAGGAAGAAGGCTCCAGGCACGGTTGAGCTCGTCGCTGCCAAGTGGAAATGCGGCTGGGGAACTTCCGAAATCGGGATTCGTACAACACTCGCGCCCCCGCGTGCGTTGACGAGGTGGATCGTAGCGCCCTGACATGATTCCGCGCTGACGAGTCAGGAGGGCTTCGCGATCAGAGTGGGAGTCGTCGTTGCAATTCCTGCACGGGCCAAAAGACGAGGCACTTGGACAAATCCATACGGCACTTGGATTTGCACAAGTTGACGGTTACTTTTCGGTCAGGCGTAACGATGCTGCCACCGCGAGTGATTCGTTTCAGCCTCGGAGGTCTCATGCGCAAACCACGTCCGGCGACGTACAATCCGGCTCAGGCGTTGCATCTCATTGCGAGCGATCGAACCGGCTCTCCGTTGAGCTGTCCGTCGTGCGGATCCGGAAAGATCGAGCGGGAGCCGATTCACATACCCCCGCCGCCCAAGTCACACGTAACTCTTACGTGTACTTCGTGCGGTCGAACGGCTCGTTATATTGCGGGTGCTGCATAGATAGCGCTGAGAGTCACGTACGATCGCTCGTGCTCGCGCACTCGGTCGCTATCGAGTGCACGAGCATTTTTCTTTGGCGTCGGTCTCGTCGTGAGGTCGCGCTTTTCACGTCGGATGTCGGCTGCGGTCGCTCTGTCCGACTCGCTCCACCTGATCTACCCCGCAAGGGAAGTGGAATTGTACGATGGCACGTATCCAGGGCACCGTGAAGTGGTTCAACGACGCGAAGGGGTTCGGCTTCATCTCTCGCGATGGCGGACCGGATGTTTTCGTCCACTTCAGCGCAATCTCGCAGCAGGGCTTCAAGTCACTTGCGGAGGGCGACAAGGTCGAGTTCGAGATCGTCCAAGGCCAAAAGGGGCCTCAGGCCGCTGAGGTCACGAAGGTGTGATCCCGGCTCGACGGGACAAACTGCGCGCCCCGGGGTATTCCCGGGGCGCTTTGTTTTCCCCTATCGGGATAGTGTTACGTGCAGCGCGTCCCGTTGGTCAATGCATGGAGGTGACGCTCGCCGAACCTTTGGCGAACCGAGGGCGTTCTTGCATCAGGCCCGGTGTTCCGACGCGGTGTGGGAGGTCGCATGGACAAGACCAAGGTGTTGTACGAGCGTACGCTACCTGGTGGCGGCTTCGTGCACGTAGAGGCCGAAGGGGAGGACACCAGCGCAGCATTGCATCGTGTGCATGTAGCCGTCGAGCGCCGCAGTGACCCTTCCCGGCGAGAGGGCCACCGTCCTCCCGTCATCGCCACGGAGGAAGGCGGCTCGTTGAGCCAGTTGATGCGGCGGCTGGTGGCGCTTGCCAACGACAACGTGGAAGTGGCGAAAGGCCTGCTACGGCGCACCGGCGGCCGCGCCCGCTTCTAGCACGACAGCCCGCACGAAAGGCGAAGCCCCGATCTCGGACGATCGGGGCTTCGCGTTTTCACTCAGGCTACACGAGCAGGAAGTGGCAACTCCATTTGCCGGGCTCGATCCCCTGGCGCCGGGCCCTTGCCTGCCGAGTTCTGCAGTCGACTCGCTGCGTCGTGCGAGACCCCGAGCAGGTGCGCGGTTTGATGGTAAAGCCGCAGCGTGTGGAGCGGCGCGGCAAACGGGCGTGACTCCCCATCCAGGATCCGTCGTGCCTCCTCGCGCACAGGATCGGGGAGGGCAGCCGCGAGCGGATGCTGCAGCAGCTGCCGGATTACAGCTTCATCACGGTGCAGCAGCGCGGTACAGAGAGCGTCGAGGAAGGCGAGCACAGAGTGGTCCTCGCTTTTTGTGTAATTGACACCTTGCAACTAATACTCAAGACGGTCAAGGCTAGTTCCAGTAACGGAACGGTGAGCGGGTGACCGGGTGAACGGGTGAACGGGTGAATCGGGTGAGCGGGCGAGCGGGCGAGCGACGAGCGGGCGAGCGACGAGCGGGCGAGCGACGAGCAGGCGATCAGGCGATCAGGCGATCAGGCGATCAGGCGAGCGGCGAGCGGGTAGCGGCGAGCGGGTACCTGAAACACACTCGCCCCTAGGCATACCGTCGAGCAATTCTCACGCGCGAAGCACTCATCGACGTCAGGAGCTCGACCAATACACCGCTTCGCGACTACCTCACGTACTCAACCCATTGAATCGAACCGGACGCCGCGACGCGCATTCCTTCGCTTTCTGGGCGAAAACGCGTAGAACTGCGCAGGTCGTCCACGACCTTCGCTGCGCCATTCGTCCGTCGGCTCAACCAGGTACGCAGCCTGCAACGCACGGCGGAAGCTCGCTTTGTGCAGCCGCTTTCCCAGTAGCATCTCGTACATGTGCTGCAAGTCCGTCAGCGTAAACCGCGGCGGGAGCAGCCTGAACGCGATCGGCGCATGATCCATCCGCGTCCGAAGGGCCGACAGCGCGGCGTCGGCGATCGTGCGCTGGCGTGGAGAGAGCATCGCCAGATCGGCGAGACCGACCCACTCCCCACCCCCGTCCGGCGAAACGCCGGCCGGAAGTACGGCGACGAATCCGATCGACAGCTCAGCGTCTGCCGGATGTCGCTTGCCGTCGCCAAACGCACCCACTTGTTCGATCCACGATGGTTCGACATCCGCGAGCTTGCGCACCAGACGACGCGCACACCGCTCGAGGCTTTCCGCCGACTGCGGCTCGCCATACGGCAGGACTCGCGACGCCTTCTGCTTCACCGTCGGCGCCTGACACAAGACCGCGAGTGTCTTGCCTCGCGGCGAAAACACGACGACGTCGATTGTATACGACGAATGACGACCGGAACTCGGGCGGGCGTATGTTGGCACTCGATCACGCATGGACGGCCGAATAAGTAGCCCATGGCTACTAAAGTCAAGTGCCGAGTGCGAGCGGTGGGATCGAGAGTCTACCGGGGAGCGCGGCGCCGGTCAATCGCGCGTGCCTCCTGCGACGGCGCGTTAGTTGCGCGCGCGTTGTACTCCCGCGCCGGCCTGCAGCAGTGGAGGTATCGAGATCGGCAGGCGCGCGGCAATCGGAATCTCTCCGAGCAACGCTCGTGCTGCGGCGCGCTGCGATGACGCGGTGCCGCCCCATGCGACCGCAAATGCTGGCGCAAATGGTACCTGGTTCAGCAGATCCGGCGTCCCAAATGAGACCAGAACCACCGGCTTTCCCGTCTCTGTGAGTCGTCGCGCGAACTCGACAAACCCGCGCGGTGCTGTCGCGGTCGCCGTCTCTGACGTGATGTTCACGTACGATCCAATCACCACGATATCGCTTTGCGCCGCGGTCGCGAGCACCTGCTGATAGTCGGTCCCGACTTCGTCAGCGTTGACGAACAGGCTCTGCAACGCCGTCCCTCGAGCGAGTTCCGCGTTGAACGTTGTCCCCGCGCTCAGCTCCGCGCGTCGTGCGTAGGTGATCGATAGCACGCGCGCACGATCGGCGCTCTTCCGGATCGGAACAACACCGAGGGAATCCTTTGCCAACACGAACGAGCGTTCGGCCAGGTTGTCGGCAGAGGCAACGTGCGTCGAGTCTCCCACGATCGAGCGAACGCGGTCGAGCGCCACCAGCCGTTGCCGAGTCAACCCGAACCGATGCTTGAGCTCGAGCACGCGACGCACCGAGCGATCAAGACGTGCTTCATCGTAGCGGCCCTCCCGCACGCCGGCGACAACGGCTTCGATGGCCTTGCGTGTATCCGTCGGCATCAACAGCACATCGTTCCCCGCCGCGATGGCTCGTTTCGCTGCTTCTACGTCGCCGAACTTGTCGACAACACCAGCCATCGTCATCGCATCGGTTACCAGCAGGCCGTCAAACTTGAGCTCAGTCCGTAGGAGTCCAGTCATCACCTTGGTGGACAGCGTGGCCGGCACTTCTGAAGAATCGAGCGCGGGCAGGTATCCATGGAAAGTCATGACAGCGCCTACTCCGGCGTCGATTGCAGCCTTGAACGGCACGAGCTCAACCGAGTCCAGACGCGCGCGCGGAGCGGTAACCGCGGCAAGGGCCAGGTGAGAGTTCGTTTCGGTGTCGCCGTGGCCGGGGAAATGTTTTGCCGTCGCGAGCATCCCGTTTTCCTGCAACCCGCGCACAACCTCGGCACCCATCCGCGCTGTTATGCGCGGATCCTCGCTGATGGAACGGGCACCGATCACAGGATTGCGGGGGTTGTTGTTTACGTCGAGCACCGGCCCGTAGGCAATGTGAATTCCGAGCGCGCGTCCTTCCGTGGCCGTTACCTTCCCCAGCTCATATGCGAGGGACGGATCGTTGGCCGCCCCAAGCGCCATCTGCAACGGAAAGTTTGTCGCTCCGCCAAGATCGATGGCGTTGGGCACGAAGTACCCGCCCCGCGCGCGAAATCCGACACCCGTTTCGAGGTCGGCGCTGACAATGAGCGGCAGCGTGCTGAGGCGCTGCAGGGCATTGATCTTCGTCGCGATCTCGACCGGCGAACCCACCGAGACGATGAACCCGCCTACGTGGTCCTCGGTGACGAGTCGCGCCACGCGCTGCCATTCCCTGCTTCCTTCCGCGACGTAGTCTCCGAGGATCCAGGGCCACACGAGCTGCGCTGCCTTGTCGCGCAACGTGAGAGTCCTGAGCGCCGAGTCCGCCCACACCCGCGAACTGGCGGAGACCGGTGACATCGTTGCCGGAGCCGCGACAGGCGCGGGAGACGACACGGATTGATTGCCGACACATGCGCCGAGCAGAACGGCGACGACGAGAGAGCGCACGGTGATCACCAGTTGATGGTCCCCTTCTTGGTGGTGTCGACGTCCTCGCCCTGGCCGGCCTTGAACAGAAACGCCTGCATGTTGCGTGTCAGGAACTTGCGCGCGTCTGGATCCATGACGTTGAGACCGTAATGGTTGATGAGCATCGTCTGCTGCTTCAACCAGTCTCCCCAACAGCTTTGACAGACTTCGGCCACGATTCGCTGTCCGATGGCACCAGGGAAGGGTGCCCGATCAAAGCCGGCGCGGGTTTGCCCGCATTTGCCGCAGGTGATGTCGCTCATGTACCCTCATTGGAAGCATCGCGGCGACCCCAACGCATCTGCGCGCGAGGGCGCCGAGGCGGAGGTCGCCGCGAATCGACCGAACCGGACCCTACTCGCTGCGGGTGCGCGCGTACTGAATCTTAGCCAACCCCACCAGCGAGAGTACCCGAAGGTACAGCCAGCCCACATCGAACTCGAACCACTTCTGCGAGAACCTCGCGGAGTGCGGATCGGCGTGATGATTGTTGTGGAGTTCCTCGCCCCCGAGCCAGATCGCCACGGGCGAGATGTTCCGACTCTCATCCTTGACCTCGAAGTTGCGATATCCGAGCGCATGCCCCACACCGTTGAGGATCCCGGCGGCCCAGAACGGAATCCACATCATCTGCGCCGCCCAGACGATCGCCCCGACGAACACACCAAAGAGGTAGAGATCAGCCGCCAGCATCAGCACTATCCCCAGCCAATTGAGCGGTGTGAACAGGAAGCGTTCTAACGCGTCGCTTGGCGTGCCCTTTCCGTATTTCTCGAGCATACCGGGTTGACGCACCGCACGCCGGTAATAGAAGGCGCCCTTGAGCACGATGTTGCGGAGTCCTTCCACAACGGGCGAATGCGGATCCCCCTCCCGATCAGCGAACGCATGATGTTTTCGGTGACACGCCACCCACTCCTTGGTGACGATGGCCGTGGTCAGCCACAACCAGAACCGCATGGGGATCGCTGCCAAGCCGTGGAGCCTGACCGCACGGTGGGTCTGCGCGCGGTGCAGAAAGAGGGTAACGCAAGAGTTGGTGATATGTCCCGCAACGACAAGGAACAGCACGGGCTTCCACCACGTGCTCGCCCAGCTGCCGAATTCTGGCATCGAGTACTCCGAGGTTTTGCTGATGTCGGTCGTCGCCCTCGCGGTGGCACGTCGACCGAGCCGAACCTGAAAAGGTAAGGGGCCACTCTCCCAGAACCAACCGAGCCAGGCCCTGGGCACTGGTACAAACTGTACCAGTACCAGGCCCTGGTAGGCGTTCCTGGGACACTTCCTGGCCGTGGGATTTCAAGGTCCCACGCGCACTCCAAAGGGACGGACAGCATCGCAAAACGGGCGCTGGAGTGAAGTTCCTGCGGACGGGATGACGAGACTCATTGGCATGGACTGGTATAGACCCTCTGAGGCACCGCGCCGGCGGCGGAGTCCGGCCGCTGCAAGGCGCCGGCGAGGCCGCGCGGTCGCACCTTCAGCGCCGCGGCTCTGGTGGTGGCTGTCGCTGGCCACTTTTCTCGGTGCGCTGCTCTTGCCGTTGCGGCTGCCGGCCCAAGGGCTGCACTCCACGACCGCGACGGTCACGCTCAGAGGGATCAAGCGTGGACTGGAGTCGACCTCGGGATAGGACATCACGCTCGACCCGCTCGCCGTCGCGCGATCATCACGCGAAGGGCGCACCTCGGCCGGCGCCTCCGAGACCTCGCCGACGCTGCTCACGCACCCGCCGCGTCAATAGCGGGGAATGGCCGGATCGACCTCGCGACTGTAGCGATCGATGCCCCCGGTCAGGTTCCACACGTGCGCAAAGCCCTGACCGGCGAGCCACTCCGCCGCGGAGAGACTTCGGGCTCCGTGGTGGCAGTAGAGAACTATCGGCACCGCGGGGTCCATCGACGCCGCTCCCCGCGCCAGCGTGCCTAACGGGATATGTGAGGCACCCGGGATCCGGCCGATGGCCCATTCCCAGGATTCGCGGACGTCCACGACCGCCAGGTCCCGTCCCGAGGAGCGCCAGGCTTCCAGCTGCTGCGGATCGACCTCGCCCACCTCGCCGATGGCCAGAGGCGGCGGAGCGATCGGCGGACTCATGTCGGGCCGCGCCAGACTCGGCCCGCCGGTGGTCACTCCGCAGAACGCGTCGTAGTCTATCAGCTCCCGCAGCTCACCCGTGCCGCAGGCGACGCACCGCGAGTTGCGCGGAATCCGCATTTCACGGAATCGCATCCCCATCGCATCGACGAGGAGCAGGCGACCTACAAGATTGTTGCCGATCCCCGTGAGGAGCTTGATGGCTTCGATGGCCTGCAGCATGCCGAGGAGGCCCGGGAGCACGCCAAGGACTCCGGCTTCTGCACAGCTCGGGACCGTTGCCGGGGGCGGCGGCTCCGGATAGAGACACCGATAGCAGGGGCCCGCGGGATGCGCGAGTATGGAGACCTGACCGGCGAAGCGGAGCACGCTCGCGTACACGTTCGGCGTGTTCCCCAGAACGCATGCGTCGTTGACCAGGTACCGGGTGCTGAAATTGTCGGTACCGTCCACCACAACGTCGAACGGACGGATGATCTGCATCGCGTTCGCTGCGGTCATCCTGACCGGATATGTGACCAGGTCGACGTGCGGATTGACCCTGTGAAGCTGTCGGCGGGCCACCTCGACCTTGAGCTGGCCAATGTCGTCGGTGCGGTAGAGCAGCTGCCGGTGGAGATTGGCAATATCCACGGTATCGAAGTCCACAAGGCCGAGGGTACCGACGCCAACCGCGGCCAGATACATCGCCGCCGGTGAGCCAAGGCCCCCCGCTCCTACGATGAGGACTTTCCCACGCGCGAGCTGTCTCTGTCCGTCGACCCCTAGCTCCGGCAAGGCGAGCTGGCGGCTGTAGCGTAGAAGCTCCGATTGGGATAACGAGGCGGCGTCCATCGTTTGTGCTCTCCCCGTGGGGCCGGGCATGTAAGCGGATGCTGGACATGAATATACGGCATCGCTGCGTCTGGACATGGCGGTGGTATCGGGCTTGCTTAGAGTCCGGTTGAGCTCGTCTCCCACTCCCGCGATGTCCGCCCGTCCCTCAGCCGACGCACCGAATCGCAGACACGAGGTTGCGATCGTCGGCAATGACATGCTGCTTGCGGCCCTTCCCGGCCGCGCCGTCCAGCTGGCCCACGCGATCCAGGCGTGTGGCTATGACCTGGTCGTACCTGTCAGCTGGGGCGAAGAACTGCTTGCCGAACACGCACTGCTCGTCCTCGAGCAGGCAGGTTTGTCGCCTTTAGTCTTTTGTGCGTGTCCTCGCGTGCGCACCCGGCTCATGGCGTCAGGGAACGAGATCGTGCCGCATCTGCTCTCAGCCGTTTCGCCACCGGTAGCGACCGCGCGCTATCTGCGCGCAATGCAGCCCGACGCCCCCATGCGCATCACGTACATCGGCGGGTGCGAGGGCGCACGCGATGATTCCATCGATGCACACGTTCAGCCCGACGATTTTCTCCGTCACCTGGAGCAGCGTGGCATTTCGATCGTACGGCAGCCGTCGGTGTTCGAGGCTACGGTGCCACCGGACCGCCGTCGCCACTGGTCGCTTCCAGGCGGAGCACCCTCGCCTAACGTGGTGCAGGCACGTACGGGCAGCCGTAGCCTCCTGGTGGTCGACGATCGCGATCTCGCCGCCGAGATCGCCGATCACATCCTCGTGAGCGACCGGCTGCTGATCGACGTGGCGCCAGCGCTCGGCTGCCGCTGCGCCGGTGCCCTCGAGGTACATCTGGCGCACGGGTCACGCGACGCGGTCATGGCGCTCGAACCTCCTGTGTCGACGTTTCCGGTGATCGAGACGGAGTTTCGCGTGCCGCTCGACAGTCCCCTTCCCCGTCTGACGGCGAGTTCCAGCGGTGTCGCGCACGTCTCGTCCCGCGCGCCGGCCGGAGACGAGAGTGGCGTACGGTCGATTCAGGACGCGGTACGGGCGCGCGCCGAGCGACGACGAATCGCCGTCACGCCAGCGAGCGTCGGAGAGCAACGCCGAGCAACAGCGTCGGACCTGCCTTTGCCGCAGACCACGAGCGCTCGTCCGACGGGGCTGCAGACCCGCACTCCCGCGGTCGCGACGCCCGTGTCGCGTTCGATGCCGGCCGCGCAGCGCGAGCCGTCGGCCCGTCTGGCTAACGACGCGCGCGCGCCTCGCGTGATGACCGCGGAACCCGCCATCACGCCCCCGGCGACGGTGCCCGATCCCGCCGTCATCGTGCCGGTCCATGCACCAGCGCCGGGGGAGGAAACCGCCCCGGCGGCTCCCGCGCGCGAGGTGGCATCGTCGGCCGCCGGCCGCGAGGCTGTCGCTCCGCCGGAGGCCGCGGCGAGCAGGGCGGCCCCGTCCCATGCCCCGACCCCGGAGGCGGCCGCGGCGATCGAGGTCCGCACCCGCCATCGCACTCCTGCCTACGAAATGCGACACATCGCCAGGTCCGCTGCTCACGCTCGCCAACAGTCCACGGGACAGCCACTCTGGGTGCCGCGAACCTATGCCGCGGTGCGCTCGCGAACGGTGCCCGTAGAGGTGCGCGACCTGGGCGAGCCCGTCGCGTCCGCAGTTGACGACCCCGGAGCGGTGGAGGCTCAACCCCGGGTCGTCACGCCGTTCACCGCAGTGATGGATCCGCCGCCCTCGCTGCGGGACGCGATGGAGATCCCCTCCCACCTCCATCAGGCCGCGCCGGGCGCCATACGATCAAGAGGTCGGTCAGCACCGGAGTCACGGCACGCTAATCCCCGTCCGCTCTGGGGACTCCTCGTCTCCGTGCTGCTGATCGCGGCGATCGCGGTGCTGCTGTTCGTGATCTTCGGAGTGTGAGTCGTTCGAGCGCCTAACGAATCGCCCTTCGGCACCACGCCGTCGAGCGTTTCCATCGGCGACACACGGATGATCGCGGCCCGCGTGGCGCGATGTCGACCACGCGCACGAGGTCGGTGTTTCGCCCCGGCCGGATCCCGGCGGCCCGTGAACACCCTCGGCACGTGCGTGTCATGGTCGTGAGCCATGTCATCGATCCCGCCCAATGCCGGATCGGCTCGAGGTGACGACAGCAGGGACCGGCAGATCGGGACTGCGAATCGCGAAAGGCCCCGAGGTAGCGATCGAGGCGAAGGGTATGGTCGTGCATCGCCAATCGGGATCGGGCGTGTGGTCCACCGCGTCGGTCGTCGACAGCGGGATGGCCAGGAGGTCGTGAGCCCGCAGACGTAGCGGTGAGAAAAGACCGGAGCTGTGTTCGTTACTACACGCAGGCAGGGCGGAAGGCACTCGCGTTCCGCTGACATTTCCTCCGGAGTTGGTGTATGCGGACAGTTTCCATCGGCCTCGCGATTGCATGCTGCAGTACGCTCGCCGGGGCGCAGGTTCCCCGATCGACGCGACCGATTCAGCTGGTTGTTTCCGGCGGATTCCAGGTCCCGACCGGGGGTTTCGGTGACGTGCACGATCTGGGAGTCCATGCCGATGCGTCACTGATCATCACCGCGTTAGGCGGGCTCCGGCTTCGGCCAGAGTTGTCGTACGCGCGGTTCAAGGTCAAGGAAACGCTGGACCAGCGTTCCACGCTGCGTGGATCCTTGCAGGGCAGCGCCGGCGGTGCCGCGCGCGACGTCTACAGCGACGCGCTGTCCAGCATCATCGGCGGCTTCGCCAACCTGGAGATTCCGCTGGGACCCGCTGGCTTTCAACCTTTTGTGCTCGCCGGTGTCGGAGCGGTCAACCTCACGTCCGATGTGAACAGTGTGGCGGAGGCGCTGCGTGACACCAAGATGTCGCTCAACATCGGTGCGGGCCTTCGGTTCCGACTCGGAGGCATCGGCGGAATCATCGAGGCGCGGCTGAACAATGTGCCGGCCGGGGGAGACACCCGAACCTATTTCAAGGATGTGCGAACGATCCCCGTCAGCTTCGGGCTGGTGTTCTAGTGCTCTGGAAACCCGCGCGGCGGCTCGACGATCACGCCGTGAGCGCTGCCTCCAGGATGGTCACCCCTCGCTTGAGGTCTGACTCGCCGATGACGAGGGGGGGCAGGAGTCGGATGGTGTGCTCCCCCGCTGACACGAGCAGCAACCCGAGATCGCGCGCACGCGCGATGACGTCAGCCGCCGGTTCCGTCACGTCAAGTCCGACCATGAGCCCGACCCCGCGGATCGCTCGGACACGACCGCTCCGCGAGCTCACGGCGTCGAGCTGCGAACGCAGGATGGCCGCCATGGCCCGCACATGCGCGAGCATCGCGGGATCGGAGAGCCGCTCGACCACGTGGAGCGCCACTGTGGCCACAAACGGCCCCCCGCCAAACGTCGTACCGTGTTCCCCTGGCTGCACCGCAGCGGCGATCGCCTCCTTCACCAGGATGGCACCCATGGGAAGTCCACCGGCAATCGGCTTCGCGAGCGTTAGGAGGTCGGGCGTGACGCCGAGTCCCTCATAGGCGAAGACCTGCCCCGTCCGACCGAGCCCGCACTGAATCTCGTCGAAAATCAGCGCGATCTGTCGCTGCTCGGTGAGCTCACGGACACGTCGCACGAAGTCGCGATCAAGGACGCGCACGCCGCCTTCCCCTTGAATCGGCTCCAGGATGACGGCCGCGACGCTCTCGGCATTGAGCGCGACCGCGAGATCGTCGACGTGACGTTCGACGATGGCGATCCCGCCGGCCAGCGGGCGGAACGGCATTCGGTAGTTTGGCCGATCCGTGGCCGCGAGCGTGCCGAAGAGCCGGCCGTGGAAGGCGCCCCGGAAGGCGATGATCTCGTGCTTGGCCGGTCCACCGAGGCCGCGCCCCCAGCGTCGTGCGATCTTGAACGCGCCTTCGTTGGCTTCCGCTCCCGAGTTGCAGAAGAACACACGGTCGGCGAACGACAGTGACACCAGCTTGTCCGCCAGCTGCTCGCCCGGCGTGGTCCGGAACAGATTGGAGACGTGGATCAGTCCGTCCGCTGCGTGACGGATCGCGTCCTGCAAGGCGGGATCGCCGTAGCCCAGCGCATTGACCCCGATCCCGCTCGTGAAGTCGAGATAGCGCTTGCCATCGGCGTCGATGAGCTCCACACCTTCACCGGCCACAAGCTCCATCGGCGCCCGTTTGTAGACCGGGAGCAATGAAGCGCTGATCGCGGTGGACAGGGGAGGGGTCATGGTGGCCATGCTCGACGAATGGGTATGGGTGGCGGTGTCGTGCGCTAGCGAGTCCGCGTTGCCAGCTGCGACGCGGCCGCCAGCGCTGTACCGGACTTGAGATCGGCGATCGCACCGATCCCTCCGATCCGCACGCGGGCAACGCCGTGATGGAGTGCGCGCAACGCGGCCTCGAGCTTGGCGACCATGCCGCCCTTGGCCACACCCGTGCCGATCAGCGACGATGCTTCGGTGTCGCCGAGATGCGAGATGATCGTGCCGTCCTCGCGCAGCACGCCGGGCACATCGGCGACGAGCAGCAGTTCGTCGGCGCCCAATGCCGCAGCAATGGCAGCCGCGGCGTCGTCGCCATTCACGTTGCAGCCCGCGCCGTCCGCCTGGAACCGGCCAAGGGGGGAGATGACCGGGACGAAGCCCGCGTCCATGAGGGCATCGGCCACTGCCGGGTCCACGTCGGCCGGCTCCCCCACGGCGCCTAACGAACCGTCGCCGAAGACGCGGCACTGCAGCAGATCACCATCCTCACCGGAGATTCCCACTGCCGGAACGCCGTGGGCCAGAAAGGCCCCCACGAGTCGTTTGTTCACCGTGCCGGACAGCACCATCCGCACGACGGCCAGTTCCTCCGGAGTCGTGGCGCGACGGCCATTCACAAACCGGGGTTCCTGACCAAGCGCGCGCTGCAGGGTGCTGACTTCGTCGCCGCCCCCGTGCACGACACAGAGTCGCGCGGCCTGCGCGCGCGCTTCCGCCACGGCTCCCGGGAGTCGCGGGTCACTCTGGACTCGTCCGCCGATCTTGACCACGCGGATCATCGGGGCAACCCCGCCGCTTCGGCGAAACCGAACGACACATTGGCGTTCTGGATCGCCTGTCCTGCCGCTCCCTTGACGAGGTTGTCGATCGCTGCCAGCACCGTCAGTGTAGGCACGCGCTGGCTCGCCGCTCGTTGCGCGGAAATGCGAACGACGTTCCGATGCACCACGTCACGCAGCGCCGGCGGGTCCTTCGTGATCTCCACGAACGCTTCGCCCGAAAAATGCTCCTGCCAGATCGCCAGTGGCTCGGCTACGTCGCGGGTCAGCTGCACCGTGAGCGTGGCGAGAATGCCTCGAGCGACCGGCAACAGGTGGGGTGTGAAGAGCAGGTCCACGTCCGCGCCGTACTGATCGACCAGCGAGCGCATCTCCGGGAGGTGCCGGTGCTCGTTACCCACCGCATAGGCACGGAAGTTTTCTGTCACTTCGCCGAACAGGAGCTCAGGCTTGGGTGAGTTGCCCGCGCCAGTTACTCCGCTGGCCGCGTCGATGACAATGGCGGACCCTGGTCGAAGGAGCCGGCGTTCGAGCAAGGGCACCAGGGACAGCAGTATCGCGGTGGGATAGCACCCGGGATTGGCGATAACTTCCGCCCCCTGCAGCTGTTCACGGGTCACTTCAGTCAGCCCGTACGGGATCTTGAGCGAGGTGTGCCCGGGCCGGAGGTCGGACGAGAGGTCCACGGCTCGCGCACCGTGTTCCTGCGCGCGCTCGATCCAGGCGGCCGAAGCGCCGTGGGGTAGGGCACTGAAGATGAGCTCTGCGCTCCGGATTGGAGCATCATCCGGGGCAATGAAACGGACTTCGCGCCCGCCCAGGAACGCATGTTCCCCGCGTTGCGAATTTGCGGTCGCGAAAGCCAACTCGAAGTGCGGGTGGGTGTTGAGGATCGCACAGAGCTCTCGCCCTGCATAGCCGCTCGCCCCGAACACGCCGACAGGAATCTTATGCACCGATAATGCATATTGTTGCATGCGTCCGATGTCAAGCCTCAGCTGGGTGTTCTGATCTGGGTTGCCCTGGGCAAATGGCAGTCGACCCATGGTCATCGGGCGTCTGGCCCGCCTTCAGAGACGGCCGTAATCTCCCCGCTGCACATCCCTGGACCGGAGCACGTGAAGAAACGAGACCGTCATCAGGCCATTCGCGAGATTATCTCCTCCAAGGTCGTGGCCTCTCAGGAGGAACTGCGCGTGCTGCTGCAGCAGGCGGGATGGGAGGTGACGCAGTCCACGTTGTCGCGGGACCTTCGCGAGATGCGTGTGGTCCGGATGCCGACCACCGACGGCCCGCGCTACGTCTCACCAGAGTCTCTGGACACGGCCGACGACCGGACGCTCATCGAGGAGGTGCTCCCCCAATTCTTCTCGTCGGTGGACGGGGTTGGCGAGCTCCTCGTTCTCAAGACCATCTACGGTGGGGCCCAGCCAGTGGCCGAGGCGATCGACGATGCCGGGTGGAAGGAAGTGGTTGGCACCATTGGTGGGGAGAACACGATCCTCATCGTCTGTCGCTCCGCGAGCGCGCGGGAAACCGTCGAAAAGCGGCTCGTGAAGTTCGCCGAGTCATGACAAGCTGGGCGGGTTGACTCTGGGCTCTCAGCATTGGTAAATTATGCACTGAGGCTGAATACATATCCTGAGCTCGGAGCACACCCATGCAGAAAATTGCGCTCGCCTACTCGGGCGGGCTTGATACGTCCATCATTGTTCCCTGGCTCAAGGAGCACTACGACGCCAGGGTCATCTGCGTCGCGGCCGATGTAGGTCAGGGCGACGATGAGCTTCGCGGGGTGCGTGAAAAGGCGCTCGCCTCCGGGGCCGACGAATGCTACGTGGAAGACATGCGGCGCGAGTTCGTGGAAGACTTCATCTACCCCACGCTTCGCGCTGGCGCGGTCTACAACCGCAAGTATCTGCTGGGCACGTCAATCGCGCGGCCCCTCATTGCCAAGCGTCAGGTGGACGTGGCACGGGCCGTGGGTGCTGACGCCCTTTCGCACGGTTGCACCGGCAAGGGGAACGATCAGGTGCGCTTCGAGCTGACCTACATGACGTTTGCGCCGGATCTGCCGGTCATCGCGCCGTGGCGCGAGGCTGCGTGGACGATCCGGTCTCGCGAAGACGCGCTCAAGTATGCCGCCGAGCGCAACATCCCAGTGGCAGCGAGCACAAAGAAGATCTACTCTCGCGACCGAAATCTCTGGCACATCTCGCACGAGGGCGGGACGCTGGAAGATCCGTCGGCGGCACCGCCAAAGGATCTGTTCCTTCTCACCAGCGATCCGGCCGACGCGCCCGATGCACCGGAGCTCGTGACGATCGGATTCGAGAAGGGCACCCCGGTGACGGTGAATGGCGACGCGCTCGACCCCGTGTCCCTCGTGATGCTGCTCAATCAGCTCGCTGGGCGCCACGGCGTCGGTCGTGCCGACATCGTGGAGGATCGGCTCATCGGTATGAAGTCTCGCGGCGTGTACGAGACACCTGGTGGTACGCTGCTCTACACGGCGCTGTCCGAGCTGGAGATGCTCGTGCTCGACCGCCGCACACTGGCCGCCAAAGACGCACTGTCCCCTCGCTATGCGGACCTCGTCTACGAGGGCCGCTGGTGGACGACCGAGAAGAAGGCCTATGACGCGTTCATCGACGTGGTGCAGGGCCGGGTGTCGGGCTCCATCACACTTCAGCTGTTCAAGGGCACGGTCACGATCGCGAGCCGACTGAGCGACCACGCGCTGTACGACGAAGCCTTTGTTACCTTCGGTGAGGACGACGTCTATCAACAAAGCGATGCCGCTGGATTCATTCGGCTCTACGGGCTACCGCAGCGGGTGCGCGCCCTCAAAGACCGCCAGCTCATCGCGCAGGGCAAACTGGAGGCTGCCCCGAGTGATGCAGCGCTGGAACTCGCGTGACGCGGCTGGAGCTCGTGAATGAAACTCCCGCTGGCGGGATTCCCACGCCGCCGGCACCTGACGCAGGCTCACACCGCCTGTGGGGTGGCCGGTTCGGTGCACAGACGGCAGCCGCGCTTGATGCGGTAAACAAGTCCATTGGCGTCGACTTCCGGCTGTGGCCGCACGACGTGAAGCTGTCCAAAGCCTGGGCGATGGCACTCTGGTCCGCCGGTGTGCTCACACACGACGAGTGCAAAGCCATCGAGGCCGGGCTCGACGCCGTCGCGGCGCGGCTCACCGCCGGTGCACGCCCGGATGCATCCGATGAAGACGTGCACACGATGATCGACCGGATGCTGCACGATGAAGTGGGCGATGTCGCCTCCAAGCTGCACACCGGGCGCTCCCGGAACGACCAGGTGGCGACGGGCACGCGCATGTGGGTCATGGAGGCGTGCACTACGATGGACCAGGCCATCCGCGACCTGCAGGGCGTGCTGCTGGCGCAGGCCGAGCTGTTACAGACCGATATCATGCCGGCGTACACGCACATGCAGCGTGCGCAGCCGGTCCTCGCCGCGCACTGGGTGCTCTCGCACTTCTGGCCCCTCGACCGCGATCGGCAGCGACTGGCGCAGGTGATACGCTCGGCGTCGACACTCCCGCTGGGATCGGGCGCCATCGCCGGGTGTGCTTTCCCGGTCTCTCGCGTGCTGCTCCAGGGAACGTTGGGCTTTCAGCAACTGTCGCGGAACTCGATCGACGCGGTTGCCGACCGCGACTTCATCGCCGAGACGCTGTTTGCCGTGGCCATGCTTGGCGCGCACATCTCGCGCATCGCCGAGGATTTCATCGTGTTCGGCACGAGCGAGTTCGGGTTCGTGAAGTTTGGTGACACGTTCACGACCGGGTCGAGCATGATGCCGCAGAAGCGGAATCCCGACGCGCTGGAGATCGCGCGCGGCTCGGGCGCGCGCTTCCTCGGTGACCTGGTGTCGTTGTTAGGCACGCTCCAGGGACTGCCCAGCGGCTATAACAAGGATCTGCAGGACGATAAGCGCAGTCTCTTCGGCGCCGTCGACGCAATGTTGCTGGTCCTCCCTGGTGTGGCCGGCACCATCGCCGAGATCCAGTGGCAGCGCGACCGCATGCGCGAGGCGGTGTCGAGCGTGATGATGGCGACCGATCTGGCCGACTACCTGGTGGACCATGGCGTCGCTTTCCGCGATGCGCACAAGAGCGTCGGCGCGATCGTTCGCGAAGCCGAGGTCACGGGACGGGAACTACAGGCGCTGCCCAAATCCACCTACGTGAGCGCTCACCCCCGGTTTGGGGACGACGTGTTCGATGCGCTGTCGCCGATACGCTCGGTGGAGCGGCGCGATGTCGAGGGAGGAACGAGCCCAGACGCGGTCAGGCGACAGTTGCTCGCGGCACGCGTATCGCTGGCGCCCTTGGCTGAGGCGCGGGGGAACGAGCTGAACGTGATGAAGGCGATCGGGTAGGTGGGCCGAGCGGGCAGGTAGGCAGACTGCCGTAACGGACGTAGAGTTGTCGGGCGATCGCAGTCGGTCGCCCGACTCTTTTTGTAGCGAGGCAGGCTCGTGAGCGGTGGACGTGACGCTCTGATGACACGGCGCCAGGCGCTGGAGTCGCTGTCCATGGCCGGGATGGCGCTGGCGCTTCCTGGCCTGCGGACGCCCGTCAAGCCGAACATCCTGCTCATTGTCGCCGACGATCTTGGATATGCGGATCTCAGTGCCTACGGACGCAGCGACTACCGTACCCCGGAGATCGATGTACTCGGTGCGCAGGGCATGCGGTTCACTGACGCCTACTCGTCCGCATCCACCTGTACACCAACCCGTGTGGGGTTGATGACGGGACAGTGGCCGGCGCGTTTCCCCGAGGGACTCCAGCGCCCCATGGGGTGGGTGAACACGCAGCATGGACTGCCCCGAGATACGCCGACCATCGCGTCACAACTCAGGACGTCGGGATATCGAACCGCGCTCGTCGGCAAGTGGCATTTAGGATACCTGCCGGAGTTCGGTCCATTGCAGCACGGCTTCGACGAGTTCTTCGGCTTGCGCAGCGGCGGCGTGGACTATTTCACGCATACCGGAGCCAACGGTCGCCGCGATCTGTGGGAGGGTACCGCGTCAGCCGAGCGGGTCGGCTATCTCACGGAGCTGCTCACGGACCGCGCCATCGAGGTCGTGTCCCGGCGGGACACGCGTCCGTTCTACCTCTCGCTGCACTACACGGCGCCGCACTGGCCCTGGGAAGGGCCCGAAGATGCACACGGTCGTGCCGACTCGTTGCCACATCCGTTTGTCGACGGAGGATCGCCGCGGGTATTCGCACAGATGATGCGCAGCCTCGACCGCGGAGTGGGGCGGGTGCTGCAGGCGGTGGACAGAGCAGGGCAGCGCCAGCGCACGCTGGTGATCTTCACCAGTGACAACGGCGGCGAACGGTATTCGCGCAACTCACCGTTCTCGCAAGGCAAGTTCACGCTGTGGGAAGGAGGCATTCGCGTACCCCTCCTGGTCCGTTGGCCGGGTCAGACGCGCTCGGGATCGACGAGCGCGTTCCCGGTGCAGAGCATCGACCTTGCTTCGACGCTGATGTCAGTGGGCGGCGCCCCTTCATCGGGTACGGATGGTATCGATGTCTCGACAGTGCTTCGCGGGGCGAGGCAGCCGGAGCGAATGCTGTTCTGGCGTCAGCCCGTGGTTCGTGCCGACCTGCCTCCGATGCGGGCCGTCAGGCGTGGACCGCTCAAGTATCTCAAGGTCGGTGAGCAGGAGATGTTGTTCGACCTGATGCTCGACCCCGGCGAGCGGAAGGACCTCAAGAAGGCGCACCCCGCTTCATTCCGCGAGCTGCGTGAAGTGTGCGCGGAGTGGGAGGCGCGAACGGTCCCGGCGGAAGGCGGACGCTGAAGCGCCAGCGACAGGAGATTCCTGCTCCCCCACGTGACAGCCTAACCGGAGCCTCACGGCGGCCGCGTATTGCCTAGTTTGTCGGGCAGGCCGTTACATCGTAGTACGACTGCAGGCCGCCCTGCCTGAATGCTTTCACGTGGCTGTCGATGGGGCAGAGAAGGGTGACCGATCGCGGACCTGGTGTGGATGACGAAAACTGATATCCCATGTTGAAGATCGCGCGAATGAACGTGCTCTGCGGAGTCGTGGGGAACGTCCCGACGTTCTCGAAAAAGCTTCGCCAGTTGGTTTCCGACTGAAACAGATACTGCTCCACGTTCGACGTGTACATCGCAGTGACCGTGGCCCCATGATCGCGAACCCAGGCGCCGACGGCACGAAGCGCCTTGGGGCCCGCAAAATCTCCGGTGACGGGGATGATCAGGTTCCGCGATTCCAGATCCTTGATGAACCGATAGTTGTCTTCGGTCGCGAGGTAGCTGCGCGCCACGCCGTCGCCGTCGGTCTCCATCATGAGCGAGCCGTAGGACGGCATGAACCGGCGACCGCCCCAGCCCCCGCGCCCCGTGCCGAAGTTGTAGGTTAGATCAGGACCCGCTGAGAAAAACGCCGTGTACACGTACTCGATCCCCGCGAACTCCTCATCGGTGAGTGGTAACGATCGAGTCTTCGTCAGGTGGTCGCGCATTTCGCGCAACGACCGCTGATACTGCAGTGAATCGGCTGCCACCACTCCAAAGGCGGTGATCAACAGCTCTGCCGACGTGGCCGTGTCGAGGCCGAGGGGCCGCGGGCGCGCAAACAATCGCGACAGGAAATCGGCGCGCGTGGGGCTCAACTCGAAGAGCGCCTTGTAGAACAGGTGCTGCATCACATTGAGCCGGCGGATGTCGACTACAAAAGCGATCGCTGGCCGCATCGCCGCGATATACGTGAAGTTCTGGTCGGGGCCCACGCCGAGGTACACACCACCCCGCGGCGTCTTGGCGATGAGCTCGGGGATTGGATGCTGCATGGTGACTTCGTTCCCGACGAGGTTGTCGGAACGGAAGTATCCCGCCGGCTCGGAGAGCTCGTTGGAGAGCGCCCAGAACGCGGAGTCGGACAAGCGGTCGGGAATCGGCTGCCGCTGGCGCGCGCTTCCCAGATTGGCCGAGGCGGCGAATAAGCCCGCCAGTACGAACACGCCGATTGCAAGGCGGGTCGTTCGGGCGCGGCGAGCTGCGTCATGCTGCCGGGCTCGCTGGCCCATCTCACGCCAACGGGAAAGAACTCTCATGCGCGCCTCGCCGCTCATGTAGCCGTCGACCTCCTTCCGGGTCGCCGCGGGCATTCCGTCACCCGATCAGCTCCCCGCTCAGACGTTGGCGACTTGCCTCCCAAACGGCAAGCGCAGTCTCGGCCGCGCTGCTTACGGAAGACGCGTGTCGGTAGGCACTGAGCTTTGACAATCCGATTCCTGGTATGAAGGATTGCGCCATGACGCGTGCTCGAGCGCTCACGATGGACCCTTGGGGTGCGTGCCGGCCGTTCGCTTGACCTCACCAACGATTTCCGCAGCGTGTTCGACAGCGGCGGTGTGGTGAGCGCAGTGTTCACCCTCGACAACTACGACTATGTCGAGCGCCGCCTGCTGGCGTTAGGTGTCTTGCGTCGGCTCGACAGGGTGCAGAGCGTAGTTCGCCTGGAGACGGGACCGGCGGTTGCTGCGTGCGCCCATCCGCATCGGCCGATGGGTACTGCCCAGCCTCTCGCCCGCCCTGGCGGCCGGTGCCCAGGGTGCGTGGAGTGAGTTGCATGGGGCGGGCAGCCGTCGCGCGAACGTGGAGCTCGGCACCCGATCGATCATCCCCGCATCCTTGGGCGCACCCGTGCAGGTGCCCATGTCGGTGCCCACGGGCGGCGTGCGATCTGCCGTCACGTTAGGTCTGCGCGTTTTTGGCGGAGCGATGGGGGTCGGACTGTCGCGTCCGATCGATACCTCCGGCGCCTGGAAGCTCCGGTTCGATTTCGCACAGCTGCTGTAGGGCCGCCGTCCCACGGTCAGGTGGTGCTGGCGGGAGGCGGCTGCCGTGCGACGATCGTTGCGGCGGCCAGATCTGCCGTGACGTTGGCTGTGGTGGCGAAGATATCGGGAATCACGTCGACGGCGAATAGCAGCGCGATCCCTTCCACCGGCACGCCAACTGTCGCAAGTAGTGGCGAAACCAGCAGGAGCCAGCCATGTGGAATGCCGGGGACGCTGAAGCTCGAGAGCAATGCGGTGGCAGCGATCATCAGGCGATCGCTCACGGTTACGTCGACGCCATAGAGCCGCGCGAGAAACAGGGCAGCCACGGTCCACACTACGGGCGAGCTGATCTTGAAGGTCGAAACCGCGAGGGGCAGGGCAACGCCAGCAACAGACGGGGGAAGCCGCAAACGGTGGGTTGCTCCTTCGACCAGTGCCGGTAGCGAGGCGAGCGACGAGCTCGTGCTCACCGCAACTGCCTGGGCCGGAAGGACGCCGCGCGCAAACCGCGCCATCGAGATCCGGGCGACGACGGCGACCACGGGATAGAGCGACATCGTGAGGATCAGGCACGCCACGGCCATCGCCACGACGTAGTACGTGAGCGCGCCGGCAGTCTCCAGTCCCGCCCGTGACGCCATCGGGAGCATCAGCGCGAACACGCCCAGGGGCGCCACCGCGATGATCCACCGAACGATCACCAGCGTCGCATCGCCGACGGCACGAAAGAACCCGAGGACGGGTGTGCGCAGGTCGGCACTCACTCGCAACAGCGCGAGCCCGAACGCGAGAGCGAAGATGACCAACGGCAACATCGCACTGTCTGCTGCGGCTCTCACGGGATTCGTCGGCACGAGATTCACGAGAAACTGCGACAACGACGGGACGGCCTGGGCCGCCGCGCCGACTTCTTGTGCCCCACGCAGCGCGCTTTCCCGCAGCGCTGCGCTGGTTGCGGAGTCGATCTCCAGCCAGGTGAAGAGCAGGGGTACGATCAGCAGTCCGATCACGGCTGACAGGCAGAGCAGGCCGAGGAATGCGGCAAAGGCGCGCGTCCCCACGGAGCGGACAATCTTCGGATCGGCGGCCGAGCTCACACCGGTGATGAGCAGCGAGAGCACCAGCGGAACGACCGTCATTCGGATGGCGTTCACCCAGAGCGTTCCCACGGTCTCGGAGATCGAGATGATCTCCGCGAAAGGCGTCGTGGTTGCGTAGGGGTCGAGCAGCAGCCCGGCAACCAGCCCGACCACGAGGGCCAGCAGCACGCGGGTGGTTACGGACATCAGACGTGTGTGACGGGGATGGGAGACGGCAGGCGAGAGACGGGAGACGGGAGATTGGCGGCACGGATGCTGTGACTCGGGTGCGAGGTCGTCAAGCAACCGGTGCGGGCCAGACGTTCCATCGCACTAGATTGCGTTCGAACTCACTGCGCCGCCGGTGCGCCTCATGACGCCGTCTCCAACCACGCCCGCCCTTTCGACTCGCGCACGGGAGATCCAGCCGTTTCATGCGGTCGAGGTTTATCGGCAAGCGCTGGCTCTCGCCGAGCGAGGCCGCACGATCCTCATGTGCATCGGCGAGCCGGATTTTCCCACGCCCAATCGGGTCGTGCGGGCAGGGATGGAAGCCGCTCAACGGGGAGAGACCCACTACACGATGCCGTTAGGCATCCCGCCGTTGCGCCGTGCGATCGCAGGGCACTACGCCGAACGCTACAACGTCGACGTCGATCCTGGCCGGATCATCGTCACCATGGGCGCCTCGGGGGCGCTGACGCTGGCGTTCGCGGCGATCGCCGAGCCGGGCGATGAGATTCTCATGGCTGATCCTGGCTATCCGTCCAATCGTGCCTGCCTGACGTTCTGCGGCGCGACAGCGGGACTGATTCCGGTGGGCGCCGCGGAGCGATTCCAGCTGACCGCAGACCTGGTGGAGCGGCACTGGCGGGCCCGGACGCGGGGCGTCATGATCGCCTCGCCGTCCAATCCCACCGGCACCACGATCGCGCCCGACGTGCTCAGCGCCATCCACGAGGTGGTGCGCTCGCGCGGTGGCGTCCTGCTGGTGGACGAGATCTATCACGGGCTCACGTACGGCCATCGTCCGCCGAGCGCAGTGGCAGCCGGCGACGACATCTTCGTCATCAACTCGTTTTCCAAGTACTACTGCATGACGGGGTGGCGGCTCGGGTGGCTCGTGGCGCCGGAAGCCTTCGTGTCGGCGATCGAGCGCATGCAGGCGCACTTGTTCATTTGTCCGCCAGCTCCGTCCCAGTGGGCGGGGGTCGCAGCGCTGGAGCCCGAGAGCACGATCATCTACGAGACACAGCGTCACGAACTCGAGGGCCGGCGCGATTTCCTCGTCCCCGCGCTCGATGCCGCTGGGTTGCGCGTCGCCTGCCGGCCCGATGGTGCCTTCTACGCCTATACCGACGTGTCGGCGTTCACCAACGACAGCTGGGATTTCGCCACACGCCTGCTACAGTCCACTGGGGTCGCGGTGACGCCCGGACGTGACTTCGGGGTCCATCGCGCCAGCGAGTTTGTGCGCATCTCGTACACGTCCTCGCTGGAACAGCTCGAGGAGGGCATGCAGGCGATGCGCGCGTTTCTCGCGCCGGGGTGACGCAGGGTGACGCAGGATCCCGGCGGCGGACCTATCGCTTGCGCCCGCTCTTCGCCTTCGCCCGACGTGTCGCGGCTGCTCGACGCACGGGCGCCCGGGTGGTTTTTGTGGGCTTCGCGGCACTTCGGCGTTTGGCTACTGGTTTGCCGGCACGGCGTAAGGCGCGACCGCCCTTCGGGGCGGCCGTCATTGGTCGCAGGGCCGCGACCTCGTCCGAGCTGAGGGGGACCAGAAAACCGCGCAGCCACAGGCCGGGCTTCTTTGTAAAGTCGAGCGTTCGCACCTTTTTGTAGACGCCATCGCCCTCACGGTCCGCTTGAGCGCTCGCTGGTGACGGGCTCGTGTTGCCCTCGATCGTCGAGAAGCTGGCCTGACCGGGCGTGACGACCAACCCGGCGTGGCCGTTGCCGGAATCTCCCTTCTGCATGAAGAAGATTGCGCCTGCAGTGGGGACCTTGTTCTGGGCAAATCTGCCGCAGTTCTTGTGCGTGAGCATGACGCTCGACGTGAACCGCTGCGCGATGAGTCGGAGCACGTCCGGGGGCGCACCCAGGTTCTTGTACGTCTGCATGTACACGGCTTTGCAGAACGCCATGCAGTATGGCCATCCTACTTGCCATCCCACGGACTCCAGCAGTTGGCGCAGCTCCAGACCGGCGGCGTCCTGCCCCGCGGTATCCGGGTCATCCCACGCTGCATTGTTGGTGGTCTCCTTCAGGTTCAGAAAGTGGCTGGCGACTCTGATGATCTCGTCAGCCGCTTGCGCCGCGCTGTACTCCATGCCCCGTGTCCTCGCGTGTCTCGGTGGTGCCGCTCGGCCGTGCGTGCGGCCACAACGATGCGGAGATGATTCGCCCGCGTCCAGATGGTCTTCGCCCACCCGTCGATCCTGGCGTCACGGACTCATCGGTGGATCGCGCAGGTCGAGCCCCTGTCGTGTGGAGAGCTGCTGGAGGCCAGAACGTGAACCGACCTGGGAACACGGCCCTCAGACGGGCTGATTGTTGCTGCGGCTGCGTTAGGCGGCCGAGCCAGCCCTTCAGAACTCGCCGATGAATCCGATCTCTGGCTCGAGGTTCACGCCGAACGTTGCGCGCACCGTCTCCTGGGCGTGGGCGATGAGGGCGCGGACGTCCGCCGCCGTGGCGGCACCCAGATTCACCACGATGTTCGCGTGTATGTGCGAGATCTGCGCGCCGCCGATGCGAAAGCCCTTGAGCCCGCATTGATCCACCAGACGGCCGGCTCCTACGCCTTCGATCTTCTTGAATATCGAGCCCGCGCTGGGATGAATCTCCAGCCACGGATGTCGCGCGCCGCGCCAGGCCAGATTCTCCTGGAGGATCTTGTGCATCGTTCCCTGATTTCCCGGCGTTAGGTGGAAGGTGACGGCCAGCGCGATATCCTTCCGGTGATGGAAGACCGAGTCGTCGTAGCCGAACTGCAGGTAGTCGGTGCCGACGACCTTTCGCCCACCTTCTTCGGTCAGAACGTCACACGACTCCACGACCTCGGCGATGAACATCGTGCGCTCACGGTCGGGCGCGGGGGAGAGAAAGTGGAGATTCTGCCAGACTGCCCCCCCCACGGTGGACGGAATCCCGATGTAGTGCTCCAGTCCACTCAGCGACTGCTCGATGGCGGCAAAAATGAGGTCCTTCACCACCGTCCCGCTCTCGGCCCAGAGCCGGGTCCCGTCGAGGAAGCGGTGGCCGTAGGCCACGTTTCGGATCACGACTCCCCGGAATCCCCGGTCCCCTACCAGGATGTTCGCCCCCAGCCCAAGGAGGAAATACGGGATGCCGACCTCTCGCGCCGCCAATACTGCGTTTGCCAGGTCGTCGGCCGATGTGGCATCGTACAGGAGATCCGCGGGACCGCCGATGCGGAAGGTGGTGTATGGAGCGAGCGGCACATCGGCGCGGAGCCGCCCGCTGATCAGACGGTCATCGGCAAGTCGCCGGAAGTCGTCGAAGGCGCGTGCTGTTGCAGTCATCGCGGGAATCTGGATGGGGCGTTCGACGCTATCCAGTGTCTACGGTGCTGGCTTCAATATTGACGTTCCTGCACAGGCACGAACGCGGTGTGCATTTGCTCCGAGCGGGCACCGGAACCCTCCAAACGTCGGACGTGGAGTACCCTTTGTTAGGCATGCATCAGAATCGGCGCGCTCGCGGCTGGCCACGCGTGACACGACTTCTCGTCGGGATCTTCGTGCTCGTGCCGGCGACACTGCTGGCGCAGCGCGCGCAACTGGAGAGGATCCTCCATCGCAAACTGCTTCCCAACGGGATGGAAATCATCGTCCTGGAGAGCCACGGCGTGCCGCTGGCCACCGTGGAGATCGACGTTCGCAACGGCTCGTTCACGCAGACACCAGGCTCCGAGGGGCTGGCGCATCTGTACGAGCACATGTTCTTCAAGGCCAATGGACAGCTGCCCCGCCCAGACGAGTTCATTGCCCGGGCATCGGAGCTTGGCGCCGTATTCAATGCGCAAACGCAGGAGGAGCGCGTCAACTATTACATGACGCTCCCCAAGGACAGTGTCGGGGGCGCCGTGCAGCTGATGGCTGCTGCGTTGCGCGAGCCCAAGTTTCTGAAGGAAGAACTGGAGCGCGAGCGTGAAGTGGTACTGGGCGAATACGACCGTAACGAGTCGAATCCGCTCTTCACCTTCCAGAACGAACTTCACAAGCTGCTCTATCCCGGACACTTTAGTCGCAAAAACATCATCGGCGATCGCTCGGTGCTGCAAACGGCTTCTCCGGACAAGTTGCGTGAGATCCAGAAGAAGTACTACATCCCGAACAACTCGGTGCTGATCGTCACAGGCGACGTCAAGCCCGCCGAGATCTTCGCATTGGCCGAAGCGGCGTTCGCCGACTGGAAGGCAGGGCCCGACCCCTTCACGGCCGATCCGATTCCACCCATTCCGTCGCTGACCAAGAACAGCACCGTGATCAGCGAGCAGCCGGTCAACGCGGTCACGGTGTACGTGATGTGGCAGGGGCCGAGCGTCCGGAAGGACCCGGCCGCCACCTTTGCCGCCGACGTGTTCTCCGACGCCCTGAATCAGTCGGTATCCACGTTCCAGCGCCAGCTTGTTGACACAGGCCTCTTTCAGTCCGTCGGCTTCAACTACTACACCCTCGATCAGGTGGGACCGATTTCCGTGTTTGGCCAGACGACCCCAGACAAGTTGAAGGAAGCGTTGGCTGCTCTCGACAAAGAGATCGCGCAGCTTGGCGATGCCGGCTACATCACGCAGGAACAGCTCGAGTCCACCAAGGCGGAGCGGGCGGTCAGCACGGCCTTTGGCATGGACCGCCCGAGCGAGTTCGCCCACACGTTGGGGTTCTGGTGGAGCGTCGCCGATCTCGAATACTACATGGGCTACGTGGACAGCATGGGGAAACAGAGCTTACCGGATCTCCAGTCGTATGCCAGGAAGTACATCATTGGGAAGCCGCGAGTGGTGGGTGTCATGATCGACCCGGCGTCGCGGCAGAGGCTGGGTCTCGCCGCTGTCGATCTTTTGCCGAGGGTCGTGCAATGAAGCGCGTGCTGCTGCAATACGTGCTGGCGGCCGGTGCCTTGTCGCCCCTCGCCGCGCAGGAGGCCGCGCGCGCTGCCGACAGCGCCACCACGCAGTTCGACGCTGGCGGCATTCGTGTGATTCACCGGCCATCCGGTAGCGACATCGTAGTGGCCAACCTGTACCTGCTGGGCGGTGTGCGCCAAACGACGTTCGAGAACGCCGGCATTGAGCTGTTGCTCCTCGATGCCACGGAGCGGGGAACACGCACGTACTCCAAGGAGCGGTTGCGTCGCGCCATGTCGCGGCTGGGGACGTCGATTCTGCTCGATGCCGAACACGATTGGACGTCCATTGGCGTCCGGGCCACACGCGCCACCTTCGACTCCACGTGGGCGATCTTCTCCAGCCGCCTGATGGAGCCCACGCTCGAACTCAGCGAGGTCGAGCTCGTCAGGCAGCAGTTTCTGCTCGGCGTGAAGCAGCGCCAGGATTCACCCGATGCCCTCGCCGAATACCTTGCCGATTCTCTGGCCTACGCTGGCCATCCATATGCCGTACCGCCGGCAGGGACGGAGCGCTCGCTGGCCGCCATCAGCCTGGCTGATCTGAAGAAGTACCACGCCGAACAGATGGTGAAGTCGCGCATGCTGCTGGTGGTCGTCGGTGACGTGCCGCGTGAAAAGATCACGCGCATGGTGTCACAGACGCTCGGCAAGCTTCACGCGGGCTCGTACCTGTGGACGCTCCCGGACACTCTTCCCAGGCGACGGGCGACGGCGTTCGGCGTGCAGCGCGAGCTTCCCACCAATTACATCCTCGGGCGTTATGCCGGCCCGCGTGCTGGTACCAAGGACTACTACGCCCTGCGCATCGCGTCCGCCGTCCTCTCAGGCCAGTTGTTCGGAGAAATCCGCTCGCGCCGCAATCTCACGTACGCGGTGGACGCGCCGTTTATCGACCGCGGCGTGAGCGGCGGTGGACTCTATGTGACCACGGTCTCACCGGGCATCACGGTCGACATCATGCGCCAGCAGCTCGCGGCGGTGCGGACCAGCAACGTAGACGAGGAAGCACTCGGCCGGTTGATCCATCAGTTCCTGACGCAGTTCTTCATGGACAACGAGACCAACGCTCAGCAAGCGGACTTTCTCGCCAAGTCATACCTGTTCGAAGGCGATATCAAGGCGGTCGGCCACTTTGAAGAACAGCTGCGCGCGATCACGCCCGATGATATCCGCCGGGTGGCCCAGCGCTGGATGCGCGACGTGCAGTGGGCCTACATCGGTGATGTATCGAAGCTGCCGAAAGGAAGCATGGAGCGGTGGTAGAATGGAGACGGCAGAGCCCTGCGGTGGCTTGCGCCGTTGCGTTCACTCGGTGACCGCCGAGGCGGAGGCGCCTGGGCGATGACGATCCGCGATCGTGCGCTGGACACTCTGCCACTCCACGCCGACCGCCGTGAGTGCAACCATGACGTGATACACCAGATCCGCTGCTTCCTCGGTCGCACGCACGGCGTTGCCGTCCGCGCAGGCCACCGCCAGTTCGCTCGACTCCTCACCCAACTTCTTGAGTCGGAGGTTGCGGTCGTCCAGCAGGCGTCGCGTGTAGCTCCCCCCTGACGCTCCGGCAGCGGTCGCGACCTGCCGCGAATGCACCACCTGCTGCAACACGCCTAACGCGTCCCCGGCCTCACCGGCGTCGCCAAAACACGAGACGGCGCCGGTGTGACAGGCCGGCCCATCTGGCACGACGCGAGCCAGCACTGCATCTCCATCGCAATCCGCCGCCAGGCGCACGACACGCTGAACATTCCCACTGGTGGCGCCTTTGCGCCACAATCCTCGCGTCCGTGAGTAGTAGTGCATCTCACCGGTGGAGAGAGTGCGCTCGAGCGCCTCACGATCCGCGCGCGCGATCATCAGCACTGCCCCGGTTCGATGGTCCTGGCAGACAACCGTGACGAAGCCATCCCCCTTGGCGAAGTCGAGCAAGTCGAGATCGAACGT
Source organism: Gemmatimonadaceae bacterium (assembly GCA_052387735.1). Lineage (GTDB taxonomy): Bacteria > Gemmatimonadota > Gemmatimonadetes > Gemmatimonadales > Gemmatimonadaceae > RBC101. The sequence continues at coordinate 39,461 of JBQTIW010000087.1, forward strand.
GGTCATCGGAGGCATCTCGTGAGACTCAGGCCGGAGCGGGGGCGGGCGCATGGGGTTCGCCCGAAATCAGGAGCTTGCGAATGAGCGGGGAAAGCCTGGCATTGGTGGCGATCGCGTCGCCCCCGTCCACCGACACTCCACCACGCCAGTCCGAGTACACCCCACCCGCTTCGGTGATGATCGGGATCAGCGCCGCTGCATCCCACGGACTCAACCGGTCGTCCACCATCACTTCCGCGCGTCCCGTCGCGATCAGCACGTACCCGTAGCAGTCCCCCCATGAGCGCGACACCGCGGCGAGCTGCGTCAGCGGCATCCAGCGACCAATGCGATGCGGATTGTACCGGAACCGTTCATCCGTCGTTAGGATCGTGGCATCCTCGAGCCGGTCCACATCGGACACACGACATGGCGCTCCATTCAGGAACGCTCCCTCGCCCAGCGCAGCAGCCACGAGCTCGTCCACGGCGGGACAGTAGATCGCGCCGGCCAACACCGGATCCCCCTCGGCCACGGCGATCATCGATCCCCACAGAGGGACGCCACGAACGAAGGTCCTGGTCCCATCGATCGGGTCGATGAACCACCGCCGGTTCGCGCCAGGCGTGTAGCCGAGCTCCTCGCCTAACAGCTGATCACCCGGGAAATGCCTGGCAATCCAGTCGCGCGCGGCCCGCTCCGCCTCGCGATCGGCGACAGTGACCGGACTCCCGTCGCGCTTGGTCTCCACACGAACATTCTGCCGATAGTACGAGAGCGCAACACGACCCGCTGCGCGCGCAGCCTCGGTCACACCTGCTAGCAATTGCGAGTTGGAGGCTGTCATGCAATACTCCGCACGGGTATCCCTGCCGTCGACATCGCCTGTTTGAGCGCCGCAACGGTCGTGACGCCATCGTGCAGGATCCCCGCAACGAGCGCGGCGTCGGCGTGGCCGCGCACGATAGCGTCGCACACGTGCGATGCGGCTCCGGCACCACCCGATGCCACTACCGGAATTCGCACGACCGCCGCAACAGCCGCCGTCAGCTCGAGCTCGTACCCGGTGCGGGCGCCATCCCGATCGATGCTCGTGAGCAGAATCTCTCCCGCCCCCCTGACTTCACACTCCTTCGCCCACGCGATCGCGTCACGCCCGGTGGGTTCGCGTCCCCCCTTCACCACGACCTCCCAGTGGCCCGCCTGTCCCTTCGCATCGATGCTCGCGACGACGCACTGTGCCCCATATCGCACCGCACATTCGGTAAGCAGCGCTGGTCGTTGCACCGCTGCCGAGTTGATCCCGACCTTGTCGGCCCCCGCTCGCAGCGCGGCGCCTACGTCGTGGACGCTGCGAATGCCACCACCAATCGTGAGCGGAATGAACAATCGCTCGGCGGTCCGCTTTGCCAAATCGAACAGCGTTCCTCGACCGTCGGCGCTCGCTGTGATATCCAGGAACACCACTTCGTCAGCACCTTCCCCCTCGTATCGCTCGGCCAGCTCCACCGGATCGCCCACGTCGCGCAGTCCAACGAATTGCGTCCCCTTGACCACACGTCCCTGCTTCACGTCCAGACACACGATCAGCCGCTTGCGCAGCATCAGCCGTTCTCCTCGCGGCGCCACGTGACATTCCCCTTCGTGGAGAACACCGCGCCGGTCTCCACGAGCGCGTCCCGAACACTCAGGCCGAGTGCCTTGAACGCGGCCTCGATGATGTGGTGCCGGTCCTTTCCTCGATGAACCAACACGTGAAGCGTGCAATGTGCATTGTCGGCGAACGATCGCATCCAGTGCTCGTACATCGCAGTGGGCAGCGGACCGCGATAGTACGGGCGGCCCCCCAGGTCGAGCGCCACCTCCACCAGGGCATCGTCCATGGGGATCACGCGATGGCCATACCTCGTCGCGCTTGGTGGCACGAGGGCCCGAACGGCCGCGCCGAACGTGATCGCCACGTCCTCGATCAGGTGGTGGCGCAGGTCGCCGCGCGCCTCCAAGCGCACACCGAGGCCCGCGTAGCGAGCCAGCGTCTCGACCATGTGTGTGAGAAAGCGTTCCGTGGTGTCGACCATCACCGTGGGATCCGTCAGTGACAGCTCGATTGTCACGCGTGTTTCGCGCGTCTCCCGTTCGATCTTCACTGAGCAAACTCCTCGGCGACAACCCGTGGATCCAGCGCGCGGGTATACAGCGCCATGCCGATCACCACGCCCGCAATACCGCGATCCTGCAGCGCCCACAAGTCGCCCATTGCGCCCACACCACCCGCGGCGAGCACCGGAAACTCCACGCTCTCCACGACGTCCTCCATCAATGGCAGATCAACGCCGAGCATCTGACCCTCCTTGTGAACTGCCGTCACGAGCAGCGCGGCGAGTGGCAGTTCACGGATGTCTTCGACCAGATCGAGCACGTGGCGCGGGAGCGTCCGCTGCCAGCCTTGCGTGACAATCCGGCGCTCTTTGACGTCGGCGGCGAGGATGATCTCCCCGGGATTCTCATCGGCGAGCTCGCCGAGCCAGTCAAGGTCTTCCAACGCGCGTGTGCCGACAATGACGTAACGAGCACCATCGCTCAGCATCCTCGAGACCTGCTCGGCTGTGCGCAATCCCCCGCCGACTTGAACGTCGGCGGTACGCTCATCGACAATGGCGCGAATGCGCGCGGAGTTGTTGCCACGCCCGGTTGCCGCATCGAGATCGATCACGTGCAGTCGTGAGAATCCCTGTTGTTGCCACTCACGTGCCACCGCCATAGGATCGTTCACGCGCACGCGCTCAGCGGCATACGAGCCGCCGACCAGTTGTACACACGCACCTTCGCGCAGGTCGATCGCGGGTATGGCGATCATGCGGTAGCCTCCTGGAGAAAGGCCCGGATGAATGACACGCCCGGCGCGGAAGACTTTTCAGGGTGAAACTGCACGCCGACGGCATTGCCCCGCCTGACGACGGCCGCAAACCGATCGCCTTCATGTTCGCTCCACGCCACAACCGATCGCCGATCGCGCGGCCGACACGCGTACGAGTGTGCGTAGTAGACCTCGCGCAGACCGCTGACGCGGAGCAGGGGGTCAGCTATGTCGTCCAGGGAGTTCCATCCCATCTGCGGCACGGACTCCGCTGTCAGGCGTGTCACCTGGCCAGAAAAAACGCCGAGTCCCTGACCGGGCCCTTCATCACTCGTGTCGAAGAGCAATTGCATCCCCAAACAGATCCCGAGTGTGGGAAGGCCGCCGAGAATGCCTTCTCGCAACGCCTCGCGCTCTCGTGCGAAACATTCCGCGGCTGGCGCGAAGGCGCCAACGCCAGGCAACACGAGCGCGTCGCTCGCCATCGCATCCGCGGGATCCTTGACGATATCGGGCACTACGCCCGCGGCGACGATCGCTTTCGCGAGCGAGTGGAGGTTCCCCACTCCGTAGTCGAAAATCGTCACGCGCATGCGACGCACTCGCGCATGACATCGCGCACACGCGACATCACAGAAGCCTGGGCGATGGAGATACGGATCGCCGCACCGATTCCCGCCAGCGCGTGAAATGGCCGGACGAGAATGCCACGCTCGCGGAGACCACGCATCGCCATCGACGAGTCAGCCACGGGAACGAGTACGAAGTTCGCAGCCGACGGTAGCGGCGCGTAGCCCGCGGCGCGCAGCTCACCCACGAACCAGTCGCGTACTTCTCGAATCTCGGCCGCACGCGCCAGCACCCATGGAACGTCGAAGTCCAGAGCGGCCAGCGCTGCCTGCTCACTGACGGCCGTGACGGCGTAGGGTCCACGCGCCTTTTCCAGCTCCGCGATGAGTGACCGGGCGCCAACCGCATACCCCACGCGCAGTCCGGCCAGTCCGAACGCCTTCGAGAACGTTCGTAATACCAGCATGCCGTCGCGCGACGGCGCCTGCTCGGCGAGGTTTGTTCCTGCAAACTCCGCGTAGGCCTCGTCCACCATCACTACCCCCGCCGACGCGCTTGTCATGCGATCGAGCGTCGACGGCGTGATCGACGTCCCGGTCGGGTTGTTCGGTGTGCAGAGGTACATGATGTCAGCTCGAGTCGCGAGCATCGCTGCCGCGTCGGCGTCGAAACCGGCGGTCAGCGGCACCGGCACCGCCACAAGTGAGTTCGTTTCGGCGAAGACCCGCGCCATGACGAACGTGGGGTCCATGAAGGCCACGCGAGCCCCGGGATCCGCGAGTGCCCTGAACGCGCAGCTCATGACCTCGTCCGAACCTGCACCCACCATGATCTCGTCAGGCGAGACACCGACGTGGCGCGCGATCGCATCACGAAGGGGCCGCGAGTAGGTCGTGGGGTAGCGCGCGAGCGCGGATGCGGGTACCTGCACGACCACGCGTAGGGCGTTCGGCGGAGGGCCGAACACCGACGTGTTGTCCGCGAGTTCGATCTCACACGCCGCGTGCTCGTGGTCGTAGGCGCGGATGTCGCGGTAGGCGTCACGCGGCGCAAAACGGGAGACACTCATGTGCCCCCTCCACTGGCCCACGCTCGTGCGGCTCGGGCGTGCCCGTCCAACCCCTCCGCTTCGGCCAATGCTGCAACGTCCGGCGCCAGAGACGCCGCCCCTTCCACGCTCACTCGCTGATACGAGGTCCACCGCACGAAGTCGTACGTGGAGAGCCCCGAATAGGACCGTGCCAGTCCTCCCGTTGGCAGCACATGATTCGCTCCCGTCATGTAGTCGCCGAACACCACAGAGCTCGAAGTACCCTCGCACACAGTGCCCGCGTTGCGAACCGCTCTGGTGATGCCCGCCGGGTCGCGCATCGCGATCAGGAGGTGCTCCGCGGCGTACATCGTGGCGAATGCCGCTGCCTGCTCGCGCGTCGCCGCCACCAGGATGCCGCCCTGCGCGGCGAGCGCCTTCCTCACGATGTCAGACCGTCTGGTCGCCGCTGCCTGCGCGATCAGCGATGCCTCGATCCGATCGGCCAGCTCCCCTCCCAGCGTTACCGCCACGACCCCCGAGGCCTCATCGTGCTCTGCCTGTGCGATCATCTCGCGGGCGACAATCGCCGGATCGGCCGTGTCGTCCGCCAGCACCAGCAGCTCGGAGGGGCCGGCCGGCGAGTCGATGGCCACCACATTCGAGACCATCGCCTTGGCCATCGCTACGTACGAGTTGCCGGGGCCGACGATGCGATCGACCCGCGGAATCGACGTCGTGCCGAATGCCATGGCGGCAATCGCGCCCGCGCCCCCCACCGCAAAGACCCGATCCACGCCCGCTATCGCGCAGGCAGCCAGTACCCCAGCCGATGGCCTGCCTGACGAGTCGGGCGGCGAGCACACGATCACCTCGTTCACCCCCGCGGCGCGCGCCGGTATCGCTCCCATCAGCACCGAGCTCGGGTACGACGCCTTGCCGCCAGGTGCATACACACCGACCCTGCCTAACGGGTCCGGTCGTCGCCCGACGACGATGCCAGGCTCTACTTCCATCTCGAGCGCCGCGGGGAGCATCGCCCGGTGCACCGCTTCGATGTTGCGCCCCGCCCGTTCGAACGCCCGTCGGAGTTCGGGGGTCAATCCGTGGAGGGCCCTGGTCCAATGGCTGTGCGGCACCTCCAGGGCCGTCAGCTTCGCGTGGTCATACTCCCGGGCCAGCGCCTTGAGCGCCGTGTCTCCCTCCCGGCGCACCAGGTCGATGATCGCGCCCACCGTGTCTCGCAGCAGATCGTCGTCCGCCACCGTCCGGTCAAACAAGGCGCGCCGATCCGATTCATCCAATGCCGTCAGCGGACCGCGAAAACGCAGCGTCGTCGCACTCACGGCATCAACCTCTCGATACGCGTCACGAGAATGCCCTCGGCACCTAACGATTTGAGTGCGGCGATGGTCCGGTAGACGCTGCCCGCTGCCACGACCGCATGCACAGCGACGAACGACCCGCCATTCATGATATCAATGACCGTGGGTCCGTTGAGCCCAGGTAGCACTTCGCGGACCTGTTCCATCGCCCCCTTTGGAACGTTCGCCATCAGGTACCGCTGGCCGCGAGCACGAAGGACCGACTCGAGCGCCGTCGTCAGCTCTCGCAACGCGACACCCTTTGGATCTGGCCCTTGCAGAAGGCTGGGGCGCCCGATCAGCCGTGCGGTCGAGGTAAGCACTGTGCCGAGCTCGCGAAGACCGTTCACACGCAGGGTCGAACCGGTCGAGGTCAGGTCCACGATCACGTCAGCGATCCCCAGGTGCGGCGCCACCTCGGCCGCGCCACTTACCGGCACCAACTCCACATCCTGCGCTCGCCCCGCGAAGAAGGCGGCCGTCACCCGTGGGAACACCGTCGCGACCCGGGCTCCGGGGGGCACGTCTTCGAGCTGGCTGATTGCAGATTCCTCGCGAACCGCCACAACCAAGCGACACTTCCCGAACCCCAGATCCAGCAAGGCCTCGAGTTCGCGCTGTGACTCAGCGACGAGGTCCCAACCCGTTATCCCGGCATCAGCTGCGCCGTCCGCCACGAACTCGGGAATGTCCTGCGCTCGGACAAAAAGCGCCTGAAAGTCATCGCCCAGAGTCGCCGTCAGGGCGCGGTCGCCCACGGAGCGAATCTCCAAGCCTGCGTCTCCAAAGAGCTCTCGCGTCTCCTCGGCCAAGCGCCCTTTGTTGGGGAGTGCTATTCGTAGCATCTGAGAAAAGAAAAGGCCCGTCAATCGAGACGGGCCGCGGCGTAGAACCGGCGCAGTGAGCTCTGGGCGACCTCTACCGCGTACCAATCCCACCGCGACCCCGATGGTCGTGGAGATGGCGGGCAGGATGGTGGTGGCGGGGAAGGCGCATGGACCGGTGAAGCTAGACCGACGCTGTGATACAGTCAAACGGGACCACTACACAACAGGCTCATTGTGTATAAATTCACAAAGCTCGCAGGGCCCTGCGGGCATCAACATCGATCTTTT
>JBQTIW010000088.1:0-5783 GCA_052387735.1 Gemmatimonadaceae bacterium
CTAGTGGTCTGTACCAGATAAGTGTTTAGTATTAGATTGGCGGGCATGGAAACCCAACCAATCGCACTCACGTCTGCGGAACGTACCGAATTGGAGCGACGTACCCGCAGTCGGACTGGGCGTGCGCATGATGCGGTGATTGCGCGCGTGCTGTTGTTGCTCGCGGAGGGCAAAACGTACCGGGAGGTTGTGGAGCGGACCGCACGCTCGGAACCCTTCATCAGTAAATGGAAGCAGCGATTTCTGGCGGATGGCCTCGCGGGATTGTATGTGCGACATGCGGGCCGGCCTGCGGATGTCCTGACGCCGAAACTGGAAGCGCGGATTTTGAACGCGACGCGGAAGAACCCGACGGACGGGTCTACCCATTGGAGCACGCGGCGCCTCGCCAAGAAACTCGATGTGCCACATATGACGGTGGCGCGAGTCTGGAAGAAGAACGGGATTCAGCCGCATCGGATGGAGCGCTACATGGCGTCGAACGATCCCGAGTTCGAAACGAAGGCCGCCGACGTCATCGGCCTCTATTTGCATCCGCCGCAGCATGCCGTCGTCTTCTGTGTCGATGAAAAAACCGCGATCCAAGCGCTGGATCGCAAAGATCCGATACTGCCCCTCTCGCCGGGCCGGGCCGAACGGCACGGCTTCGAGTATGTCCGTCATGGCACGCTCTCGCTCTACGCGGCGCTGAATACCCGATCCGGTCGTGTTTTCGGTCAGACGACGGAGCGGCACACGAGTCAGGCATTCGTAGCCTTCCTGAGTGATTTGCTGACCAGCGTCCCGCGGAAGCTCGAGGTCCACATCATCTGTGATAATCTCTCCGCGCATAAAACGAAACGCGTCCAAGAGTTTCTCGCCGAGCATCCGCGGGTTCACTTGCACTTCACGCCCACCTACAGCTCGTGGCTGAATCAAGTCGAACTCTGGTTCTCGAAGATCGAACGTGATCTCATTCATCGCGGCATCTTCACGTCAACGAAGGACCTGGCGCGTCGCATCATGAAGTACATCCGACACTACAACGACGATCCCCGGCCCATCAAATGGAAGTACAACGATCCCACGCGGCGCATTCGCGTCGCTTAACGTTCAGGTGTTACAGTCAACTAGGCCTGGATGCGGGTCCCCGTCGTGCGTGTCAGGGCCGATCGAAGCAACATGACGGCCGCGTACACCACCACGATCACCACCAGCCATCGGATCGCGTCGAGTGGTAGCGACTTCACCACGAGTCCCGCGAGGAGCACGGCTGGGATGCCGCCAATCGCAAGCCCAAGCGCCGCGCGCAGGTCGTAGCGCCCGGTCTTCATGAACCGCAGGCCCCCCACCATCGCCACCATTCCACCCGCGCTCATCATGATCGGGAACGCGGCTCGTGGGTCCATGCCGAGAAGGCTCAGCAGGATAAGGCACGGGCCATAGTTGCCGATGCCGAGCATGATGAGCGCTCCCAGCACGAAATTCACCGCGATGGCGATGGCCAACTTCACGGGAGGCAGCCCGAGGGCCGTACCACCACCAGGAAACAGGCCGACCTGGCTCATGACCATGAACGTCGCGGCGAGGAAGAGTGCCGTGCCCATGCCGATCTGGATCGAGCGGCGTGGAAGGTTCGACACGATGCCCGCGCCCAGCCACCCGCCCGCGATCGTCGCGAGGACGAGCGAGAGGAGGACCGTCGCTTCCACCCGCACGATCGCGATGAAGATCAGCGCCTGCGCCACGACCGGAAGCGCGTGCCCGACGATCATGGTGCCCGGAATGTGCTCGTCAGGCACCATCCGCAGTATCTTGTACGCGGTCGTCGTCGTGGCAAACGACCCGATGCCCAGCGTATCGAAGAAGTTCGTGACGAAGCCGGTGGCCAGCTGCGGGGGCGACGGGACCTCCCCGGCGAACGCGCCCTCGGCGCGACGGCGCGCCACCGCGCGGGCCCACGAGACCGCGAAGTACAGGGCGAGGGCGCCCAGCCCGACCAGCAGCGTGATGCGGACGGTCATCGGGGACGGGATGATGGGGATCCGATGCGTCGGTCGAACAAATGTTCCGCAACGACCACCACGCCGCTCTTCGCGCCATCGGCGCGTTGCACCATCAGGAAGCGCTGGCCGTTGGGCGCCACGTCGTAGTTGCGTCGCGAAATCGAGGTGAGCACGAAGTCGGCGGCGCTGAACAGCACGCGCGTCGCCTGCACCGCGAAGTTTGGCTGCGTCACGACCCGGGCGGCCACGAGGTTCGACCGCGGGTCGAGGTAGAAGATCTCGTCGCCGCGCGGTGACCAGCGCGGGGTGGCCCCACCACCGCTGGAGACCGGCCACCTGGATGCGGTCGAACCGCTCGCGGGCACGACGTAGACCTCTGAGCGCCCCGACTCATTCGACGCGAATGCGATCCATCGCCCGTCCGGAGACGCCGAGGGCGAGTACTCGTTGTACGGCGAGGCGAGCATGGGCCTCGCGACGCTGTCGCCTGCGGCCATCAGGAGGATGTCGCCCGCACCATCGGTGGACGAGGTCGTACGGACCAGCATCGCATTGGACCCCGGGATCCATCCCTGTTCAGACCCCGGACGCGGCATCTTCAGGAGACGTTCGGCGCGTCCGCTTCCGTCCGAGGGCTGCCGCCAGACATCGCCGGTGTTGGACGTGCCGTGCCCGGCGAGGTAGCTGACCCATCGTGCGTCCGGGCTCCACGCAGGCTCGATGTTGCTCTGGTGCTCGTGGGTCAGGCGTGTGGCGGAGCCACCGGATGTGGGCTTGATCCAGAGGTGGGTCTGCTGACCATTGCTCATCGCAACCAGGATCCGCGACCCATCCGGGGAGAGGCTTGGGCTGGCGAACTGACCCTTCCACGTGGAATCGACTGGAGCACGTCGTCCGGCGCGGTCGACCCAGGCGAGTTCGCGTCGGGCCCCGGCGTCTTCCACCGAGTAGGCCAGCGTCCCGTCTCCCGCGATGGCAAAGTCCACCGGGCCGAGGACCGTGCCGGGAATTCGCTCGGCGACCAGGCGCGCGTCGCCGGAAAGCGTGCGGCTCCGCAAGTCGAAGGCAGCTGCCCACAGTTTGCCATCCGCCGTCGTGTAGACCAGTTGCCCGTTCGGCGCGTAGCGCGCGCGCACGCCATCGACGAGGATGGTGTGCGTGCGTGAGCCGACCTCCGTCGCGGCGATCTTCCGGTTGCCACTGCGGTCGGACACGTGAAACACCATGGTCTTGCCGTCAGGCAGCAGCTCGGGAAGCGCATGGGTGATTTCGCCCCTCGCGGTGTCGAGCACGGACAGCTGTTCCAGCACCGCACCTGTCCGTGCTTCGCTTCGGCCAATGACCCAACCTCCCGCCCCAGCGACGTTGCGATACAGGAACCCATCGTGTGCCCACTGCGCCGCCTCGTGAATCGGCAACGAGTCCACGAGGACCGTGCTCGGCCCTCCCGCAAGCGGCACGGTCAGGTGCTTGTTGTTGGCCGTGAAGCCGACGCGCGCCCCGTCAGGCGAGAAGAAGGGCGACGAGGCGTCTTCCGTACCGGGCAGCGGAGTGAATCCCATCTCGTCGCGGCGCCTGACGAGTAGCGTTCCCCCCGGTCCGCCCGACCGCACGATGGTCGAGCCATCGGGTGAGATCGCGATCTCTCCGCGCCAGTCCCTCACGGCGGGCACGGAATCGATGACAACGCGGTAGCGCACGACCTCCGGTGCCGCGGGACCAGGACGCATCCACCCCCATGCAGCTGCCAGCAGGCTCATGCCGGCAATCGCTCCGAGGCCAGGGATCGCGAGGCGGTTCCCGCGCGGTGCCTCGCGCGCTGCCGTGAGGCGCGTCGTCCCCGTCTGGTGCGCGTCGAGCGCAGCACGGAACTGCGAGGCCGAGGCAAAGCGATCCGCCGGCAACTTCTCGAGCGCGTGGAGCACGGCCTCCTCGACGTGGGCGGGGATCGCCTTGCGCTGTGCCGTGAGCGCTCGCGGTTCCTCGGACATCACCCGCGCGACGATCTGCTGCACCGTGGCGCCCGTGAACGGCGGCTCGCCGGTGAGCATCTCGTACGTGACGGCGCCTAACGCGTACACGTCACTCCGCGCGTCGATCGTGCGCTCCCCCATGGCCTGCTCGGGGCTCATGTAGTGTGGCGTACCTAACGAAAGGCCGGTCTGGGTCATGCGCGAGCCACCGGCCTGCTGCACGGCGAGGGCGATGCCGAAGTCGGCGACGAGGGCGTGGCCACCCTGCAGCAGGATGTTCTCGGGCTTGATGTCCCGATGGATGACGCCGTGCCCGTGAGCGTACTGCAGAGCGTCCGCGACCTCGCGTGCGAGCTGCAAGGCGTCGTTGACCGGCAGGAGTTTCTCGCGATCGAGCCGCGCGCGAAGCGTCTCCCCTTCCACGAACGGCATCACGTAGAACAGCTGGCCCGCGGCTTCCCCTGAGTCGAAGAGTGGCAGGATGTGCGGGTGCTGCAGGCTCGCCGTGAGCTCGATCTCCTTGAGGAATCGCTCGGGGCCGAGCACAGCCGAGAGCTCGGGGTGGAGGACCTTGAGCGCCACCCGACGGCGATGCCGCGCGTCCTCGGCGAGATACACGGTAGCCATGCCGCCGCGACCGAGTTCCTGCTCGACGCGGTAGCGGTCCCCAAGCGCGGTCGCAAGGCGGTCGGCCTCAGGGGTCACGAAATGACCTCAACGCGGCAAGGATCGCATGGGGGCAAGGTCGCGCTCGCCCGCCCCCTCGTCCAGAGTCGGACCGGGAACCGCGATGCACATCGTTGCATTCGCCTCGCGCTTCCCGCCAAACTGCGGCATGTCGACGAGCACCCATCCAAGCCTCCTCGAGGCCTTGCTGGATTCCTGGGACCGCAGCAACACCATCCTTGTCAACCTCCTTCGCGCGGTGCCCGAGCGTGGGTTGGAGGCACGGGCGACGGAGGGGAGTCCGAGCGTCGCCGAGATGTTCACGCACATGCATCACGAGCGCATGATCTCCGTCCTGGAGAATGCCCCCGAGCACGCCGGCGAGGTGCCCGAGAGGGAATGGGTGAATGAGCCCGACCCGCAACGCATCGAGGCGATGCTGACCGAGAGCGCCCGCTGCGTGCGAGCTGCCGTGAAGGGCCGCGTGGAGTCAGGTCGAAGAATGGACCGGGAGTTCGCGCACCCGATCCTCCTCGTGCAGCTGCTGATCTTTCACGAAGGGTATCATCACGGCCAGATCAAGCTCGCCCTCAAGGCGGCCGGCCTCGCAGTCCCCGATGATGCGGTGGGGCCCTTGACGTGGGGCGTGTGGCGACAGTGAGCGGCTACCTGGTCTGCGCACGGAGGTCATCCAGCGTGGCACGCACCGCCCGGATGTCGCCCGGTGTCGTCCGGCAGCATCCACCGATCCACGACGCTCCAGCAGCCACCCACGATGGCACAAACGCCGGAAAGCGCGCCGCCGTTCCTTCCCAGCAGCGCGCCGTCGCATTCCATCGCTCTCCGGAGTTGGGATACACGATGATGGGCTTGCCGGTCACGGCCCCGAACTCACGGACGATGGACTCCACGAGCGCCGGATCGACGCAGTTGGCCCCCATCGCCACCACCTGCGGCTCCGCGTCATGGAGCTGGGCGCATGCGGCGATCTCGTCGAGGGGTAGGAATTTCAATCGCCCAGCCCCGGCGCCAGCCGGGACCGCGACGCCAGCGAGGGGGGCCGCGGAGCTGGAGACCGGCCCAACCGGGGTCGTGGTGGCGAGGAACGGGGCGGCGGCGACGCTAGACGGAGTGGGCGCACTCGGGAGAATGGGCACGG
>JBQTIW010000089.1:0-20814 GCA_052387735.1 Gemmatimonadaceae bacterium
TTCGATGGGCGAGACGACGACGGCCGCCGATTAGCTCCTGGCACTCGATGAGGCCCTGCAGCAACTCGTCGCGCTGAGTCCGCGGCAGGCAATGATGGTCGAGGCCCGCTTCTTCGGGGGACTCGACATAAAGGAAACCGCCGAGCTGTTGCAAGTCTCTGAAGCCACCATCCTCCGTGACTGGCGTGCGGCACGGGCCTGGCTCGCCACCGAACTACGCAGTCGTCGCTAGTCATCGGCCTCGCGCCGGCCCGCCTGCAGGAGCTCCCATGAATACCGAGCGCTGGGAACGGATCCAGGACCTCTTTCACCGCACCGTCGACCTGCCCGAGGACGAACGTACGCGGGTGCTCGATGCGGAATGTGCGGGCGACACCGTCCTGCTCGAAGAGGTGCGCGCGCTCCTCCATGGTGATGCAGGCGTGGAGACGTTGCTCGATAAGGATGTTTCCCACGTCGCCCACGCGATGCTCAACGCGGACACCGTGGCCCTCCCCTCCGACAGTTTCGGACCCTACCGCCTCACCAGGTCGCTGGGCGAGGGCGGCATGGGCGTCGTATACCTCGCGCTGCGCGCAGACCTTGGCAGCGTGGCCGCCATCAAGATCCTGCGCGATGCGTGGCTCTCTCCCGCGCGTCGCGAACGCTTTCTGGGAGAGCAGCGCACGCTCGCGCAGCTCAATCATCCCAACATCGCACGACTGTTCGACGCCGGCACCCTCGCCGACGGCACGCCGTGGATCGCGATGGAATACGTGGAAGGCGTTCCGCTCTCCGAGTACTGTCGCACGCGAGGCGCCGGTGTCGGCGAGCGCTTGCGGCTCATACGTGACGTCGGCGAGGCGGTGCTCCATGCGCATCAGAGTCTCGTCGTCCATCGGGACCTCAAGCCGTCCAACGTCCTCGTCAGGCAGGATGGCACGGTGAAGTTGCTGGACTTCGGCATCGCCAAGCAGCTGGAAACGCTCGAGGGGTCGACCGATACGACGCGGACCGGTCTGCGGCTCATGACGCCCGCCTATGCCGCTCCCGAACAGATCGCCGGCGGACGGGTGGGCATTCATACCGATGTCTATTCCCTCGGTGTGATGCTGTACGAGCTGCTCACCGGGCAGCTGCCGCACGACCTGTCGGACAAGACACCGGGTCAGGCGGAGACGATCATCCTCGAGCAGAATCCTGAACGTCCGTCGATTCGCGCCGCGGCGTCTGCAGCGGCGGGAACGGCGGTCACCGTGACTCGTGCGCAATGGGCCGATCTCGACGTGCTCTGCCTGACGGCGATGCACAAGGATCCCCAGCGACGGTATCGCTCGGTCGACGCCCTCATCCGGGACATCGACCATTTCACGAAGGGCGAGCCCCTCGACGCCCGGCCGGATAGTGCGCGTTATCGCCTGGAGAAGTTCGCCCGGCGCAATGCGCGCACGCTGACCGCGACGGCCGCGGTTGCCATGGTGGGCATCGGACTCGTGACGTTCTACACGTTCCGGCTCAATGCGGCACGCAATGCGGCGTTGGCAGAGACCGTCCGGACGCAGCGCATTCAGCGCTTCATGACGAACCTGTTTCAGGGTGGCGACGAGACGACGGGTCCGGCGGACAGCCTGCGGGTGGTCACCCTGCTCGATCAAGGCGTTCGCGAGGCCCAAAGCCTGGACGAGGAGCCGGTGGCGCAGGCCGACCTGTACAACACGTTAGGCGTGATCTTTCAGCAGTTGGGCCGCTATGAGCGCGCCGACTCGCTGCTGCGGATCGGCCTGGAGCAGCGGCGCCGACTCGCCGGGGCCACGAGCACCGACGCCGCCCGCAGTCTGGTCGCCCTCGGTGCGCTCCGCGTCGAGCAGGCGCGATACGTCGAGGCCGACACGCTGCTTCGACAGGGCCTCGCCACGCTGCAGCGCGCGCTCCCTGACGGTGATGAGGTGATTGCAGACGCTCGAATGACGCGGGCCAAAGGACTGAACGAACGCGGCGAGCACCGAACCGCCATTGCCGTGATGGATTCCGTGCTCGCGCAGCTCGAGCGGTCGGGCAAGGAGACCACAGCGTTGATGCTGGCGCTGTCCGAGCTCGCCAACGCCCACTTCTACGCCGGCAACTACAGCACGGCCGACTCTCTCAATCTTCGCGCCCTCGCCATCACTCGGCGTCTGAACGGGGCCCGTCATGCCCTCGTGGCGGAAGACCTGATCAACCTGGGGGCGACCAAGGAGCAGCGTGGCCTCTACGATGAGGCGGAGAAGTACTACCGCGAAGGGCTCGACATCACGCGCGCGTTTTACGGTGACGATCACTACAAGACCGCGGGCAATCTGTCGGCCCTGGGTCAACTGCTGATGTTCAAGAAGGAGTACGCCGAGGCACAGTCCGTGCTCGATCACGCCCTCCTGATCAGAGAGCGAGTGCTCGGCCCCACACATCCAAGCGTCGCCACGACGCTGAACGCGCTGGCGGGCGTCGCCGGGGCGCAAGGCAACTCGAAAGCCGCCGAAGCCGCCTACCTGCGCGCGCTACAGATCTATCGCGCGGCGTATCCGGGGCAGAACTACCGCGTCGGTGTGGCCAGCGGCAATCTTGCCAGCGTCTACATGGAGGAGAAGGAGTACGCCAAGGCTGAGGCCCTGTTCCGCGAAGCGCTCACGATCTATCTGGCGACGCAGGGTCCCGATCACCTGAACACGGGCATCGGCCGCATCAAGCTGGGACGTGTGCTCATGCGCCAGGGGAAACTGGTGGACGCCGAACGAGAGACCTTGGCCGGGCACGGCATCGTGACCAGGATCACCGAGCCGGGGAACGGGTTTCTGCAGGCCGCGCGACTCGACCTGTCCCTCATGTACGACTCGTTAGGTCAGCCGGACAAGGCGTCGAAATACCGCGCCGAACGGCAGCAGTACCTGCCCAAACCGGTCGCAGCTAGCGCTCCCAGGTAACGGAAGGCCGGAACGCAACACGCACCCGGCGTCGACGTCCCGCCGGGTGCGTGCGCTCGACATCGGCCCCTAACTACTTGCCCCCGCCGATCCCGAATGTCACTCCCGCGTTCAGCGTCGCCGCCCCTGCCCCGGCATCCGCGTAGAGCGCCAACCTCTCCTTCATGAAGTACCGGACTCCCGCACGGCCGATGAAATAGATCCCGCTGCCGTTCCCGTATGTTCCACCGAAACTGGTCGACACGGTCAGGTATCCCAATCCAAGCCCGAGAAACGGATCGATCTTCCGGTTGCTCTTGACGTTGAAGTGGTAGTTCGCGGTCACCCCGATCGGGATATAGCGGAACGAGTGGCCGACGACGTAGTCGTAGCTGTAGATGTCGATGCTCGCTTCGATCCCAAGCATGCCGTCACCCATGTCGGGCAGCGCCTTGATGCCCTTCTCGATCCGGCCACCAAACGCCACGCCCGCGCTCCCGATGCCGCCGAGGCCAATGGTCGGACCAATGTCCATGTAACCCAGGGTGAACCCCCCCGTCGTCGTCGCTTGCGCAGTCGCGGCGCTGCCCGCCCCGAGACTGAGAATGGTGAGCGCTGCCGCGCACAGAACACTCCGATGCATGTGATCCTCTCTCTTCAGGGGTGATTCATTCTGCGGGACCTTCTCTGCCTGCCATTGCGCAGAAGCACCTCGGGAACCGTCATTGTCGGCCGCGGAGCGTCGGACCGCTAGGGGTCAGGCAGTGTTCGTTTCCAATGCGCCGACCTCTTAGGCGGGTGCGTCAGCGGTTCGTTGTATCCCCTGCCCCGCTGATGCTCAGTGCACGCCTGCTTCAGACGGCTGCGGCCGATTCCCCGCTCCCGCATCCCGTCCCCCGTCTCTCGGCTCGCTGTGCCTCATTCCACGCGCCATCGTGACCGCCGAGGACATCGCGAGCACTGCGGCCAAGACAAATGCCGCTCCCGCAAAGGACACACGCGCATCCGCCGCGGTGAATCGCGACAATGTCTGGGTCATGACGAACGGCCCCACGATCGCGCTGATGCTGTACAGGCTGGCCACGCCACCCTGCAGCTCGCCCTGCTCATTGGAGGCCACCGATCGGGACATGATGGCATTCATGGAGGGATACGTCAGACCCTGCAACGCGCCTAACGTCATGGCCGGGTAGACCATCCACCCCTTGGTGGCGAGCGCATTCCCGATGAAGGCCACGGTCCCCGCGGCGAGCCCCACGAACACCGCGCGGGTTTCGCCGATGCGCGGTACGATCCTCCCCGTCAGAACGCCCTGTACCAGCGCCATGGTGAGTCCCACGTACGCGAGCGAGGCACCGATCTCGCCAGGAGACCAGCCGAAGCGCAGCTTGGCGAAGAACGACCAGGTCCCGGGATACACCTGGTGCGCCAGCTGCCACAAGAACATGGCCCCCGCCACGGCAAGCACCGCCCGATGCCTGCGCAGCGACATGAAGGTCCCGACCGGATTCGCGCGCGTGAGATCGAGAGGACGCCGGCGGTCAGGGGCCAATGTCTCGGGCAGGACAAACCATCCATAGGTCGTGTTCGCCAACGCCAGGCCGGCCGAGGCGAGGAACGGCGCTCGCACGCCGAGCTCGCCGATCAGTCCTCCGATCGCCGGTCCCAGGATGAAGCCGAGTCCGAACGCCGCGCCGATCATGCCAAAGCTCTTGGCCCGCTCGTCAGGCGGCGTGATGTCGGCGATGTACGCCGTAGTCGGGACATGGACCGCACCCGCAATTCCGGCGATCGCCCGACCCAGAAACAGCCATCCGATTGTTGGCGCAAACCCCGTCAGCAGGTAATCGAGCCCGAACGCGGCGAGCGAGAGGAGGATGACAGGACGCCGTCCGAACCGGTCACTGAGGTTGCCCATCACAGGTCCAAAGACGAACTGAAGCGCGGCGAATGTCACGATCAGCCACCCACCCAGCCGCGTCGCGCTCGCAAGATCGGTTCGGGTGAGTGAGACAATCAGGTCGGGGAGCACCGGAATGACGATGCCAAACCCGATCGTATCGATCAGGACGGTGAGGAAGATGAATGTGAGGGCGCGTTTGCGGTGCACAGGGCTCGAGATTGGAGAAAGGAGAATCTATTCTCTATTCTCTATTCTCCACGCTGCTTAACCCGTGACCGCCAGAAAAGCTAAGTCCCGGAAGAAGGGCGCCATCCCTCTCCCGCCGGCTGCACCGGCAGATCCAGCCGCGGATCCGGCACCCGCCGCTGCTGCGCCGGCTGCACCGCGCGATCGCCGACAACCCGTCGATCTCGGCCGAGCGCTCGTCGAGGCCTTCCTCACCAACGAGCGCATCAATCAGGTGCTGCTCGACATGGTCGAACCCCGGGTCTGGCGACTCTTTCCCCCGAGCTCCAGCCGGCGCAACATCGCCACGAGCTTCGCGCACATCCACAACGTGCGCTGCATGCGGCTCAAGATGTCGGACACGTCGGCGCCGCCCCCCGAGCGCCTGGAGCGCGCCACGATCACGCAGGACGAAGCGCGTGTTTCGTTAGGCAGGAGCGCTCGGGCGATGAGAGCGCTCATCGAGCGCTCGGTTGCCGAAGGGGGACATGTTCACGACTACCGTCCGGATGTGGTGGCGATGGTCTGCGCCGCCATCACGCATGAAGCCCACCACCGCGGCCAGATCTGCCACTGGCTCCGCGAGCTGGGGGCCCCGCTGAGCCCGGAGCTCCAACTCCGGTTGTGGGAGTGGGACAAGCGCTGGAAGGAGGTGGCGCGGAGCTAGTCGATCAGCGACGGGTGGAGTCCTCCGGCCGTCCCCGGAGCGACCCGACGGCCCCGGAGGGCGTACTGTGTGGCCCCTCGCTTCTTGACGCTTGCGTCAAGAGGGTGCTCCTTTGCTCGCTATGGAACCACCCTTCCCGCCCGTTCCATCACCACCCGGAGGACCCATGTCGTCTTGCCGTCAACTGATAACAGCCAGCCTCGCATTCGCGATTCTGGGTGCGACCTCGCCACCTCCCATGGCTGCCCAGGCGACCACGGGCAGCGTTCGGGGGCTCGTCAGCAGCGCCAGCGCCGGAACGCCGGTGGTCGGCGCGCAGGTGTTCATCGTCGGGTCCCGGCTGGGGGCAACCACCGGTGCCGACGGACGCTACACCTTTGCCGGCGTCCCGGCCGGAACCCACGTGGTTCGCGTGCGCGGACTGGGATACCAACCCACGGAAAAGAGTACGGTCGTCAGCGCGGGCGCGGCGGCAACGGTCGATTTCATCGTCACCATTGCACCCGTCTCGCTCGACGAAGTGGTCGTGACCGGCACCGCCGGCTCCGCCCGCAAACGCGAGGTTGGGAACTCCATTGGGCAGGTGAAGATCGCCGACGCGCCCGAGGTCCCGAGTAACGTGTCTCAGCTGCTCACGGGCCGGATGGCAGGCGTCACCGTGGCCGGTGGCACAGGCAACTCCGGGAGCGGAGCGGCCATTCGCCTGAGAGGCACGACGAGCGTTGCCCTCACGAACCAGCCCCTCGTCTATGTGGATGGCGTCCGCACGCGCAGCGATGAGTATCCGCGCAACGGCATCTTTTTCGGCACCACACAACGTGGCGCCAATGCGTACGGCAGCCCGATCAACGACATCAATCCCGAAGACATCGAGCGGATCGAAGTGGTCAAGGGCGCCGCTGCCGCCACGCTCTTCGGCACCGATGCCGCGGCCGGCGTGATCCAGATCTTCACCAAGCGCGGCTCGCAGGGCGCCGCCAAGTGGCAGACCCAGTTCAACACCGGCTTTAACGAGTTGCAGAAGTTCGGCACCGATTCGGTGCCACTCCTGTACATGGATCCCTTCGTCCGCAAGGGCAAGCGGTACGGCATGACGGCGCAGGTCTCGGGCGGCCCGAGCGAGAGCTTCCGCTACCTCGTGTCGGGCGGCGCCGACAACACGCAAGGCGTCCTCGCCAACGACGACGAAAAGAAGTATCAGCTGCGCACGAACCTCGATTTCCTGCCGTTCAACAAGGTGGCGATGAGCTGGAGTACGGCATACACGACGAACCTGGTGTCCCAGACCCCGGCCGGGAACAACGCACAGGGTGTGACGCTGAACGCCTTCCGCCAGGACCGGAACTACTTCGGCAGCGCCAATCCGGACACGATCAAGCGCGTCTACGAGCAGTATCTCAGGAGCAGCATTGACCGCCTGATCCTTGGCACGTCGGTCACCGCAACGCCGATTCCCAACTTCACGAGCCGTTTCACCATCGGGTACGACCGCGCCGCGGTCGAGAACCGCAACATTCGTCCGTACGGCTTTCCGGCCGCCCCGCTGGGCATCATCCAGAATCAGCGGTGGGCCAACAACACGCTCAGCACCGACTGGGTGAACAGTTACGACTTCTCCTTCGGCAGCAGCCTCAAGCTCCAGGCGTCGGCGGGAACGCAGTACGTGAACTCCCTCGTCAGTGACGTGATCGGCTACAGCCAGGACCTCCCTGCACCCGTAGACGCCACGGTGGCCAGCGGATCGGCCAAGAACGCCGACGAAAACCGCCAGCGTGTGATTACCGGGGGCGCATTCGGGCAGGCGCTCGTCGGGTTCAAGGACCGGTTCTTCCTCACCGTGGGCGCACGCATCGACGGCAACAGCGCGTTCGGACAGGATTTCGGATTCCAGACGTACCCGAAGGTGAGCGGATCGTGGGTGGTGAGCGAAGAGGGGTTCTGGAGACCGGCGTTAGGCACGCTGAAACTGCGGGCGGCCTACGGTGCGGCGGGGCGCGCTCCTGGCGCATTCGCCGCGGTGCAGACCTGGAACCCCGTGGGCTGGGGCGGCCAGCCCGCGGTTCGTCCGAACAACTTCGGGAACGCGGACCTGGGCCCCGAGAGGACGACCGAGCTCGAACTCGGATTCGACGAGAGCATCTTCGCGGGTCGGCTGAACATCGACTTCACGTGGTTCAAAGCCAGGACGACCGATGCGCTGTTCAGCGTCCGGTCGGTCCCGACGAATGGGTTCCTCAACAACACGCTCAAGAACGTCGGAGAGATGGAGAAGTCGGGCATCGAAACGGCCATCACCGGCACGTTGTGGGATGGTCGGATGCTGGGCGTCACGGCGGGCCTCAACATCAGCACCAACAAGAGCAAGGTGGTCAGCCTTGGTGGCGCTCCGGCCTTCTCGGTGGGCTCCTCGGGTTGGGTCATCGAGGGTCAGCCCGCGCCGGTCATTCGCGGTCGGATCATTCGCAACCCGGATGCCGTGGGCGTGGCGCCAGACACCTCGTCCAACTACGCGTTCGGGCCCAGCCAGCCCACGCAGATCCTGGGCGGTTCGCTGACCATCCGCACCTGGAAGAACATTTCCCTCTCGGCCCGCGGAGAGTATCAGAAGGGTGCCTACATCGAGGAATCATCGTCGTTCAACGCCATCTCGCGATCCGTCCTCTGGCCGACCTGTTTCGACGCATACAAGAAGGTGGCAGCCAACCAACCCCGCACGGTCAAGGAGACCCTGATGTGCGTCCCGGCCAACGCACGCTCGGACATGTTCATCTTCCCGGCCGACTTCTTCAAGGTCCGCGACATCACGCTCACGATTCCGCTCGGTCGTCTGATCCCGCGGACGGTGAGCAGCTCTCTCGTCTTCTCCGCACAGAACATTTTCAGACACAACGACGGGATGCCACTCTTCGATCCGGAGATGTCGAACAACGACGGGTTCAACTCCACGGTGCGTGGCCTCAACGAGCACATTCCGGCGCCAGCGGTATTCCTGTCGTCACTTCGCATCTCGTTCTGAGGAACACGCCAATGACCATGACGATTTCCCGAACGATCATCCGCAGCGCCCGTCTGGCGCCTGTCGGCCTCGTCGTCCTCCTCTCCGCATGCGAGCTGGATGTGATCAACCCGGGGCCCATTCAGGCGGCTTCATTGGATGACCGGAATGCGCTCGCCGCCGTGGTGAACGGAGCCGGTCGCGACCTGGCTGAAGGGCTGAACTGGGTGGCATACACCGGCGCGGCGGTCGCGCGAGAGATCCACCCCGCGGGATCCACCGGCTCGTTTGGCATCACACCGCAGCAGCAAGCGGGCAAGCTGCTGGAAGACGACGTGAACGTGCACTGGAATCTTTCCCAGCGCGCCCGCTGGACCGCCGAGGACGGCGTGGCGCGGGTCAAGCGGATCCTCGGCGCGGCCGCCGGCAACAGCGTGACCTTGGCGCAAGCTCTCGTTTGGTCCGGCTACGCCAACCGCCACCTTGGCGGGAACTTCTGTGACGGCGTGATCAACGGCGGCCCCAAGGAACCCTACACGATCTATCTGGAGCGCGCCGAAGCGAGCTTCACCGAAGCAATTACCGTGGCACAGGCGGCGACCAACGCGAATCTCGTCTCGGCTGCGACCGCCGGTCGCGCGTCGGTGCGACTGCTGCGGAACAACCTCGCCGGCGCCGCGACCGATGCGGCCGCGGTCGCCAATGCCTTCGTCTATCGGATGCCGTATTACACCACCGATCTCGATCAGCAAAACCGCATCCACTGGGCGTCGGCTAACCAGCCGTACCGCGCCCACACGGTGTGGAACACGTTCTACGAGACCTACCGCAAGACCACGCGAGACCCGAGAGTACCGTTCGACAGCAGCGCCACACAGCTCGTCGGTGATGCGGCCGTCGGCAACCTCGGACGTGTGCGCTGGTATTTCCAGACCAAGCACGCGCTGGCGACGTCGCCCATCAACCTGTCGAGCGGCTGGGAGATGCGCCTGATCGAAGCCGAGGCAAAGCTCGTGGCCGGTGACGTGCCCGGTGCCATGACGCTGATCAACGGTCGTCGCATTGCGCTCACGCTGGCGCCCTGGACGGCGACCAACGCCACAGAAGCGTGGACCGCCCTCAAGCGCGAGCGTGGCATCGAACTGTGGCTCGAGGGACGGCGCCTGGGCGACTTCCGCCGCTGGGCTGCGCTCAACCGGCCAGGGACCGCCGAGGACATGACAGGACGCGATCTCTGCTTCACCACGCCGCTGTCGGAGAAGGAGACCAACCCGAACTTCTAGGGATGCAAAGCGAAGGGCCGGCGGCGGAGATCCTTCCGTCGCCGGCCCTTTGATTTGCTCCGCGCCGGTGCGCACCCGGCGCCTGGATGTATCGTCAGACAGTGCCCTCGGCCGACCGCCTGCCCCCTCCCACTGCGTCGATGCGTTAGGGTATGTCACGACCACGGACCAGCTGGGCCGGGCGATCTTACACGTGGCGAAGCACGGTGCATCGCGGCCCATCATCGAGAGCGCCGACATCTCGCGCGTCCGGTGCCGGCGGAACATCGCGACGCGCACCGCACACAGCGAACGCCGCGACCCTGGCGTAGTATCCCGGACGAAGTCGCACAGGGGACCTGCCAGGAGGGCACGATGGTCAATCGACGCGAATGGATCGGAATCACCGCCGGTGTTGGCGCCACGCTTGGACTCACGCCCCGCCTGCTGCAGGCGCTGCAGCAGGGCCAACTCATCCGCCGCGCGATTCCATCGTCGGGTGAGATGCTTCCAGTGATTGGGCTCGGAAGCTCGGCCACGTTTTCGCAGGTCGCCCGGGGCGAGGAAGTCAGTGCCCTCAAGGCCGTCTTTCAGGCGATGGTCGATAAGGGCGCGTCGGTGTTCGACACGGCGCCGAGTTACGGTGCGTCGGAGCAGGTCGCCGGCAACATCGTCAATGAGCTGGGGGTCGCGGACAAGATCTTCTGGGCGACCAAGGTCAACGTCGCTGGTCGAGGGTCAGGCACAGCCGACCCCGCCGCCGCGCGGGCCCAGATCGAGAAGTCGTTCGAATACATCAAGAAGCCGAAGGTCGACTGCATCAACGTGCACAACCTGGGCGATGTCCCGACCCAGTTGGGGATGCTCCGAGAGCTCAAGAGGGAGGGCCGAGTGCGCTACATCGGGGTCACGACCACGAGTGACTCACAGTACGGCCAGCTCGAACAGATCATGCGCAACGAGCCACTGGACTTCATCGGCGTCGATTACGCGGTGGACAACCGCGGCGTCGAGGAGAAGATCCTGCCACTGGCCATCGAGCGAAAGGTCGGCGTGCTCGTGTACGTTCCGTTCGGCCGAACGAGTCTGTTCCGGCGCGCGGCCGGCAAGGAGCTTCCCGAGTGGTCCAAGGACTTCGACGCGTCGACGTGGGCGCAGTTCTTCCTCAAGTTCATCATCGCACATCCGGCGGTCACGGCCGTGACCCCGGCCACCAGTCAGGCGAAGAACATGCTGGACAACATCGGCGGCGGCATCGGCCGGCTGCCTAACGAAGCAACCCGCAAGCGCATGATCGAGCTGGTGGATGCCCTCCCCCCTCCGCCCCCCCGCGGGCGCTGAGAGACCCGCCTCCTCCACGCGTCCACTCCGTCCACTCGTCCCGATAGATGACCCCAGCAGCTGGCCTGACCGCGCGACTGCGTGATGCCGTAGGTGCCAGATCAGGTGAGGGCGCCGTGCTGCTGTGGGCGTCCGCGTACTACTTTCTGGTCCTGGCCGCCTACTACGTGCTGCGCCCCATCCGTGACGACATCGGCGCAGCGAGCGGTGCGGAGAATCTCGCCTGGTTGTTCACCGGCACGATGGTGGGGATGCTGGCGGTACATCCGTTGTACACGTCACTCGTGTCCAGACTGCCGCGACATGAGTTCATCTCGCTGGCGTATCGGTTCTTCATCGCGAATCTGGTCATTTTCTATGTCGTGTTCCGTACGGTGGACGCATCGCAGAGCGTCTGGGTGGGGCGCGTGTTCTTCATCTGGACCAGCGTCTTCAATCTGTTTGTGGTCTCCGTTTTCTGGTCGCTGATCACCGACATCTTTCGCCCGGGCCAGGGGAAGCGGCTCTTCGGCATCGTCGCGGTGGGCGGCACGCTCGGCGCCATCTCCGGCTCGACTATCACGACGGCGCTGGTCGGCGTGGTGGGACCACTCAACCTGATGCTGGCCTCGGCCCTGATCCTCGAGCTTGCCGTGCGTGCCGCGAAGGTGCTCGACAAGGCCGAAGCCGGGCTGCGCGCGGCGGATGAGGGGACCGTGGCCGCTGGCGCCGCGGCAGGCGAGAAACTGCCGAGGGCATCGGGGAGCAGTTCCGACGAGGTGATCGGCGGCGGTGTCCTGGACGGCATCAAACACATCGCCTCGTCACCGTACCTGTTGGGCATCGCCTCCCTGATCCTGTTCTACACCATCTCGTCGACGTTCCTGTACTTCCAGCAAGCGGACATCGTGTCGCGCACGTTCGGCGACGAGTCCGTGAGGCGCCCGCGTGTGATTGGGTCGCTCGATGTCGCGGTCAACGGGCTCACCCTCGTCGCCCAGCTGGTCCTGACCGGACGAGTGATGAAGTGGTTCGGGGTCGGCTTCGCCCTGGCGTTCCTGCCCGTGGTGACGATGGTCGGCTTCGGCATCATGTCCATCGCACCCGTTCTCGGTGTGCTGGTCGTGTTCCAGGTCGTGCGCCGCGCCAGCAACTTCGCCATTCAGCGCCCGGGGCGAGAGGCGCTGTTCACCGTGCTGCCGCGCACGGACAAGTACAAGGCCAAGAACTTCAGCGACACTACCGTGTACCGACTCGGCGATCAGGTCGGCGCGTGGTCGTACGCGTGGATGGCGATCTTCGGGCTGGGACTCTACGGACTTGCCTTCTCGATGGTCCCGTTGTCGGCGGCGTGGCTGGTCCTCACGATCTGGCTTGGACGGCGTTATGCGCGGCTGGAGTCCGGCGTCTCCGCGGCACAGCACCCTTCGACCGCGGTACCCTCAGCCGCTAGATTGTCAGGCGACTGAGCTCCAGGGAGGACCCAGATGTTCCGCGTTCTGCTGAGCGCCGCCCTCCTCGCGGCGCCGATCCCGATCGGAGAGATTTTCGGAGATGTGCGGGTGGGCGAGACGTACCTCGCGGAGGCGCCGGTACAGCTCGTCTGCGGCCCCGACACGGTCAAGGGAAAAACCGACGCCGCGGGCTCTTTCCGCCTGGCGTCGAAGGCCAGCGGGAGATGTGTGTTCAGCGTCACACATGAGGGTAAGACGTCATCTGTCGATGTGGTCGTGTTCGACAAGCCGTCGCGCTACCGCCTGGTGCTCGAGCTCAAGGACGGCGTGCACGTCCTCAAGCGAGTCTGATCTGTGGGTGGCAATGGCGATGACAAGGGCAATGCCGACCTGGAGGTCCGGACTCGCGACCACAAGGATTTCTGGGACCGGCTGCAGATCCTGATATCGCCGTTAGGCGGCCTGCTCACCGCGCTGGCGGTGGCGAGCCTCGGCCTGTTCGGGTCGCGGACCCTGGAGCGCCAGCAGAGCAATGAGGCCAAGCTGCGCCTCTATTCGGAGTTGATGACGCGACGCGAGGAGTCCGAAGCCACACTCCGCAAGGAAATGTTCCAGTCGATCATCGGCTCCTTTTTCGACGCGCAGTCGACATCGCTCGAAACGAAGCTGCTCAAGATGGAGCTGCTGGCGCAGAATTTTCACGAGGCCCTGAATCTCGTGCCCCTCTTTGAGCACATCAGGCGCGAGATCGGCCGGTCGTCGCTGTCGAGCGACGATCGGCGCAACTACGAAGCGCGCTTGAGCGAGCTCGCCCGCGAGGTCACGCGCAAGCAGATGATCGTGCTGGAGGCGGGAGGCCAGCGGTTCGACTTCACCGTCCTCCTGAACGACAGCTTGATCGCCGGTACCAGGACGGAGCAGCTGGAGGATGTGGAACTCGCGCTGGACGGCATCAATCGTCGGTTCCGCGTGACCATCACGGGGGTCGACAAGGAGCGCCGCGAGCTCAGGGTGGGGCTGGAGATCGCGACGCCGCAGCAGCCTGGAGTCTCCACGACCGCCGCCAGCCGCAACACCGTGGACTTCCCGTTAGGCTTCTTCAGTACTCCCATGATCGACAACACCCGCCTGTCCAACGACCAGCGCGTGGCGATCGTGCTCACGGACATGAACGATTTCGGCGCTACGCTGAGCCTCGTCTACTTCCCGGGATCCCGCGCCAGCCTTCGGGAAAAACCGTACTACGAGGAAATCCTGCGCAAGCTGGCGGATACCACGACGATACCATAGCACAGAGCGGGAGCGGGAATGCGGGGGGAGCGATGTGAGCTGTCGTGTCCTTCCCGGCGCTCCGCTCCCAGCTCTCCGGTTGCCTTCCTGACTACGGAAACCTCAGCCGGATCCCCAGCGGAATCCGTGCTTCCGGCGGCGATGTCGGATTCGGAATCGAGCCTGAGGATCGGCCACCCCGCTCCACCACCAGATACACCACCGTGACCGTCGCGACGCCGAGGGCTACGCTCGCCCACGTAGTGCGCGTGCGATCGAGACGACGCAGCTCCACCTGCTGAACCTCCGAGCGCAGAACGGTGAGGCCATGCTCAACCGTCCGTGGACGCACGTTCGCTTCCAGCACGGTGGTCGGGACTGCGAGCAACACGCTGTCGCCGCCGAGTCGCGACACCTTCCCGGTGACGGCAAAACCCTTGAGCAGCCGTGCGTTCGAGTCTTCGCCACTCCTCAGCCGGTCCACTCCAACCGCAGATAGTCTCATGCGCACCGACTCGCCCGGCTCCACCTCTCCGAGTGGCACGTGGGTGTAGGAATAGCAGCCGGTCGTCATCGCCAGCGAGATGGTGACGACAGAACCAATGGCAAGGACTCTCCGGGACATGTTGCTCCTGGTTCCGGGACGGGCCGCTCCTGTACCTGAAGACCGCCGTGGTGTGGGCTCCAGGTAAGGCAGACAGGGACCAACTGCAGACGCCCTGACGCCGCCACCGCTCGAAATTGGCGCGCGCGGCGCCGGCCGACAAGACACCACCAGCAGCCGCAGCCGCCTAACGCACGTCATGGCCCGGCGAGCCCGAGCCGCGCGCGGATCTGGGCAAGGTGATGCCGCAGGTGAACCACGTAGTCCTCCATGAGGTATCCGAGCGACGCGGCGAAACTCCCGCGCCGCTTCATGCACGGTCGCGCGGAAGGACTCGATCATTGCGTTGTCCTCACTCGGCTTCGGCTGCATGCGCTCGGCCGTCAGCCCGAGAATGACCCGCCGCGCACGACCGCAAGCAGCTGGTGTCCGTAGCGGGCCGCCTTCGCTGGCCCGATGCCATAGATCCCCTCGAGTTGCGAGAGTGAGCGGGGGCGCAGCTCGGCAAGCTCACGCAGCGTGCGATCGCTCGCCACCACGTACGGTGGCACCCGCTCGGCGCGCGCGAGCTCGAGCCGGCGTGAACGCAGCGCTTCGAAGAGTGCGGCATCCTCGTGCGACAACGTCGGGGCGGTCGCGCGCTCGCGGAGGCGTCCGCTCGACCCGACGCCCCGTCGAGGTCGTGACTGTCCCGACGCTTCCTCGGGAAGCAGTAGCCGTACCGGCCCCGTCGCGAACAGCACCGCCTTGCCGGCCGGAGTCAGCAGCACCATCGGCCGATCGCCCGTTGTGAAGTCCACCCATCCCGCCGACACGCAACGTCGCAGGACCCGGAGGATCCACTCCTCGTTTCTCCCTGTCAGCGCGCCGAACGTCTTGGTTTCGTGGAGCCCGGAGCGCTCGAGGCGTGGATCCGCGCTGCCGGCAAGAAGCTTCACCGCCGCGTGTAGTCCGAACCGCTGATGCACACGCGCCACGGCGCTCAGCGCCTTTCGCACAATCATGGCGGTGGCTTCGGCAGCCTCCGGCGTGGGTTCATCGAGCGCGGTGCACGTATCACACCGGCCGCAGCCGGCGAGCGTTTCGGCTTCATCACCAAAGTACCGCAGGATCGCATCGTGCCGGCACGTGCCGCCCTCGGCCCATCGCATCAGTTCGAGAAAGAGCGACCACCGGTGCTGCACGCGATTCGGATCCGGCACCTGACCTTCGTTAGGCATCTCCAGCAGGCGGCGCCGGAGCGGCAGATCGGACGGACTCGTGCACAGGACGCCAATCGCGTCGTCGCCATCGCGGCCGGCTCTCCCGACTTCCTGGTAGTACGCCTCGATCGATCCCGGCGGTGATAGGTGAATGACGGCGCGCACGTCGGCACGGTCGATCCCCATGCCAAAAGCATTCGTGGCCACGATCACCTCGAGTGCACCGTCCCGGAACTGCTGCTGCGCGCGTTCGCGCACGGTCCCATCCAGACCGGCATGGTAGGCCGCGGCGCGCCAGCCGGCGCCGGACAGGCGCGCGCACTCGTCTTCGGTTCGCGCGCGAGTCGGCGCGTAGACGATGGCGGATCCTCGTGCGGTCCCCGGCGAGCCGATGGCCTCGCGCAGCGTCGTGTCGACCACGCGTGCACACTCGGCGGCCGTGCGAATGTCGCGCACCCGCAGGCCCAGGTTTGGTCGCGCAAACCCTCTGATCAGCTGCGGTGTGTCGCCAGGGAGACCGAGGCGCTCGATGATCTCGTCGCGCACCACGGGCGTCGCGGTCGCCGTGCAGGCAAGCACACGCGCGGTGTGCAGGTCCGACACCAGATCGCCGATCTGCAGGTACTCGGGCCGGAAGTCGTGCCCCCACTCCGAGATGCAATGCGCTTCGTCGACGGCGAGCAGCGGGCAGTCGAGATCGCGCGCGAGTCCGCGAAAGCCGGGAAAGGCGAGGCGTTCCGGCGCCACGTACGCGAGCGAGAATTCCCCTCGTGCCAGCGCGCCCATGCGGCGACGCACCTCGTCCGAGCTGAGGGTCGCGGCCAGGAACGTCGCCGCAACGCCGCGCGCCGTGAGCGCGGCGACCTGGTCGTGCATCAGGGAAACGAGCGGCGAAATCACCAGCGTGGTGCCGCCGAGGATCGTGGCGGGGAGCTGGTAGATCAGGCTCTTCCCACCGCCCGTCGGGGCGATGAGGAGGAGCCGGCGCTGCGCGATAATCGTTTCGACCGCTTCGCGCTGGCCGGGTCGAAACTCGCTGTGGCCGAGCCGCGCGAGCGCGGCGTCAAGGTCGAAAACGCGAGCTGGTGCAGCGTGAGCCATTGTCGGAAGTTCGCGACGTCGCCGGGAAACGCGCAACCATTTCATTGCGCAGGATCAATTTCGGCCCTGCGAGATGACGTCGTTTGCGCGGTACGCCGGTGTGGCCCTGCGGGTCCCAGGGAACTTGCGTTCGTCTCTTTTCCATGTAGTCACATGTGACTACATTTGGTTTCATGTCCATCAGAACGGTCGGAGTCCGGGAGCTCAAGGCACATCTCAGTCGGATCCTGCGAGACGTGCAGGGAGGCGAGATCGTGCTCGTCACCGATCGGGGACGCGTTGTGGCCGAACTGCGCGGTCCCGGCGCGACTGCCTGGACGCAATCCCGGGTGGAGCGGGCGCTCGGGCGCATGGCGGCCGAGGGCGTGCTTCGGCTGGCCGAGCGGGCGCAAGAACCCTACGAAGCGTCGCCCCTTCGGAGCCCCGCAGGTTCCGCGCGCGCGCTCATCACCGAAGATCGCGACGAACGGTGATCGTCTATGCGGAATCGAGCGCTGTGCTCTCCTGGCTCCTCGGAGAGCCCAGTCAGGGCATTGTCCGGCGCGTTCTGAACGACGCCGAGCGTGTGGTGGCGTCGTCGCTCACGGCGGTTGAGTGTGCGCGCGGGCTCGCGCGTGCGCGCGCGCTCAGGCGCCTGACGGTCGCGCAGGAACTCGCCGCGCTCCGCTTGCTCGACGTAGCCGAGTCCACGTGGGACGTGCACGAGCTGTCGGATCGTGTGCTGAGCCGGGCCAGGGCTCGCTTTCCTGTGGAGCCGGTTCGCACGCTCGACGCAGTGCATCTCTCGACGGCCGCGCTCTTCAGCGAGGCACTCGGAGGGATCACGCTCCTTTCGTTCGACGAGCGCATCCGATCAAACTCCGTGGGACTGGGGCTCAGCATCGCGCCGGACACGGTTCCCTGACGTCACCCTCGCGCTCCCACGCCTACCCGATACACGTACGCTGTTCTCTCTTGCCGCCCGCTTCGCTCGGCCGCCTATTCTCCGCGGACGATCTGCTTGAGCGGCCGAGTCCAACCTTCCCGTTCGCGCGACACGGAGCAAGCAACCATGTCAACAGCTCACGTTTTCCACCTGTGCCGCTTTTCGGCATTTCTTGGGCTCAGTGTCGGCTCGGTCAGCCTGGGCGCGCAGCAAGTTACAAGCGATGCGTTGCGCCCTCTGACGTTCCGCCACATCGGGCCGGTCGGCAACCGGATTTCGGCGGTCGCGGGTGTGGTCGGCGACCCACTGACGTACTACGTGGGCGCCGCGACGGGTGGCATCTGGAAAACCACCGATGGTGGCACGATCTGGGAGCCCGTCTTCGATCAGCAAGAGTCGCATGCGGCCGGCGCGCTGGCGGTGTCGAACTCCGATCCGAACATCGTGTGGGTGGGAACAGGGGAACCCCACATTCGGTCGAACGTGTCGGTCGGCGATGGCGTCTACAGGTCCACGGATGCGGGGAAGACGTGGACCAACATGGGACTTCGTGCGACGGGCCGCGTCAGTCGGGTCGTCATCCATCCGACCAATCCCGACCTTGTCTACATCGCCTCGTTAGGTCACGCCCACGCACCACAGCGCGAGCGCGGGATCTACCGGACCAGGGACGGCGGGAAGACGTGGGAGCAGGTTCTGTTCGTCGACCAGAACACGGGCGCCTCGAGCCTGGCCATGGATCCCAACAACCCGCGCATTCTCTTCGCGGGCATGTGGAACGTCTCGGTGAACACCTGGGGCCGGGAAAGCGGTGGCGAGAGCGGCGGCATTTACGCATCCCGCGACGGGGGCGACACCTGGACGAAGCTCACGGGCAACGGCCTGCCCCGGCTCCCGGTAGGCAAGGTTGACGTGTGTATGACTCCGTCCGACTCACGTCGCGTCTACGCGCTGATCGAGACCGGCGACGGCGTGCCGTGGAAGGGCCGCGAAACGGAGAACGGCGAGCTGTGGCGCTCCGACAACGCGGGCGCCACGTGGCGTGTGGTGAACTACAGTCGCGATCTTGGCGGACGCACAGCGTACTACAACCAGTGCCGGGTGACGCCTGACGATCCCGATGAGGCGTATTTCCTGACGGCAGGGTTCGCGCGCACGACCGACGGCGGCGTCTCGTACGCGATGATGGGAGGGCGGCGCAGCCCAGGCGGCGACAATCACGACCTCTGGTTCGATCCTCGGAACGGCAACCGGATGATCGTCGGCAACGATGGTGGCGTTTCCATCTCGGTCAACCGGGGCGAAACGTGGCATCGCGTTCAGCTGCCGATCGCCCAGATGTACCATGTGACCGTGGACAACGCGATTCCCTACAACGTGATGGGGAATCGGCAAGACGGGCCTTCCACTCGGGGGCCGAGCAACTCCCTCTACGGCGGCGGCATTGCACGCGGCGACTGGCATTCCGTGGGCGGCGGCGAGAGCGGTTTTGCCACACCCGATCCAAAGGATCCGAACATCGTGTGGTCGAGCGCATCGGGGTCCGGCGCCCGGGGCGGCATCGTTGTGAAGTTCAACGAGAAGAACCGACAGTTCCGCAACGTGGAAGTCTGGCCGCAGAGCACCGGCGGATGGCCCGCCGAGAGCCTGAAGTACCGCTTTCAGTGGACGTTCCCGCTGCTCATCTCACCCCATGACAACAACACGTTGTTCGTGACCAGCCAGCACGTGCATCGCACGACCAACGGCGGCCAGAGCTGGCAGGTCATCTCGCCGGACCTCACCACCAATGACAAGAACCGGCAGAGGATTTCGGGGGGGCTGACGCCGGACAACATCGGGGTCGAGTACTGTTGCGTCATCTACGCGTTCGACGAGTCGCCGGCACAGCGTGGCGTGTTCTACGTCGGGTCCAACGACGGCAAAGTCCATGTGAGCCGCGACAACGGTGCCAACTGGACCGACGTGACGGCCAACCTCCCCGGTGCGCCCAAGGACGGCGTGGTTCGCGGCATCGATGCGTCAAAATGGAGCGCCGGCAAAGCGTATGTGGTCATTGAAGGGCACGAGGTGGGAGACTTCGCCCCCTATGCCTATCGCACGGAGGACTTCGGCCGCACCTGGAAGCTGATCACGAAGGGCGTGCCGGCCCATCCGCTGAGCTTCACGCGCAGCATCCAGGAAGACCCGGTGCGTCCCGGCTTGCTCTACATGGGCACCGAGAACCGCATCTACCTCTCGCTCGATGACGGGGACAACTGGCAGCCGCTGATCAACAACATGCCGCCGTCGCCGATGTACGATCTCAAGGTGCAGCCGCACTTCAACGACCTGGTCGTCGGGACGTACGGCCGCGGCTACTGGATCATGGACGATCTGACCCCGCTGCAGCAGCTCACGCCGGCCGTGGCCGCGGCCCCGTCCCACTTGTTCAAACCGCGGGATGCCTACCGGTTCATCCAGCGCACATCGCCGTTTGCCATGTCCAACGACATGACGGCGGGGACCAATCCGCAATACGGCGCATCCATCAACTACTGGTTAGGCAGGGTGCCGCAGGGGAACGTCGGCGTCCGTATCGCCGACGCCGCCGGGAAGACCGTGCGAACGCTGACCGGCACGCGCAACCAGGGGATCAATCGCGTGTACTGGGATTTGGAAGACAACAACTCCATGCCCGTCCGCCTGCGGACCACGCCGCTGTACGCCGACTGGGTGGACATGGGACCGCAACGTGTCCGCCAGGTGAACAACGGGATGAGCATTCGCCTCGCCCCGGGCACCTACACCGTGACCCTCGAGGTGGACGGCCGCACGGCGAGCCAGCCACTGGTCGTGCGCAAAGACCCGAACTCCGAGGGAACGGAAGCCGAGATCGCCGATCAGGTGGCCATGCTCCAGAAGATTCGCGTCGATCACGATTCGGCGGCCTCGGCTATCAACCGCATCGAGTGGACGCGCCGGCAGCTCGA
>JBQTIW010000090.1:0-23735 GCA_052387735.1 Gemmatimonadaceae bacterium
GGTCTCGAGCATGAAGTTGTTGTCCTGACCGGGACGCAGGCGCCGAGCGATCCGCATGGCTTCCTCGACCCGCGCCATCGTCGGTGCCATCTCCCCCGCCGTGCTGACCTTGACCGAGACCGTGGTGGTATTGCGGCGCCCGTAGAGCATCTCGAAGCGCGTGATCGGCATGAGAACGAATCCGTCGAACGACTGCCCGAGCACGCTCCCCTTTCTGGCGTTCACACCAACCACGGAAAACCTCTCGCCGAGGATGCGGACTTCCTGCCCCACGGGGCTGACGCTCTCGAACAGGGTTTCCGCGAGCTCGCCACCGAGCACCACGACACTGCGGCGCTCCACGACGTCGATGTCGGTCAGAGGACGTCCCGCATCGATTCGGTAGTCCTGCACGACCTGAAAGGGAGCGGTGACGCCGAAAATGAGCGCATCGCCGGCGGTGCGATCGCGCCAGCCGACATCTGCTTGTGGGGTGGGCCATCCGCTCTGCAACGATACGGCTTCGGCGTCCGGGACCGCTTCCTCGACCGCAGCCGCGTCGGACTTGGAGATGACGGGCCAGCGCGCCATGCGTTCGAGCTGGTCGTCCACAAAACCCGTGATGTTGATGGGGGTGCGTCGCACCTGAAAGCTGTTGGACCCGATCATGGCTCCGGCGACGTTCTCCTTTACATAGGAGTTCATCCCCTGGATTATGGCCAGCACCGCGACGAGGAAGGTGACGGAAACGATGATGCCCAGGAGCGTAAAGAACGATCGCAGCTTGTTGGCGCTGATTTGCCCGAAGGCAGTGGCGAGGACGTCGGAGAAGGTCATGGGATGGACCTTGTGAAGCTTTTCACAAGGACGCGGCATGGCAAGGGGGATGATTTGATGCCACGCGTATCTAATATTTAGTGCTGCCTAAACCCAGAGGGAACAAGGTGCGCGTCGAGGCGTGGCCGAACAGACACTCGGCAAGACAAAGGGAGCGCGTCGGCGCTCCCTCGCGGTCGGTGGCATCGTTCGCGTTTCGCAGACGCGTGGCAAGTCCCACACACCTCGACCCGCGCGATCATCGCCCCCCACCGCCTATCGGCTTAGAGTCCCATCTGCTCCCTGAAGGCCGACCGGCGGTCATCGCTGGCGATCACGCCGTCACGGAGCACTACCACGCGACGGGCATGCGCGGCGATGTCGGCTTCGTGCGTGACCATGATCACCGTCTGCCCGTTGTTGGCCAGATCCTCGAACACCTTCATGATCTCGGTCGACGTCTGAGAGTCCAGGTTACCCGTCGGTTCGTCGGCCAGCAGAATCGAAGGGCTGTTCACCAACGCCCGGGCGATGGCCACGCGCTGACGCTGACCGCCCGAGAGCTCGTTCGGCTTGTGCGACATGCGGTGTTCGAGCTGCACCGATTCCAGCGCCGCCTTCGCCTTGCGTTTCCGTTCGTCCGACGGAATTCCGGCGTAGACCAGTGGCAACTCCACGTTATGCAAGGCTGTCGCGCGTGGGAGCAGGTTGAAAGTCTGGAAGACAAACCCGATCTCCTTGTTGCGCACGCGTGCCAGCTCGTCGTCGCTCATCTTGGAGACGAGCAGGCCGTTGAGCCAGTATTCGCCAGCGGTCGGTGTATCCAGACATCCGACGAGGTTCATCAGGGTCGACTTGCCAGACCCTGACGGACCCATGATCGCGACATACTCGTTTCGCCGGATCGCGACGTCGACACCGCGGAGGGCCCGCACGATTTCGCCTCCCATGTCGTATTCGCGTTTGAGACCGCGGGTCACGATCACCCAGTCACGACTTGGCGTGACTCCCGCGCTCTGTACGATGGCGCGGCGTTCGGCCGTCGTGCTCAGCGAGTGTTCGCCGGTGGTGGTCAGCGGGTTGGTGCCTGAGTGGTCGCTCACGATTTCGCCGGGGTCTGGGGCTTCTTCTCGTCCTTGGCTTCGCGCACCAGGTCGCCGTCCTTCAACTCGCGAATGGCTTGATAGGTGCCGCCCACGATGCGCTCGCCCTGTTTGAGACCAGTGATGACCTCGAAGAAGCGGTCACCAGCGATCCCTACCTTTACGGGGCGGAAGGTCACCTTGTTGTCTGTGCCGACCACGAACACTCCTTCAACGTCTTTCTTGCCCACTTCCTTCTGCGGCGAACGTCCCACCGGCACGGCCGTATCACCCGGGGTGATGTCCTCGTTTTCCCGGACCGTCAGCGCAATGATCGGAATCGACAACGACCTGGTGCGCATGTCGGTCACGACCTTCGCCGTCGTGGAAAAATCAGGACGGGTGTCCGCTGGCGGGTTGAGCAACTGAATCGTGACCTCGTAATCGATGGCCTGATCGGTGGAACCGGTGGCGGCCGCCGCCCGCACTGAACTGTTGGAGATCTCGACGACCTTCCCCTGGAACGTCGTGTCCGGGAACGCGTCGATCTGCACCAGGGCCGAGTCACCGAGCGCGATTCGCGACACGTCGGTCTCGTCAACCTTGACCTTGGTTTCCAACACACTCATGTCGGAGATCGTGAGCAACGTCGCGGCATCCTTGTTGAACGTTCCCGGCACGGCGGTTTCACCCTCTTCCACCACGAGGCGAGTGACGCGCCCGCTCATCGGCGCGAGGATCGTGGTCTTGGAGAGCTTGCTCCTGGCGTCCTGCAGCGCGGCGACCGACTGGGCCACGTTATGTTCCGACGACTCGAAGAGCGCCTGATTGACTTCCACCGTCGTCTTGAGCTGCTCGAGCTGCTCCGCCGCAACGAGCTGCGCGTTGGTCTTCTGGATCTCCAGCGAGCGATCGTAGTTCCGCTGGGCCTGCAGGAGATTCGCCCTGGCCTGAGCCGACTGCGCGCGGGAGGCCGAGAGTCCTGCCTCGCTCCGCTGCACCGCCGCGACGTACTCCTGCGGATCGATTTCCAGCAGGAACTGACCGCGCTTCACGAGGTCGCCCTCTTTTACGCGCAGGCGCACGATGCGGCCCGAGATGTCGGCGGCCACATCGACCTTCGTGCGCGGCTGCACCTGGCCCGATGCGGTAACCGAGGCCACCAGGTCACGCGGCTCCACCGTCTCCACCCGGACTTCGACCCCCTTGTTGCCCCGCTTGGCCGCCGTGGTTGCCACAACGGCACCCACCGCCACCACGCCGAGACCGATCAGGGACCACCTCATACGCTTGCTCATGTATGTCCTCGGTTAGCGAAGCGGACGTCCCACCGCGCCCTCGAGCGCGGCAAACGCCTTGTGAAAATCGTAGATCGCGTTGATACGATCGGTTTCGGCGCGTTCATAGTCACTGCGCGCCTGCGTGACGTCCACAAAGGTGTTGGCGCCGACCCGAAACCGTTCCTGCGCCAGGGCCAGAGCCTCACGGGCGGTCTGCGCATTCTGCTCCTGCAGACGCACGGTCTGATAGGCCGTCGTCAAATTGCGGAACGACGAGGTGACATCGGCCGTCAGTTGCAGCTCCTGCTGCCGCAGGCGGTAGCGCGCATCATTGCGCGTTGCCTGCGCCTCCTGCACGCGCTGTTCCCGCTGGAACCCATCAAAGATTGGCAGCGACACGGAGACGCGGAAATCGAGCGGACTCCGGGTAAAGCTGAATGGGAACTGCGAATTGCTGTCGCGGAGCAGTTGCTCCTGTTCCGCCGTGAAGACGAAACTGTTGCAGCGCGACGCGATGCTGGAGAGTCCCGCCCCGCGACGGATGGAGTCCGTGGTGAAACAGGAAGCGCGGCTCGAAAGGGTCGAGCCCTGCGCTTGCGCGATCTGTCCGTTGATGTCCGTGAGCTGCTGGGAGAAACCGGAGATTCCGGTGCTCAGCGAGATGCTGGGCAGGTAGCCGGACCTGGCGGACGACACGCCGACATCCGCCGCGCGCTGCCGCGAGTGGAGGGCGAGAAGCGCGGGGTTCTGGCGACGCGCCATGTCCAGCGTCTCCTGCAGCTGAACCCTGGGCTCTTCGATGCCGAAGTTGCTCGTCAGGCGCACATCAGCGGGTTGCTCGACGCCCATCTGCTGAAACAGGCGCAGCTTCTCCAGCTCGGCCGTGTTCTGTTCGCGGAGCTTGGCGACCTGCTGCTGTCCGACGGCCACTTCGGCGCGGCGCACATCGAGCGTGGAGGCGGCGCCCACCTGCTGCCTGGCGCGCGCGAGCTCGAGCTGCGCCTGCGTGCTCACGAGCAACGTATCCTGAAAGGCCGCGCGCGCCTGCGCCTGCAGCACGTTGAGATACTGCGTTATCACGTTCGAGCGCAGCGTGGCCGCCGAGCTGGTCACGTCGGCTTCGGACGCGTCGAGGTTGGCCCGTTGCTGCTTGACCGCGAGAAAGCTCGCACGGCTGTAGGTCACGTCGACGCCCACGTCGGCGCTGGACGAGAGCACGTCCGACGTCGAGCCGAAGGCCTGTCCGGCGAAGAACTGCTGCCGTCCCTCACGAAAGCCGGACGCAAACGAGGTGCGGATAGATGGAATCAGGTTTCCATAGGAGCTTCGCAGCGCCGCACCGGCGCGCGATCGGCCAGTGGTGGACTGGAGGTAGGTGGGGTTGTTCCGGGCGGCGATCTGCACCGCCTCTTCCAGCGTGAGCGTCGGCCCGGTAGTCTGGGCGCCGCCGAGTGAGGTAACCGTGGCCAGAGACACGGCTACGAGGACGAGTCGTCGCATAACGGGATGTGGCGAGGAGGAAAGCACGCTGCGGGCAGTACGGGATGCCCAAGACCACAGTTTCAGGGAGAAAAATAGCAAAGGCGCCCCCCGCGCATCGGGCGCGGAGGGGCCTCCTGACACCTTCCTTGGGCTGGCTACGCGCTTGGTGGGTCGTCGCGAGTCGCGACGAGCTTCCGTGACGGAATCGAAACCCTCAGAACCCGGTTGCCCGAGTCGACCCACACCTCGCGCACGTCCCCGGATGGCTCGGTGAACACGAAGTGCCGCGCCTCGACCACAGCCGTTCCGATCGTAAGCCGCTCGCTCCCGGTCAGCGAGGCTTTCAGGACGATCTGGGCGTTACGTCGGGGGATTACAATAGGGATGGCCGGTTTGTCCGCCCGAAGAACGACAAAGAAATACTGGTGAAAGACGTCGTCATCCAGAATAACGGCCCCATCAGCCACGACGTACTCGCGCTCAGAGGGACCGCGCTCGCTGCTGATGCTTGCGCGGACCCTGCCACGAGTGATGCCGCCCATCCACCGTTCCGTCGCACCGCTCGTTCCCTTCACCTCGATGGTGTAGCGAGAAGGAGCGCCCGACGAATCCGTCCAAAGAGACGGGTTGAGCCGCTTGTCGCCGAAAACCACGGTGGCCTTGGACAGGTACTCCATCCCGCTGGCCCCAGGTGTCCCACTGACCGTGAAGTCCTCACGACCGGCGCGCTGTCCGCCGACCGTGATCGTAAAGCTCCCGCGGTCCATGACGCGGACGCCTTGCGCGTGGACGACCCCGGCTGAGCCGGCGACGAGAAGGATGGGGACCCTTGAGAGGAGTCGATTCATATCACTCAAATAGTACACTGGAGCTACAGACCCGTTCTGGACCCCAGCTGTCACGCTACTCCTCCTCGTCCGGGGGCGCCAAGAGGATCTTGTCACGGACTAACTTCTTCACTCGCTTATAGATAGCTTCGCCCTTCTGTGCGGAGGCCAGCGACGGCCGACCGATTGACCCCGACGATCCCCTGGGGACCTTCAGAGTGGCGCGACGGATTCGCGATCCCCGGCCTCGAAAGGCGAAGTCCTCGGCGCGAGTCATTTCCACCAGGTTCGGGCACAGGAACAGCATGAGCGAGGTGTCGATTTCATCGCCATGGAGGGCGCCGTGGGGGCTATCGGTAGCTTCAGGCATCACCACTCCCAGGATGTCCACGACCTGCACGCGCGCAACCTTGGTGATTACCGTCGACAGGGCCTCGACGTGGCCCTCGTGTCCGTGGGCGGTTACGAGCACGAACTCGCGAACTCCACCTGCTTCCCATGCATCGATGAGGTCGTTGAGCGCACGCAGCAACGTCTTTCGCCGGAGCCCGGCACCGCCGGGCGTGACTTCGTCGCGAGGGGTGTTGACTCCGAACTCGACCGTGGGTGCCCGGAGAATCCGCAGCTCAGCGGACAGGTCGTCGACCAGGTGATCGCAGATAATCGTGTCACAGCCGAGAGGAAGGTGAGGCCCGTGTGGTTCACAGGTCCCCACGGGGACGAGGAGTCGCGGATCCCGACGGAGCGTGTCCGCAATCTCGCGAGGCAGCAGTTCCTTGATGCGAAGCGGCGTTAGGTTCGGTGTAGCCATGATGGCGAGCGGATTCAGCGGTCGCGAGCGAGCGAGTCTCGCGCTGGTGGGCGCCGCGTGTATCGGTGCTGCACTGTTTGTTCGCACCTGGTCGGTACCATATCTCGTGTCGACGACGCTCGCCACGGTGAGCGCGCTGCTGCTGGCGCGCGGTGCTCGTCCTCGCGGCACGTGGATCTCGATGCTCGCACTCAGTCTCGCGATGTCGGCCGTCTCGTGGAATGCCTGGCGCGTTCTTGCCGCGGCCACCGATACCGGTCGCGCCACGCCATCGGACGAATCGCTCGCCAGGCTTTCCGCCGCGAGTGCCGATGTCATACCCGAGCTCCAGCGATCGGCGTCGCGACTCGTCAGCGCACCGTCGATCGCCGCAGGCTCACCCGTGACAGGACTGGAGCCGCTTCTACCCACAGCGGCACGTGGTGAAGCAGCCGCGGTTGTGCTGGCTGACAGCCTGCCTCTGGCGTGGGCGGGCATCGTGAGGCTTCCCCTCGGCGCGATGTCCGATAGCGTGGGCGTGGTGCGCGGCGGGTTCTACGTCGTGGCGTACGCAAAGGCAACCGCGGGGGATCGCACTGCGATCGCAATGCGCACCGTCCACGCCGAGGCGCCCGCGGATCGTCTGTCGCGATCGTTCCTGAGTGTGATATCGCGCGATCTGGAGTTCGATCGGGTCGATGTTTCGTCGACGCCAATGGACAGCGCCGTCCCCCTGCACGCTGGCTCGCAAGACGTGCTGTGGTTGCGACCGGCACTGTCGAGCAGTGGCGCCGTGCGACTGCGTCTCGAGGAGCGATCGCGCGTGGTTGTGCTGGGATTGCTGGCGGCCGTGATCTTCGTGGGGATGGCGCTCGTGTGGCGGCACACCACGGGCCTGACGGGGCGTCTGGCGACCCTTGGTGTGGCGCTGTCGATTGTTGGAGTAGCGCCGCTCAATTCGTTGTCCAACGTGGCCAGGGTGTTCAACCCCGGCTACTACTACTCGGCGGCGGGGGGTCCATGGACCGCCAGCGCCGGGGCGCTGGCGATGACTGGCGCCCTCGCGTGCCTCGCCGTGTTTGCCTTTGTGCGGAAACGCGGGTGGCGCCCGCCGGCATGGGCGACGATTCCCGTGGCACTGCTCTGTGTCTCGTTAGGTCCGTTCCTGGTCCGGCACCTGGCGAGGGGGCTGACGCTGCCGCCCCGCGGCGCGCCGCCGACCCTGTGGATCGCGTGGGAGGTCGCGCTTTTCCTGGCGGCGGCAGGCACGCTCCTGTGTGGCGTGTGGGCGGCAGGCGTTTCGAGACGGGGTGGGTTCCTGCGTCATGGCGCGGTGCTGGGATCGGCGGTGGCGGCGATCGCCGCATTCCTGGCGCCGGTGGTGTGGCAGTCACCCGGACGATTCCCCGAATGGTATGTGCTGCTCTGGATCGCGGCGACCGCCGCCGTGGTGTTTGCGCGCCGATCACGCGGGCTGACGCTGCACGTGGCGTTCGTGGCCGCTTGCGGCGCGAGCACGCTGGTCTGGGGGTCGGTGACGAGAAAACGCGTCGAGCTCGCGGAGCGTGACGTGGCCGGGCTTGCCGTGGCAGATCCGGAAATAGAGGGGTTGCTCGAGCGGTTGATGTTC
This sequence comes from Gemmatimonadaceae bacterium, assembly GCA_052387735.1. Lineage (GTDB taxonomy): Bacteria > Gemmatimonadota > Gemmatimonadetes > Gemmatimonadales > Gemmatimonadaceae > RBC101. The sequence goes on from JBQTIW010000090.1 coordinate 7,887, forward strand.
CGCGTTCGGGAGGAATCGGCACCGCGGACCACGGCCGATCTGCTGCGCCTCTATGTGCAGTCGGAACTGGCCGCTGCCGGCAACCCCGTCGAGCTCGCGGTGTGGCCCCCGCGTCGCGTGGCTGAAGAGCCGGACGCCGAGCTGGTCATCGCCGACCTGCGCCGCCGCGCCGAGGGCGAGCGAGCTGTGGTGCACGAGGCGGATTCCTTGGATGTGCCGGTCCTCCGCCAGTTCGGATCGTCCCAGGGCGTACAGCTGGTGCTCGCGGCGCCACTCGACTCCGGAAGAACCTTCACAGCCGTCGTGGCGCCACGGAGCCAGCTGATCGCGGAAGACCCGTTTGCGGCACTGCTCGGTCTCGACGTGCCGACGGCGGTCGAGCCCCCGTATCGGCTGTCCGTGTCCGCGGGCGATGCGATTCGTCCGATCTCCAAGGAAGAGTGGGTGCGACGCGGCGACGAGTTGCACGGAGACTGGCTCCTCGAGGCGGTGTTAGGCAATCTGCACGCACACGTCGAGGTCGAGTTGCGCGCGCTGGATGCGCTCTTCGCGCGAGGCACCCTGCTGATCACGCTGAATCTCGTGATCTTCGGAGCGTTGTGGCTCCTGGCAGCGCTTTCCGATCGCGCGATGCTCCGCTGGCTGCGGGGCCGAGTGTCGCGCTGGAGGAGCAGCTATCGCGCTCGCCTCACCCTGGCGCTGTTCGGCGCGTTTGCGCTGCCTGCCGTCGCTTTCGCGATCTGGACGTTGAACCGGCTGCGGAGCGAAGACGTGGTGTCCCGGTCGCTGCTCGTGCAGGAAACGTTGCGTGCCGTGCGCGTACGGAACGAGCTCGACTTGAGAAGTGAAGCAGATCGCCTCCAGGCACCGCTCTTCTGGTATCGCAATGGTGTCCTGACGGGCGTCAGCGACCCGCTGTACGCAGAACTGGCCCCGATCGGCCAGTTCCTCGACCCCGTGGCCGGGGAGGATGTCCTGTTCGGCCTGGAGGAGACGACCAACCGGCGCATTTCCGTGGGTGCGGTGCCGACGCTGCTGGGATACCGTGTCCTCGGCGACGGGTCGGTACTCGCCGCGCCGGCGCGACGCAGCGAGCTCACGCTGGAGCGCCAGCAGCGCGACGTGCTGGCGCTCCTCGTCGTGTCGATGGTCGTGGGGACGTTGATCGCGTTGTGGCTCAGCGGTCTCGCCGCCCGCATGTTCGCCAGTCCGATTGCTGCGCTGCGGCGCGCGGCCTCGGACGTGGCGGGGGGTGCGCGGGACCTTCCCTCGTTAGGGCGGGAGCCCCTGAGCGAGTTCCGCCCGGTCTATGGGACGTTCCGCCGGATGGCCGTGGATCTGAGCGATTCGCGCCTGGCGCTGGACGCCGCGCGCCGTCGCACCGAGGCCGTCCTGCGCGATGTCGCCACCGGTGTGATTGCCCTGGACCTGCAGGCCCGCGTGGTGCTGGCGAACCCCCAGGCGGAACGCATCCTGGGCGTCGGGCTTGCGGCTGGCGAGTCGCTGCACCGGGTTGGGGATCCCGGGGTCGTCGACCGTGTCCGTGCCTTCCTCGACGGGGTCGACGACGAGGATGCGTTCGCCCTGCAGCTTCGCGGGCGGCAGCTGCAGGTGCGCCTGACGAGACTCTCGCGAGGTGACGGCGGGGCGGTCCTCACCCTCGACGATGTGACCGACCTGGCCAGGGCGCAGCGCGTGTTCGCGTGGGGAGAGATGGCGCGCCAGGTTGCCCATGAAATAAAGAATCCACTCACACCGATTCGCCTTGGCGTGCAGCACGTCCGGCGGGCGCACGCGGACGCGCGCAGTGACTTCGGCTCGATTCTCGAGACCAACGTCGAGCGTATCCTGGAGGAGATCGATCGTCTCGACGAGATTGCGCGATCGTTCGCGAGATTCGGGCTGCGTCCGGGCGATGCACGCGGGGTGTCCAGCGTGAATGTCTCCGCTGTGCTGCGGGATGTCGTAGAGCTCGAACGCATGGGGGACAGCGGAATTACATGGGAGATTTCGGCACCGGACGAATTGCATGCGCAGACGCGTGAGGGTGAGCTGCGGGAAGTGATGCTCAACGTGCTCGAGAACGCCCGCCTGGCGAACGCTACGCGCGTCACCGTGCACGCGGCGAGGTCTGACGCATGGGCGAGCATCACGGTCGATGACGACGGAGACGGCATCCCCGCGGAGCTGGTGCCTCGGGTCTTCGAGCCGCACTTCTCCGCGCGAACCAGCGGAAGCGGGCTGGGTCTGGCCATCACCAAGCGGCTCGTCGAATCCTGGGGTGGGCGCATTCGCATCGATCGGCGTGACACACGCGGTACAAGAGTGACGATCGCGCTGGTCGCGGCCCACGGATGATGGCAATTTTCACCGCATGTCGATGATGACACCATCTGGCGGCGCAGGGGCCGTCCGCGCGACGCCCTGGTCGGACCCACCGAACCGCGTGTCGTACGAGCTCCCGGTGCACCTGCAGAACTGGGAGCTCCCGCCCGACTGGGCGTGGGGAAGCGAAGGCGTGCACATGGAGCACCGGCATTTTCAGGAGGTGCGTGATGCGTTAGGCAGGTCGCTCTCGCTGGTGTCGGCGCCCGACCCTACTCACGTGCGCTGGCTGGCGGCGGAGGCACGGGCCCTGGCGCATCGGAATCACCCGTCGATTCCGACGACGTACCACTACTGGGCGCCCCATCCGCAGAGCAAGCGCGGTCCCGGATACCTGCGCCGCTGGATCTCGGCCGAGGCCATCGGCGCGCGGGTCCGCCGCACGGGGCCGGAAGACATTCCCAACGCCGTGCGGGTCCTGCGCGCCGTGGGGTCGATGCTCGTCTACGTGCATGACCAGGGCTCGGCGCATGGCGGCGTCTCGCCGGAAGTCATCTGGGCCGCGCCGTCCGGGCGCATCTGGACGTTAGGGTGGGCCTGGGCCGTAAACCGCGCGGAGATTCCACCGGGTCTCACGCCCGATGTGCGATGGACGCCGATGGCGCCGGAGTGGGAAGGGGCCGACTGGACCCCGACGCCCGCGTCGGATCAATGGCAGCTCGCGGCGTCGGTGTTCTATGCCATTGCCGGTGAGCTGCCGCCCGCCGGCGACATTCCGCCACTCGCGCTGCTGCGACCGGAATGTCCGCAGGGCCTGAGCGCCATCATCGAACATGCCCTGCGTCCCGACCCTGCACAGCGGCACCGCACATTGTCCTTCATGCTGCGCGCGCTGGAGCGAGTCACAGGGTCCCGCTCCGTGTTTTCCTCGATGCCGAGCATCCCCAGCGCGCTCACCGACGAGGGCCGCTTGCGCTGGGCCGTCGGCGACGACTACGACGTGTTAGGCTTCCTGGGCAAGGGAACGTTCGGGAGCGTCTGGCGCGTACGCGACCTCTCGCTGGAACGCGAAGTGGCCCTCAAGATGCTGCATCCGCACGTGGCGGAGGACGAGCGCGCGGTCGGGCGCTTCCGACGTGAGGCACGTCTGGCCGCGCAACTCGCCCATCCGGCGATCATCCCCATCTTCGACTGGGATGCGCGTGGCGAGGTGGCGTGGTACACGATGGAGCTGGCCGAAAGCGGCTCGGTGGCCGACCTCCTCGCCCGCGCCGGCGCCCGTTCCTTCGAGAGCATCGCTACCCAGATGGACGGCGTGCTCGACGCCCTTGCCGCCGCCCATGCGGTCGGCATCGTGCACCGCGACCTCAAGCCGGAGAACATCCTGATCGACCGGTATCGCCGGTGGCGCATCACCGATTTCGGGATTGCCAGGGGTGAGGGAGAAAAGTCGGGAGGCACCGGGACGCCGGCTTTCGCCGCACCGGAGCAGTTGTTGGGTGAAGCCCAAGGTCCCGGCGTGGACTGCTTTGCCGCTGCCGCGATCGTCTACTTCGTGTTGACGGGGCTCCTGCCGTTCGACGGCCACGATCCTCACTCGATCCTGGCGCAGCAGCTGGGTGGCAGGTACGACGCCTCGATCCTCCCAGCGCCGGTGGCGGCGTTTCTCGAACGAGGATTCTCCCCCGATCCCGCTGACCGCTTCGCGGACGGCACCGCGATGCGGGCAGCATGGCGCGAGCTTCTGGCCGAACGCGATCGCGAACAGCGGCGGAGTGATTCGTGGTGGGCACGGGTGCTGGGGTGAGAGGCAATAGGCGATAGCCGGTCAGGCGGTCACGCAATCGGTACGTCCGCGCGCACGATCGCCCATCGCCCAACGCCTATCGCCAGCGTCTCACCGTCTTCACGTTCACGAACTCGTGCAGTCCCCACACGCCGAGCTCGCGTCCATGCCCGGACGCCTTGACGCCGCCGAAGGGGAAGCGGGGATCGGACGCGACCATGCCGTTCACGAAGACCGTCCCACTCTGGAGTGCGGCGGAGGCCTGGCGCGCCTCGCGTTCGTCGCGCGTCCACACCGCGGCGCCCAGGCCGAATCGGGTCGCGTTGGCGACGTCGAGGGCCGCGGCGAGGTCGGGAACGCGGAACAGCGAGGCGACCGGACCAAACAGTTCTTCGGTGAAGGCCGGCGCCTCGGCCGGAATGCTGGTCAGCACCGTCGGCGCGTAATAGTTGCCCGGACCAGCGATGGGCTGACCGCCTAACGTGAGCCTGGCGCCAGCGGCGATGCTGGCTGTCACCTGCCGGTGCAACTCGTCGCGGATGGCGCGAGTGGCCAGCGGCCCGAGATCGATGCCCGGCTCCCGCGGGTCGCCCACGCGCAGCGCGGCCATGCGCGACGTGAAGGCGTCGATGAACGCGTCGGCTACCGCCTCCACCACAATGAAGCGCTTGGCAGCGATGCACGACTGGCCGTTGTTGATGCACCGGGCGGCCACGGCGGTGTGCGCGGCGCGCGGGAGGTCGGCGCGCGCGCAAACGATGAAGGGGTCGCTGCCGCCCAGCTCGAGCACCACCTTCTTGAGGTGCCGCCCGGCGCTTTCGGCGACCGAGCGGCCGGCGGATTCGCTCCCGGTCAGAGTCACGGCGTGCACCCGCGCATCGGCAATGACGCCGCCAACACGCGGCGATCCGATCAGCAGCGTCTGGAACACGCCGGCGGGCGCCCCGGCGCGGCGAAAGAGATCCTCGAGCGCGATCGCACATCGCGGAACGTTGGACGCGTGCTTGAGCACCGCAGTATTGCCGGCGGCCAGGGCGGGCGCCGCGAATCGGATCACCTGCCAGAAGGGAAAGTTCCACGGCATGACGGCGAGCACGGTGCCTAACGGCTCGTACCGGACGTGGCCCTCTTCGTCCGATGTGTCGACGACGGATTCGGCCATGAGGTACGCGGCGCCGTGGTCCGCGTAGTGCCGACACCCCGCCGCACATTTCTCGGCTTCAGCGATGGCCGAGGGAAGGGTCTTCCCCATCTCCTGCGTCATGAGTCGCCCGAAAGTCTCACGCTCCTGCTCCAGTAGCTCGGCCGCGCGACGCAGGACCGCGACTCGCACGCTCCCCGGCTGATCGCGCCAAGGCGGAAAGGCCTGCGCTGCCGCCGCCAGGCGGGATTCCAGCTCGGCATCGGTGTGCTCTTCGATCTCGAAAACGAGGTCGCCGGTGGCGGGGTTGATGGACTGCTGCTTGGGCATGAGACGGGAGGGCAGGACCTACCTCCGATATTTCGCCACCATGTCACGAAACACACCGTCCAGGAAGGCATCCGGGTTGATGAAGCCCTTGCCATAGGTGGCGTCGAACTCGGCGGTGGGTTTGGTCGCCGCGACGTCGGTGAGCGACTTGCCCTGTTGCACGAGAACCTTCACGCGATCGCGGACGGTCGCGACGACTCGGCGATATGCCTGCAGATCGGCTTTTGTCGATAGCGGTCCGTGTCCGGGAATGATTTTGGTATCGTCCCGGATCATGCCGAGGGCCTGGTCAGCGGCGTCGATGATGCCGTCGACATGGCCACCAGTTGCGCTGTCGATGAACGGATACGCACCGCGGAAGAAGGTATCCCCCATGTGGAGGACGTTGGCCTTCGTATAGTAGATGAGCGCGTCCCCGTCGGTGTGCGCATTGCGCACGTGAACCACGCGCACCGAGTCGCCGTTGAGATGCATTGTGACCGAATCGCTGAACGTGACGACCGGAAGCGCCTTGGGTGCCGATGCGGGTGTGGTGCGGCCGTTGCGCGTCTGTGGCACGCTCATGCGCTTGCGTACGTTCTCTTGCGCGATGATCACGCTCCCCGCGGTGCCCCACCGTTCGTTCCCTCCGGTGTGGTCGCCGTGCCAGTGAGTATTCACCACGAACCTTACCGGCTTGTCGGTCACGGTCGCGATCGCCGCGCGGATCTTGTCGGTCAGCGGAGCGAACTGGTCATCTACGATGAACGCCCCGTCATCACCGATGATGAGCCCGATGTTCCCACCGCTGCCGACCAGCATGTACACGTTGCCCGAGACCGGTTGCACGCGAACGGTGACGGTATCGAAGGAGACCTGCGCCGGCAGTGGAGAAGCGAGCGCGACCCAGAGGCTCGCCGCGGCCGAGTACCGAGCGGCGCGCATCAGCGGTCTCCGTCGAGCATGCCGCCGAGCGCGCCAAGCACACTCCCTTCCTCCCGCCGGGCGCCGCCTGCGCGCGGCGAAGCGGCGATGATGCGGTCGGCCAGGCGCGAGAAGGGCAGGGTCTGCAACACAATGCGACCGGGGCCGGTCAGTTGTGCGAAGAACAGCCCCTCGCCGCCGAACAGCGCCGTCTTTATCCCCTTCACCATCTGGATGTCGTAGTCGACGCTCGGCTGCATGGCAACGATGCAGCCGGTATCCACCCGCAGGCGCTCACCGGCCTTGAGGGTCATTTCCAGCAACGTGCCCGACGCGTGCACGAACACCAGGCCGTCACCGAGCAGTCGCTGAAGAATGAACCCTTCCCCACCAAAGAAGCCCGCGCCGAAACGGCGGGAGAAAGCGACGGTGACGTCGACCCCTCGCGCGCCGCAGAGAAACGAGTCCTTCTGGCAGATGATCTCGCCGCCCCAATCCTTGAGGTCCACGGCTTTGATCTTGCCGGGGTAGGGAGACGCAAAGGCGACGTCTCGTCGCACGGTGGATTCGTTCGCAAAGAACGTGACGAAGAACGAGTCGCCGGACAACACACGCTTGCCAGCTGACTTGAGTTTGTCCCACATGCCGCTCGAGCCGCGGCCGGTCGCGTCGAGCGTCGTGGCCATGGCGATGCCCTCTTGCATGTACATCATCGCACCGGCCTCGGCGACGATGGCTTCGCCGGGGTCGAGGGTGATGATCACGCCTTGCAGGTCATCACCAATCAGCTGGTAGTCGATTTCGTCGGAGCGCATGTTGAGAGGGAAGGTGTTAGAGTAGTGCCTGAATTAATGGGAGGGGAGCACGCGGGTAAACGGGTGAGCGGTGAGGGACGCGATTCCCGCCGACCTCACTTTTGGCGGGTGGCGATGCGACCGATGGCCGCTACCTCAGTGCCGCGGAAGGCCGGCCGGCCCGCGTGCAGTCGCCCATCAAGCTCGGGTACAAGAGCACCAAGGTACCTGACGCGCGTGCTCTTCCTCCCCCATCCCACCGGCGGGTACTGGAGCGATCAGGGCGACGAGTGGTACGCAGGGGTGTAGACCGCGAGCGGGGAGCAGAGACCGCGTGAGCGTGGAACGTTCTGCATCGCCGTCGGACGGCCACGGTGTTAGGTTCAGTCCATGCCGATCCCATCGCCGCTGGACAGACTCGTTAGGCTCGCGTGCTTCGCTGTCCTGAGCGGTTGTGGTTCGGAGCGCAGCGACACGGCGGCGGCGGACTCGCCTCGACCGACGGTCCAGGCTGTCGATGCCGGAGCGCCCGCCGTTGCGGCAGACACCGGGTGCCGGAAGGAAGGGGCGTGGTCGAAATGCGCGGTCGAGGACCGTCTCGAGCATGCCGGTCTGGTGATCGAGCCAGCGCCCGAACCAGCGACCATTGAGTTTCTGAGCGTCCGCGGAACTCGGTACACAGTGGGAGCTGGGGACGACGAACTGCAGGTTTTCCTGTATCCGAACGAAGCGGCGCGCCGACACGACACCGACAAACTCGACAGTGTGAACGTGTCGCCCAGGGACGCCCGGCGGAGTTATCGCGTCATGCCGCTGCTCGTCACTTCGAACAACCTGGCGGCGCTGGTTTTCACCCTGAACGACCGCACGCGGGAGCGGATGGCGCTGGCCCTGTCCGCGGGGCTGCCGCAGCCACGTCGGTAGCGCCTAACGGTTGCGCGAGCGTGGCGCGCGCCCCGGCCCATCGGTGAGGCGGCCGGGCAGGACCGCGTCGGTGCCGAACTTCGCGCGCACGGCGTCGATGGCGCGGGAGAGTGCCCGGTCCTTCTCGGATTCAACGGCATCCGTGGCGTTCCCGGTGAACAGGGAGAGCTGGGTATCGACGTCGGCCTCGGCCAGGCCCGTGAGCGCGACACCAAGCAGCCGCGCGGGAGTCCGGCGCGCCCGCCGCAGCCTGGCCAGGAGCTCGCGAGCTGTCGCCAGGATCACCCGGTCGGAGATGACCGGCGCGCCTAACGTGCGCCCGGCACGACGCGTACGGAAATCTGCATCGCGCAGTTTGAGGTTGACGGTGCGCGCCATCCAGCCATGGCGCCGCAGGTCGTGGGCCACGCGGCGGACCAGGTCCACCAGTTCTCGCTCCAGCTCCTCGTCGCGGTTCAGGTCGCGCGAAAACGTTTCCTCGTGGCTCAGGCTCCGCGCCAGGCCGCGTTCATGCACGTCGGATGCGTCGAGACCGCGGACGCGTTCGTGGAGCCAGCCGGCGGCTCGCGCGCCGAGCATACGGGCGAGGTGTGCGCCGTCGACCGCGAGCACGTCGGGCACTGTGCGGAGCCCCAGTGACTCGAGCTTTTCACGAAATCGCGGACCGATCATGGGAATGTCCGCCAACGCTACCGTCTCGAGGAACCGGGCTTCCTCTCCGGGGAGCACCACGTGCACGCCATTGGCCCCTGTGCCCGGCTTGGGTTTGGCGCGTTCGACAGCGAGCTTGGCCACCAAGCGGTTGGTCGCGCCGCCGATGGAAACGGTGAGTCCAGTCTCCTGACGTACGGCATTCCGGATCTCATGCGCGACCTCGCCGAGGGGCGCGTGCCGGTAGAGCGCTTCGGTGCCGGTGAGGTCGAGATACCACTCGTCGATGCTCGCGGCCTGCACCACGGGTGTATACCGGGCCAGCACCGCGCTGATCTCACGGCTCTTCTTGCCACAGACCCCGTGAGGGACGGGGACCACCATTGCCCCAGGGCAGAGCCGAAGGGCTCGCGCCGTGGGCATGGCCGAGCGTACGCCATACTGCCGCGTCTCGTAGGACGCCGAAAGCACGACGCCGCGTATGCCTCCGCCGCCGACGATCAGGAGCTTCGCCTTTCCGGCGCCCTCGGGATCCATCATGCGGGCGACCGCGACGAAGAATGCGTCGACGTCGACGAGGAGGATCCGGCGATGACTCGTCAGGCGCTGCCACCCCGCGTTGCGGAGCTGGCGAGGCCGTAGTGCTCCCTGAACTGCTCGCGCACCGCGCTTTTGAGGAACTTTCCCGCACTCGTTTTTGGGATGGCCGTGACCTGCACGATCGCGTCAGGGACCCACCACTTGGCGAACAAGACCTCGAGATGTGTCCGGAGCGCGGCTTCATCGAACACGCGACCCTCCTTGAGGACAACTACCGCAAGTGGTCGTTCGTCCCACTTGGCGTGGGGTACTGCGACGACCGCGGCCTCGGCGACATCAGGGTGCCCCATCAGTGCCCCCTCGAGGGCGACCGAACTGATCCACTCGCCTCCCGATTTCACGAGGTCCTTGGCTCGATCCTGAATGGTCATGTAGCCGCGCGCGTCCAGCGTCGCGACGTCTCCGGTGCGGAACCAGCCGTCGGGCGTGAAGCGGTCATCGCTCTCATCGCTGTTATAGTAGGTGCCGGCGACCCACGGTCCGCGCACTTCGAGCTCGCCCATGGTCGTGCCGTCCCACGGGATGAGTCCCTGGTCGTTGCGCCCTCGCAGCTCGACCATCGGGCTGGGCCGACCCTGTTTGGCCCGGTAGGCATACTGCGTCGTCTCGTCCAGAGCCTCGATCTCCGCGGTCAGGGTACAGATGGTGCCTAACGGTGACGTCTCCGTCATACCCCAGGCATGGAGGACATGCAGGCCGTGCCGCTCGCGGTAGGCACGGATCATCGCCTGGGGCGCCGCCGACCCGCCCACGACCATGGTGCGCAATCGTCTCAGGTCCCACGCGCCGGGCTTCGCGTCGAGCGCCTGCAGGATGCCTAACCAGATGGTTGGCACACCGGCGGTGAGGGTCACGTGCTCGTCCTGCAGCAGCTGCAGCAGCGACGGGGCGTCGAGGTGGGGCCCGGGATGCACCTGGCCGCAGCCCAGCATGGCGCAGGAAAACGGGAGCCCCCACGCATTCACGTGAAACATCGGGACGACCGGGAGCACCACGTCGTGGTCATCCAGCGCGAACGAGCTCACCAGACCCAGGCCTAACGCATGCAGGGTGATCGACCGGTGCGAATACACCACGCCCTTGGGACGTCCCGTCGTCCCCGAGGTGTAACACATCGCCGCGGCACGATCTTCGGGCAGGTCGTCGAACGCGAACTGGGCGGAGGCGCTGGCGAGCAACGTCTCGTAGTCGAGCGTGCCGGGCGGTCCGTCGCTGTCATCGCTCATCACGATCACGTGACGCGCCGTGATCCGGTCCGCGCATTTCTCCCACAGCGGCCACAGCACCTTGTCCACCAGCACCACCTGATCCTCGGCGTGGTTGGCGATATAGGTGATGTCATCAGGGTGCAGCCGGAGGTTCAGCGTGTGCAGCACCGCGCCGATCGACGGAATCGCGAAGTACGCTTCCACATGCCGCGAATGGTTCCAGGCAAGGGTCGCGACGCGATCCCCTGGGCGCACGCCAAGCGTGCGAAGCGCGTTAGCCAGCCGGCCGGCCCGCGGGAGCAGCTCGCCGTAAGTGGTACGATGCAGCGTCTTGTCCGGTCGTCGGCTCACCACGGGGCGCGTCCCGTACAGCGACATTGCGCGCCGGATCATCATCGGGATGGACAGCGGAAGATCCATCATCAAGCCTTTCATGATCGGCTGACCTCGGAGAGGGGGGCGTTGCTGCGGGAACGTGCGGCTAAGGTGCCGTGCGCCGCGCGAGCGCACAACACCGTGCTGGCTCAGCGACGACGCGTGACTGCCGGTGGATGTGTTCGGTGCAACGGGTCAGGAAATGACAAAGCCCCTGCGAAGCAGGAGCCAGTGTCCCTGATGGCACGCTCGTGGGACGCGCTTGTTAGGCGAGGCTCCTCCGAAAGCAGGCCTTAGGCCTGATCGCGACGCCGCGCTTCGCCAGGGCATCGTAGCGGGCAACCTTCTCCGGAAACGACGCCAGCGGCACGGCGTCGTAGCCGAGTGACTCGAAGAACCGCTCGGCCAGTGAGAGCGCAAAGAGTTCCCCGACTCCGCGTCGCCGGGCGACTTCCTCGACGCTCCGAACGGCGAGACTCCCCAGTCCCCTGCCTTGCACATCGGTCGACACCGCCACTGACGCCACTTCGCCGAGTGACGGTGAATACTCCACCAGCGCGGCGCATGCCTGGACCCGACCGTGCGTGTCCACCACAACGACGTAGTCGCCGATCGCCGACTCGATTTCCTGGAGCGTGCGGGGCAGCAGCAATCCTCGGTCGGCGTGGGCGGCCACGAGCTGGTGAATGTCGGCGCTGTCGCCGGACATGGCCGCTCGCGCGGCGTGCGTCGCGCTGAGGTGGGGGCGCGCATGGGGATTTCCGGGAGCCGGTCGGCGGCGGGATGCAACTTTATGCACCGTGAATGCATAAGCACGCCTTTGGGCGTTCGCAAGTTCCCCTCAGCTCGTGGTGATCACCACCTTGCCGAAGGTCTCGTTCGACTCCATCGCCGCATGTGCCCGCGCGATCTCTGCCAATGGATAGACCTGGTCAACCACGGGTCGCACACTGCCAGCCTCCAGGAGCGGCACGACGTCCCGGGCGAACGCGGTGGCCACGGCGATCTTCTCGGCGAGCGGTCGGGCGCGAAGCACGGTACCCGTGAGGGTCAGGCGTTTGCGGAGAAGGACGTGGAGGTTGAGCACGCTCTGCGGCCCGGCGATCGTGCCGATGAGCATGACGCGTCCCTGCAGTGCGGCGGCGTCGAGGCTGGCTGCGAGGTAGGGTCCACCGAGCAGGTCGAGGGTCACATCGATGCCGCGGCCCGCGGTAAACGACCGAACGGCCTCGCCTAACGAGGACAGATCCCCGAGGGCTACCCAGCCGTCATCCATGCCGAAGCTTCGCGCGCGGGTGAGCTTGTCGGCACTGCGCGACGTGCCAAACACGCGGGCCCCTGCTGCGCGCGCCAGCTGTGACGCGGCCACACCGACGCCGCTGCCGATCGCGTGGATCATCACCGATTCGCCGCGCCGCAGCCCGGCCTGTGTCATCATCGCGTCGTACGCGGTGATGAAGGCCTCGGGCACGGCCGCGGCTTCGGTCCAGCTCAGGGCAGCGGGGATTCGGGTGAGCGTGTCTTCGTGAGCCAGGAGGAACTCGGCGTGCGCTCCGCCGCCGGTGATGCCGAACACACGATCCCCCGTGCTCCAGCGTGACGCTCCGTTTCCGTGCGCGACGACATCGCCGGCGAACTCGATGCCTCCAATGTCCGCCGGGTAGCCCGCGGGGGCTGGGTACTTGCCCTGGCGCTGGAGGAGGTCGGCGCGGTTGAGCGCGCTCGCGTGCACGCGGACCAGCACTTCGCGCTCCGCCGGTAGCGGACGCGCCACTTCCCGAACCTGGAGAACCTCAGGCGAACCGGGGTTCGTGATGACTGCCGCTCGCATTCGATTCAGGAGCTGATGGTGTTGAACTCGGAGGCAGGACGACGACGCACCCAGGGAGGGAATCGAGAAAGTGCGCGCCGAAAGCCGTGGCTGGCGTGTGATAGCCCGGTGTGGGTGAATTTGCCAACACCCGGGTCGCCGCTTCGATCGCGGCGATCGCCGTGAGCTGGTATCCCTCCGGCGTGGTGGCGACCGCAGTCAGCGTCGTTCCCTGAGCGGCAGTGACGCGACCCCAGACTTGCATGCGACGCGACGCGCGCTGTTCGGCGTCGGGTCCCTCGACGGTTCGGTCGATCAGCGACTCGACGAGCCGTTGAACCGGGCGCCGCGAAAAGAGCGCATGCATCCGGCCCACCGTGCGGGCGGTGCGCACCGCGCCGCGGCTCATCGCGGTGTAGGTCCGGATGTTCGGAATGCCGGTTGACGTATATGCCGTCGAGATGTCGCCCCAGGGGATCGTGACCACCTCACGCGGTCGGTCATGGAAGGGCACCGTCATCCGATCCCAGCCTAACGGGACGGGCGTGATTCGGCCGTCCTTCCGGATCGCGCCCCCCCGGCCGGCACCAAGGAACATCGTCTTGAGCGTGCCTCGGCTCACACCGCCGCCGCCGGCGAACGCGAGGTCGAGGCTCGTGGCACCGGGCATGCGTCGTGCGAGCTGTGCGGCGACGCAGTCGGTTGGCACCACGTCGAACCCAACTCCCGGCAGCAGGACAACACCGCGCGCGACGGCGTCGTCGTGCCGTTGCTTCACGCGCTCGAAGACAGCGATCTCACCGGTGATGTCGAGATAGTGCACCCCACGGTCGAGACAGGCATTGACCATCGGTTCGCTGGTACGGAAGAACGGCCCGGCGGCGTGGAGCACGAGGATCACGTTGTCGAGGATGGCACGCAACGCCGTGGGGTCGTCAAGCGAGGCGACGCGGGCCTCGAATCCGTGACGGGCGGTGAGGGGGGCGAGGGTGTCCGCACGGCGTGCGGCGATGAGGGGCGCAAGGCCCCGGCGCGCGCATTCGTCGACGAGAAGTCGCCCGGTATATCCGTTTGCCCCATAGATGAGAATCACGCCGGGCTCCACTGCAGGAGGTCCGCCAACCTACCACGGAATGTGTTGCGCTGCCGCCGCCCACGAAACATCGTGCAGGAGCCTCGCGTAAGGATGAGCAGCAGCACCTGAACTCTTCGCGCATATTCTACAATGCTTTGGATCCTCGGTTTTGCGCTCTCGGCGGTCGCCGCCATCGTCGGCTACACCCAGGCCCGCGCGTTCGTCAGGGAGAAACTCCGCTATGTCGATGCTGCCCAGTCGGCCTTCGCCCCTCTGATTGCCGGGGCGGGCGCATTTGCCGTCGTCGGCCTCGCGGCCGCGCTCCTCCCCCTTGTCGGCTTCGGCACCGCGATCACGTTCGGCGTCAGTGTGGCCCTCGGTGTGGCCAATGGGCAGCGCGACGTGCGTCGCGCCCTTCCGCCGGGCGCCTAACGACCGGGGCCGGTCACCGGTGTTGCGATCGGTGTTGGCTGCCGGGTCGCCAGGTGCATCCGGGAAAACTCGAGCGCGTCGTCGAGGGTCAGGAAGATCGCGTCGCTCCCGAGCTCGTCTCCCAGGACTGATCGCTCCAGCGCGACCAGCGGTTGCGCATGAATCTCCGAGATGAGGACCAGCGTCCGCTCGCTCCGACAACGCCTGACGACATCGCGCAGGGCGCGAAGCCCGGTGGCATCGAGGAATGACACATCGCGCATGCGGATGATCAGGACCTTGGGGCGCTTGCTGACCTGAAGCAGCGTGTCCTTGAAAGTCTCCGCCGCCCCGAAGAAGAAGGCTCCGCTGATCTCGAAGACCTCCACCCCTTCGGGGATGTGGGCCGTTGACGTGAGCTCCTGATCCCCGGCAGCCGTTGCGGCCCGCAGCAGCTCGCGTTTGACCGGTGAGACGCTGGTGGCCTCGGCCATCCGGTGCATGAAGAGAAAGGCGGCCAGCACCATGCCCACCTCGATCGCCACCGTAAGATCGACGACCACCGTCAGAAAGAACGACACGAGCAACACCGCCACGTCGGCCTTGGGGGCTCGCAGGTCGTCGACGAACGTGCGCCACTCGCTCATGTGGTAGGCCACAACAGCGAGGATCGCTGCGAGCGTCGCCATCGGAATGAGCGTTGCCCAGCGGCCGAAAAGCATGGTGATGAGCAACAACACAATGGCATGCGTGATGCCGGCAACCGGAGTCCGGCCGCCATTCTTGACGTTGGGGGCCGTGCGCGCGATCGCGCCGGTCGCGGGGATGCCTCCAAACAGCGGCGATATGATGTTCGCGGCGCCTTGCGCCACGAGCTCCATGTTCGAGCGATGGCGCGCGCCGATCATCCCGTCCGCCACGACGGCCGAGAGCAGGGACTCGATCGCCCCGAGCAGGGCGATCGCAAAGGCCGGCGAAACGAGACGCGTCGCCTCGGTGAACGAGAGGTGCGGCACCACCGGGCGGGGCAGCGTCGCGGGAAGATCCCCGAATCGCGAGCCGATCGTCTCCACTGGCAGGTCGAACACCTGTACGGCGACCGTGGATACGACGAGGGCGACCAGTGGGGCGGGGATCCGGCGACTCACGTTAGGCCACAGCACCACGATGAGGAGCGATCCGACCGCTATCACCAACGCCCAGGGTTGCACCGTGTGAATGTTGGCCCCGTAGGCGATGACCTTTTCCACGAACTCGGCCGGGACGGCGCCCATCTGCAGGCCGAGGAGATCCTTGAGCTGGCCGAGCGCAATGATGAGCGCGATGCCGCTCGTGAAGCCCGTGATCAGAGGCTGCGGGACGAACTTGATGATCGTGCCCATCCGGGCGAGCCCCATCCCCACGAGCATGACGCCGGCCAGCATTGTGGCGATCGTCAGGCCCTCGAGACCGTATTGCTGAACGATCCCATACACGATGACGACGAACGCACCGGTGGGCCCGCCGATCTGGACGC
>JBQTIW010000091.1:0-43177 GCA_052387735.1 Gemmatimonadaceae bacterium
CCACTGGATCAACAAGAAGTACACGACGCGGGCCACCGGCTGGGACACGCAGGTCGGGTTCCAGCCAGGGCTTCAGCTGGGCTATCGCCACAGCCTGCTCGCCGGGCGCGCCCGCGTCGGGTCGAAAGCCTTCTTCGACCTCGCACCCACCACTGGGGTCGCGGTCGGCACGGTGAGGTCGAGCGCCGACATCGGCGGTCGCGCCCGATTGGGCTACAACCTTTCGCATCCATGGGACGCGCGCGCCTGGCGGGTCCGCACGCCACTCGAGTACTGGGTCAGCGCCGAAGGCCGGGCGGAGTACGTGGCGCGGGACTTTTCGCTGGACGGCAGCGTTCTCGACGACGGCCGGAACGTGGCGCGCGTGCCCGGTGTGCGCGCGTACAGTTTCGGTGTCGGACTTCGCCTGCACCGGCTGCTCCTGCAGTGGGAAGCCATCACGAAATCACGAGAATATGAAACCGGGCCGGCGCGGCATACCTTTTCCACCATGTCCGCCGGCTGGGAGTTCTACCGGTGACCTTGCCTAACGAGGAAGCGCTGCGGCTGCAAGTGGGCGACCGCGCCCCCGCATTCCGCGTGGAAGCCCTCGACGGTCGCATCCTGAGCCTCGACGAGCTCCTCGACGGTCGCCACCTCGTTCTCCTGTTCATGCGGGAATTCACCTGAGAGGCGTGCCTTCGGCATGCCGCTCAGGTCGGGCGGGAGCACAAGACATTCGACGCGCTCGGCGCCAATGCGGCGGTCATTGGTTCCGGCGGCATGGGCACTCCGCTCATCCGCATGATGAAGTTGCCCGTGCCCGTGCTGGTCGATCGCGACAAGTCCGTGTATCGGGCCTTCGGTCTGGAGACGGCCCTGGGCATGATCCAGAAGAGCGCCGTATTCGTGATCGATTCCGCTGGTGTCATCCGCTGGCGGCGCGCGTCGTTCAATCCCTATGGTGTATACGACCGCGACGCGGTCCGCGTGGCGCTCGAGGGGATCGCATCGTCGTTCCGGTGATCGGTGTAGGGTGCATCCGCGTTCCGTGTCGCATCATGAATCGATACGGGCACGGCGGCTTGCGTGCACGGATGACTGCTGGAGCAGGCGTAGGGGAGGCACGCGGTGGCGTGTCGTGATGGGCGAGCCCCCCACCATGTCTAACTCGAGCCTGCAGGAGTCGTGTCATGAAGGGTACCATTCGCAGTATCGGCGTCGGGCTTGGCGATGACTTCGCTGGCGTCATCGGCCCCGGTCGTGGATTCGGCCACCACGGCCCGTTCGGTGGCCGGTTCGGCGGCGGCCTCACCTGTACGGGCTCGTTCAACGCGGGCACAGGGCGCTTTGTCTGCGACCCGGTGACGCGCAACGGCCTGACGACCAACCGGTCGATCGCCTACACAAATGCCGCCGGCGCCGTACAGCAGGCGTTCGATACGATCACGACGAACACGGTCAACGTGCAGAGCACCACCGCGGGGACTTCCACGTACTCCCGTGACACGACGGAGCGCCGTGGACACGGACCGCGGCACATCGGACGCATCGCCGGCGACACGACGACGATTCTCAGCGCCAACACCACCGTCAACCACGCCGGCAACCGGACGGTGACGGGGCTCGCATCGGGGAGCACGCAGCGGACGATCAACGGCACGTCGGGCGGAACGGAGTCGGCCACCGGCACGTCGAGCCGAGGCACTTTCTCGTCGTCGCGCACGGCGGCAGACACCACACGCGGTCTCATCGTTCCGATGCAGAGCGGGCGGGGGACGTATCCCACGGCCGGTACGGTGATCCGCGTGATGCGGGCCACGGTGACCTACGCAGGTTCAGCCGCGGCGTCGACGTCGCGTCGTGAGGAGATCACGTATGACGGCAGCGCCGCGGCCAAGCTCGTGATCACCAGGGACGGTGTGACGCAGACGTGCACCTTGCCATTGCCCCACGGCCGCCCTGGCTGCTCCTGATCGGTAGGGTTTGCAACGACCGCCGGCGATCTCCTCGAGGTCGCCGGCGGTCTGCATTCCGCCTCGTGGCCCGATCCGCGTGCGGCGTGCCGCAACCTCGGTGGTCGGTCGCCCAGTGGGTGTCCCGGCGCCCTCCCTGGCCGGGCGCGGCGTGAGGCCGGCGGCGACGGCCAGCAGCCCGGCGACCGTGGGGGGCGACGAGGTCAGAACGGGAGCTTCGAGCGAACCACCCTGTTGAACTGGAACTTGAGATTCTTGTAGTTGAGCGAAGCCAGCTTGTCGCCGATCGACTTGTCGGCGACCTGGCCCTTGCCCGTCTGGAATCCGACGATGCTGATGCGCGATCGCTTGATCTGCTCTTCGGCCGTTTCGATGATCGGGTCGAGCCCCTGCTTCTTGAACAGCTCGATCTTGTCCATCCAGCCCGGCAGCCCGATATCGGCGACGAAGAAGTTGAGCAACATCGACGCCGGAGAGTACGCGATGAGATACGAGCCGACGAGGGGGCACTCGCGAAAGATGGTTCTGTCGAGCGAGGCCGGCTTGGCGAGGCGCTTGTTCCCGGCGCGCATCTCGGAAATGTCGATCCCGAGCTGTGTGAGCTCCACCGCCAGCGAGGCGAGCCCGGAGGCGAGACCGATGACCGTCGTTGTCGCGCCCGAGCCGAAGTCGCCAGCGAGTCCCGCGATCTTCGTGGCCACTGCCGTGGTGTGAATCGTGGCCTGTACCGTGTCGCGTGCGATGTTGCGCCTGAGGATGGTGCGCACGCCCGCACAGGCGGCGAGCGGATCGCCCTCCAGGACGAAGCTGGTGTACTCCTCCCAGCCCAGCTCTTTTCGCGCTTGCTGCACTACCTGCTTCCACGCGTTGGCGGCCTTATAGCTGGACATGATGATCCCGACGTACGGCATCATCTCCTTCACGAGCTCCTCGACCGCCTCGTTGGTGATGACGCTGATCAGGTCCCCGATCTGGTCGACTCCCACCGCGTCGAGAATGAGTTTCTCCGCCTGCGCCCGGAGCCCGCCACCCGAGGAGGCCGCTGCCGCGCTTACGGTGGCGCCTCCCGAAGCGAGTTTCTTGGCGTTGGTGAAGACCGTTTTGCCTGCCGAGACCACGCTCTTGGCCGTTCCCGCCGCCGACGTCTTCCCATACACGATCTTCGAGTCCTTGAACATCGCCTGCAGGTTGTCCTGGCGAGCCTTGGCGATCGTGCTCAGCGCGGTGAACTCCGCCTTCGAGAGCGGGGCGGATGGCTTGAGGGGCGATGTCATGTTTGGCGTGACGCAGGGGAGGAAGTCGAGCGCGGAGCGGGCGCGATCAAAGTGCTGCTCGACGGACGAGTCGTCCAGAGCGTGCCGCGGGCAAAACGCCCGTATCCATCGGTCTGCGGTGCCGGCGCCGTGATCGGGAATCGGGGCGCCGCTCTGGCGCGAGCCGTGCACCGCCGGTAAGGCTGCGTTAGGCAGCGCGGCTCAATCCCGGTATCGTCGAGGCGGTGTCGGAGATTGAGCGCGGGCGGGGTCGCCGCGACGGGCCGCGCCAGGCGTCATCGACGCAGGGCAGCGCTGGTCCGGAATCGCTGACGGGCAACCCGCGCATCGCGTTCACCCTGCCGCTCAGGCGCGCGGGGCGCCGGCCACTTCCCATTGTCTGCACCGCGGCAGGTATCGCCAGAGAACAACTGGCGACGCCTCACAACGCACGTTGCATCAGGGCACTCGGGCTCGGGTGGTGAACCAAACCTGACCGGTGCGGTAGAAGAGACGCGGATGTGACACGCCTGTCCTGCTACCGAGTGGCGAATGCCTGCAAGCGCGTTTACCGTACCGACTCCCGAGGAGCGAGGCGAATCGCTCAGGGTCCAGGAAGTGGAGCTCCGACGGGAACGGCGTTGGATCTTCGTTCGCGCCATTCTCTTCTGCCTTCTGTGTTCAGCCGCTGGCCTCACCTGCATCGCCTGGGCAGTCCACACCACTGATCAGCAGCTTGGCCTGATCCTATTCTGGGGCGGCCTGTTGATCGGCAACGCAGGGATTCTGGTGAGCGTGGCGCGAGCGCTCAGTCGTGCGGCGACGGAGGGCTGGCTCTGAATCCCGTGGGCCACCTCCTGGGTGCCTGCACGGTGCACCTAACGCCACGGACAACGCCGCAAGCCAGGGGAGTAGCACATCTACAGGCTTGGCTATAGACATCCTACATCCTGGGGCGTGTCAAGAGAGCAATAACGTGTTGGCCGCTCTCAATTCCACCTCAGTCCCCGCAGCTGACTCAGATTCACGTTGCCGCCGGAGAGCACCGCGACCACGCGTGACCCAGGCGGCACCTTCACCAGTCCGTGCAGCAGTGCCGCGACCGGCGCCGCGGCCGCGCCCTCGACCACCAGCTTGCACCGCTCCATGACCCAGATCATCGCGTCGAAGATCTCAGCGTCGGGGAGCGCCACAATGTCGTCGACGTAGCGCTGAACGACCGAAAAGTTGATCTCCCCGGCGCGTTGGACACGCAGTCCGTCGATGATGGTCCTGCACTCGATCGTCTCGAGCTGTCCGGCGGCGATGCTGCGTTGCATTGCCGGTCCGTCCGAGGATTCCACGCCGATCACCCGGATCTTCGGATTGTGACTCTTCACGGCCATCGACACGCCGGAGATGAGCCCGCCTCCGCCGATCGGCACGACGATCGCGTCCAGCTCGGGCCAGTCCTGCACGACTTCCAGACCTAACGTGCCCTGCCCGGCAATCAGCTGCTCGTCGTCGAAGGGATGTACGTAGGTCAACCCCTCGCTGCGCACGAGTTCCTTGGCCTTCTCGTTCGCCTCATCCCAAATTGACCCGTGCAGGACGACCTCGCCGCCGTACGCCTTGGTCGCCGCGATCTTGGCCGGTGTGGCATTCTCCGCCATGCAGATGACGGCGCGAATCCCGTGAATCTTTGCGGCCAGGGCGACGCCCTGGGCATGATTCCCCGCCGAGGAACACACCACTCCCCGGCGCTTCTGCTCGTCAGGCATGAGCGCGAACTTGTTCAACGGCCCGCGGATCTTGTACGAGCCCACGCGCTGAAACATCTCGGCCTTGAGACGCGCCTCGAACCCGGTCTGCTCGCTGAGCTGCCGCGACGTCAGCAGGGGCGTGTGCTTGATGTGCGGCGCGATTCGGTGGCGGACGTCCCGGAAGTCGTTCAGGGTCAGCGAGAACATTGGAACGGCGGGTGTGAGACGGGCCCTCGAGGCAAGGCCCTTGCATCCGGTCAATCGGACGCAGGAAGCTATTCGCGGGGGCGACCAGCGGCAGCGGCGTCGTGGCTGTCTGGTCTTGGCACCAACGAGACGCCATTGTCATTAGGGGCTGAACTTCGGCGTGCGTGTCGGTTTAGTACGCACCTCAAGCCCATTCTCCAGGCCTGGCTGATTCGTGCACTGCCTTTCCTTTCGACTCTCATGACCGGCAGACGTGCGGTGGTCTCGCTGGCGTGCGCCTGGTCCATCGCCTCGTGCGGCGACGGACTCGCCAACGGCGCCTCCACCACCCGCGTCGAAATCACGCCACAGTCGCTATCGCTGCGATCCGGTGAGACCAACGCCCTGACCGCGCGCGTCGTGGACGAAACAGGGACGACCTCGAGCGACCGCCGGGTGTTCTGGTCCTCAGAGCATCCCGCGATCGCCACGGTGTCGCAATCCGGCGTGGTGACGGCCGTTGGCCCGGGTACCACACAGATCGCCGCGAGCCATGGAGGGCGGTCCGCCATCGTCCCGGTCACCGTCACGGCCCTCCCCGTGTCGCTGGTTCGCGTGTCACCTACCACCTCTACCGTGGTGGTGGGAGCGTCGGTCAGACTGAGCGCGGAGGCCCTCAACGCTGGCGGTGGGGTCGTGTCGGGTCGGACCGTCGCCTGGCGGACGAGCAACGCCGCGCTGGCAACGGTCAACAGCACGGGTCTCGTCACGGGGATCGCCGAGGGCACGGCGACAATTTCAGCGACGGTTGATGGTATCAGCGGGACCGCCGTGGTGACGCTGCAACGCGCCGCGGTCGCCACCGTCACGGTCTCACCTTCAACGGGCGCCATGCTGGTCGGACAATCGCTGCAGCTGAATGCAGCGACGACCAGCGCGGCTGGGGCGGCGTTGACTGGACGCGCCATCACGTGGGCATCGAGCG
This sequence comes from Gemmatimonadaceae bacterium, assembly GCA_052387735.1. Taxonomy (GTDB): domain Bacteria; phylum Gemmatimonadota; class Gemmatimonadetes; order Gemmatimonadales; family Gemmatimonadaceae; genus RBC101. Next base: position 6,122 of record JBQTIW010000091.1, read on the forward strand.
CGCCCGCCATCGCCTCGGTGTCATCGGCCGGACTGGTCATCGCGTTGTCGCCAGGTGCCGCCACGATCTCTGCGAGCAGCGAGGGAAGGAGCGCTTCGTCGCAGATCACCGTTTCGGTAGTCCCCGTCCACGCTGTCAAGGTCGTGCCAGGGACGGCGACCGTTGCCGTCAACAGGACCGCCCAGCTGTTCGCACAGGTGACGGATGCGGGCGGGTCGGTGCTCACCGGCCGGCCGGTGACCTGGACGACGGACCGTCCTGCCGTGGCGACGGTCTCCGGGGATGGTCTCGTGTCGGCCATAGCCGCCGGTCAGGTACGCATCACGGCGCGTTCCGAGGGCGAGGCGGGAACCGCGACGATCACGGTCACATCGACTCTGGTGGCCAGCGTCACCGTGGCCCCCAATCCGGCGACCATACAGGTGGGGGCGACGCAGCAGTTCACGGCGACGCCGAAAGGCGCCACCGGCCTGATCCTCACCGGACGCATCGTCACCTGGGTATCGGGAGCGCCATCGGTTGCCACCATCGATCAGGCGGGGCTCGTCACCGCGATCGGTGCCGGAACGACGCTGATCATCGCCACATGCGAAGGGCAGCCCACCGCGGCAACCCTGACGGTCACACCGCGCCCCGTGTCGTCGGTCACCGTCTCCCCATCGACGAGCACGCTCGTCGTCGGCGGTGCTCTCCAGCTCAACGCTGTCATCACCGATGACCGCGGCGCGACCGTCGCGGGGAAGTCGCCGGCGTGGTCGTCGAGCGCGCCGTCGGTGGCGACCGTGTCGGCCGCGGGCCGCGTGGCCGCACTAACTGTGGGAAGCGCTGTAGTGTCGGCCACCAGCGACGGCGTGGTCGGTACCGCCATCCTGACGATTGCCCCAGTCCCCGTGGCCACGGTCACGCTGGCGCCGGCGACGGCGTCGCTGGGCGCTGGGCAGACGGCGCAATTGGCCGCGACCGTGCGTGCCGCCAACGGCATCGTGCTCAGCGGACGCGCGACGACGTGGAGCTCGAGCGCGAACGCGGTTGCAACCGTGAACGCCTCCGGCAGGGTCACCGCTGTTGCGCCGGGGACTGCCCAGATCAGCGCGAACGTGGAAGGCGTGACGGGAACGGCGACGGTGACCGTGGCCGCGACGCCAGTAGCGAGCATTGCCATCGCTCCTGATCCGGTCGTCGTCGTCGAAGGGGGAGCGGCACAAATCACGGCAACGGTGCGCGACGCGCGAGGTCTCGTTGTCGCCGTTCAATCAGTGGTGTGGGCGGTCGTGGACTCCAGGGTTGCGTCCATCTCGGCTACGGGCATGGTCACAGGCCTCAAGGCGGGGACGACGTCCATCAACGTGAGCGCCGCTGCCGCGGGCCAGTCACCTCCAGCCACGCGCCTCGTTACCCTGACGGTCAATCCGCCGCCCAGCACGCGGGTCGCGGGTGAACCACGCGCGACCGTCAAACCGCGGGGCGCAACGCGTTGAGCACGTTGAGCAGCTCGGCGACTTCCAGGGGCTTCTTGAGGATACGTGTTGCGCCGTAGCGCTCGGCGCGTGCGAGTAAGTCCTGCGCAGCGCTGGCCGTGAACAGCACCACGCGTGTACTCGGGCTCTGGAGCTTGATCTCTCGCAACGCATCCACCCCGTTCATCCGTGGCATGCGGATGTCCATCAGTACGACGTCTACTTCGCGGTCCTTGACGAGCCCCACCGCTTCCTCCCCGTTGTACGCCCGCATTGGATCCCAACCGTGCAACTCGAGGATGTCGCAGAGGGTTTCCACCATGGCCGTATCATCGTCGACGATGGCTATCTTTGGCCGGATCACGTTGCCCTCACAGCCGGAAGATCCAGCCAAAAGATCCCTCCCGGCTGTTCCTGCGAACCGACCGCCAGGTTGCCCCCGTTTGCCTCAGCGAGTGAACGCGACACCGACAGGCCAAGCCCGATGCCACGCTGCTTGGTCGTGAACAAGGGTTCGAAGACGCGCTCGCGGCAATCGTCGGGAACGCCAGGCCCCTGATCGGTCACTTCGATCCGCACGACGCCGTTGTATTGCACGCCGCGGACCGTCAGGACGCCTCCATCCGGATCCATCGCCTGCACCGCGTTCGTCAGGATGTTGAAGAGGACCTGTCCGATCTGCACCGGATCGACCCGGACCGCCGGCAGATTCGGCGCGATCTCCTGATTCACCGTGATCTTGGGCGGCACCGCCACGCGCTGGAGTTGTTCGTCGACAAAGTCTGCGACGCTCAGCTCCCTCGCATCGGGTTCCTTCAGACGCGTGAAATCGAGAATGTCCGATACGATCTTTTCGGCGAGTCCGATCTGCCGCTTGAGCATGTCGAGATGCTCGCGGGCGCGCGCGGGGGCAGCAGTGAGCGTCGCATTCAGGTAGTAGTGAATGTTCGCCATCACGCCGAGCGGATTGCGGAGCTCGTGACCGACGCTGCTGGCGAGCTGTCCGAGGACAGCCATCTTCTCGCGTCGGATCAGTTCGGCCTGCGTGCGCTCCAGTTGGGCGGTGCGCTCGCTCACTTGCCGCTCGAGGTCCTCTCGGGAGCGCTGAACGCTCTCGGACATCACCGCGAACGCCTGCTCGAGGCGGCCGACTTCGTCGTCGCGCGCTTCACGCGCGTGGCCGGTTCCCCCTTCGCCGGCGGTAATCGCCTCGGCCGCGGCTGTCAACCGGATCAGCGGGTCGGTCACGCGACGGGTCAACAGCCACCCGGCGACCGCCGCCACGGCCACGACGATCGCCGCCGTCACTCCAAAGCTCCAGAGCAAGGGAGCCATTGAAGCGAAGACCGCTCGATGAGGGAGCTCCACGGCGATCGAGAAGGGAGAGTCCAGGATCGGACGAGCCCTGAGCATCCAGGTATCTCCCCCTCGGGCATACGTGATGCTGTCTCCAGTGATCGGCGGCCTCTCCACGGCTCGAATCAGGTCGCTCCACAGGGAACCGTCGCGATTACCAAAGAGCAGTACGGCACCGGGGCCCATGAGCTCGTTCAGCGTTTGAACGGTGCTGGTGTTCGAGCGAATCCTGCGCAGCAGGACAACCTGACCGAGCAGGGTGCGGCCGCGACGGACCGGGGCGACGGTCTCGAACTCGACGTGTTCGCCCCGCAGGAACAGCGGACCGGTGTACGCGCTGTCGGGAGTTAGCAGTCCTTCCGGCGGCGCTGGAAGGAGGGTTCGATTCAGCGAGCGCACCGTTGTGCCCGCGCGGTCGCGAAGACCAACGGCGACCGTTCCTCCGGTGTCCGGCCCCAAGACGGACAGGGCAGCGATTGCCGACTCCGGCGGTGCGCCCGAACCGAGCACCGCGACCACCCGCGCGTCCCCGGCCACTGACCGCACCCTGTCCAAACGGGTGGCCAGGCCCGGCCTCGTGAGTTGCGAGAACCGGTCCGCCACGCTCTGCAGCCGCACCCAGACGCTGCGCTCCGTCTCTCGCCGCGCTGCGCTGTAGGCCAGCGCGCCGAAAGTCGTGATGGCGATCGCCAGGATCAACGCAATGCCGGCGGGCAGCCGGCGACGTAGCGAGCTTCGACTCGACACCATTCGACGCAGAAGTACCTGACTGAACTGTAGGATCAAGGTAAACGAGGAGACGAAGCGCGCCATTGTCCCCAGGGGGGACTCGCGGAAATGCACCCCGGTGCCAATATGTAGTCCCACCAGAACTCCGCAGGATCACGGAACTTCCCGAACCTGCCGCCGTACACTGGGGCGTTGACCGCCAGCCGCTTCATCGATGCACCGCGAAGGCCTGCTCCCGAGAACCGATGCAAGACGCGCCATGTGCGCGGTCGCGTGTGCTCTGCTCGCCGCCGCCTGCGGCAAAGACCCTACCGACGGCGACTCCCAACTCACGATCGAGGTGACTCCGCCGTCGCTTACGTTGCGGACCGGTGAATCGCGCGGGCTCAGTGTGCGAGTTGTGGTCAGGACGGGTGCTGCGTTAGGCGCGCGCGTGTTCTGGTCGTCTGAACGTCCGAGCGTCGCCACGGTGTCGCAGGTGGGAGTCGTCACCGGGATCGCACCTGGCAGCACAAACCTTGCAGCGAGCGTTGGCGGCCGATCGACGCTGGTGCCTGTCACCGTCACGGAGTTTCCCGTCACGCTCGTCCGACTCAGTCCGGCGGCCGCCGAGGTTCGCGTCGGCTCGACGGTGACGTTGCAGGGAGAAGCGTTTCAGTCGGATGGCGCCGTGGTGCAGGGGCGGGCATTTGCATGGACCTCGAGCAATCCTGCGGTCGCGTCGGTGAGCAGCGACGGGGTGGTGACCGGTGTAGCCCCTGGCAGTGTGACGATCGCGGCATCCGTGGATGGTGTCAGTGGTACGGCGATGGTGACCGTGCAGCCGGCGCCGGTGGCCAGTCTCAGCATAACGCCCTCGTCAGGCGCGTTGCTGGTCGGACAGTCGCTCCAACTCACGGCAATGATCCGGGATGCTGCAGGTGCGCCGCTCGCCGGGTATGCGACCGCCTGGTCCTCCAGCGCGCCCGCGGTCGCCACCGTGTCTTCGACCGGGCTCGTCACCGCCCTGACGGCGGGCCGCGCCACGATCACGGCCACGAGCGAAGGGAAGAGCAGCTCGGCGAGTATCACCGTGTCGTTAGTCCCTGTGAACAGCGTCAGCATCATTCCGCCGACGGTGACACTGTCGCTCGGCAAGACCGCACAGCTGTTCGCACAGCCCCTGGACTCGGCCGGTGCGGTGCTCAACGGTCGCACGGTGACGTGGTCGAGCGATCAACCGGACATCGCGACCGTGTCGTCCGGCGGACTGGTGACGGCACTCGCTGATGGACAAGCGCGCATTACCGCTGTTGCGGAAGGAAAGTCGGGGAGCGCGAGCATCAACGTCACACCGACGCCGGTGGCCAGCATCGATGTGTCGCCGACCACGGCTTCCATGCGCGTTGGTGCCACACAGCAGCTCACGGCGACGCCACGTGATGCGCAAGGCGCCGCCCTCGCCAACCGCTTCGTCAGCTGGGTGTCCGGCGGTCCCACGGTGGCGACGGTCGACCAGCGCGGCCTCGTCACAGCGGTGGGGGTGGGAACCGCGCTGATCGTGGCAACGTCCGAAGAGCAGCGCGCGACGGTGACCGTGACCGTCACTCCCGTCACGGTCGCCGCCGTGGTCGTGTCCCCGTCCATCGGCACGCTCACTCCCGGACGGACGCTGCAGCTGAATGCGGCGATCGTGGACGATCGCGCCGTGCCGATCCCGGGCAAGATTGCGACGTGGAGCAGTAGCGTGTCGGCCGTCGCAACCGTGTCATCCGCGGGTCTGGTCACCGCGGTGGCCGTGGGGACGACGAGGATCACAGCGACGAGCGACGGCATCAGCGGATTCGCGACGCTGACGATTACCCCGGTGCCGGTCGCCGCAGTGATGATCACCCCGACGTCATCCTCCCTGAATCCGGGCCAGACGGTGCAGCTCGCCGCCTCGGCGCGTGACGCGAACGGAAACACAATTACCGGCCGGACGACGACCTGGAGCTCGAGCGCGACCAGCGTGGCGACGGTGACCGCGAACGGACTGGTGACCGGAGTGGCGGCGGGATCGGCGCAGATCACCGCGACGGTGGACGGCGTCGCTGGCGTGGCGGCGGTGACCGTGGCAACGCCGCCCGTTGCTGCTGTCAACGTCTCACCGACCACTGGCACTCTCGCAGTCGGCGCGACACTGCAACTCAGCGTAGCGATCGTCGATGCGACCGGGACTCCGGTTCCGGGAAAGGTCGCCACCTGGAGCAGCAGCGCTGCGACCGTAGCGACCGTGTCGGCGGGTGGCCTGGTCACCGGGCTTTTGGCCGGCAATGCCAGGATCACCGCATCCAGCGACGGGGTAACCGGATCAGCAGACCTCACGATCACAGCTGTGCCGGTGGCATCCGTGACAATCGCGCCGGGCGCCGCGACACTCAGTGCGGGACAAACCGTGCAGCTCGTTGTTACCGCGCGCGATGCAAACGGCGCTGTGCTCACTGGCCGACCCACCACGTGGAGTTCCAGCGCGAGCAGCGTTGCGACCGTGAGTTCAGGCGGACTCGTCACCGCCGTGTCGCCGGGATCTTCGCAGATCACGGGGACCGTGGAAGGTGTGTCTGCTTCCGCAGTCATCAGCGTGGCAGCGGCGGCAGCGGTCAGTGTAACGCTGACGCCAGATCCTGTGACCGTGGTCGAGGGCAGTGCCGCGACCGTGACGGCCACGGTACGTGATGCTCAGGGAGCAGTCATCACCGGAGCCACGCTGTCATTCTCGGTCGCCGATGTTTCCGTCGCCTCCGTATCCACCACCGGAGTCGTCACCGGAGTGCGCGCCGGGACGACGACAATCACGGCCAGTGCAGCGGTACCGGGACAATCGACGCCGGCCACCGGCTCCGTGAGCCTAACGGTGACTTCCGCACCGCTAGGCCGGGTCGACATCTCCGCTCCTGGCGGGACGATACACATCGGATCGATCTACGCGCGCAGCGTGAGCGCACAGGCCTTTGATGCCAACAACAATCCGATCAGCGGCGCGCAGATTGCCTGGTCGAGCGGCAAGTCGGGGCTGTCGGTTTCGGGTTCCGGGTCATCGGCGACGATCACCGCATCCGGCGTGCCGACCGCGGGGCTGACGGTGATTGCCACGTTGCCAGGCAAGACTCCGGTTGCCGACACGGTGGCGATCGACAGCGATCTGATACCAATCGCGACGTTTGACGTGACCCCGCCGACGGCGACCCTGTTCCCGTTGCAATCGCAGCAACTCAATGCGACGCTCAAGGATTCGGCGGGGAACGTGATCGGCTCGTCGTCAGGCAATCCGCTGGGGAACCGCACGGTCGCCTGGAGTCTCAAGAGTGGACTGGCGATTCTCGCTCCGAATTCGGGGATGGTGACGACCGTGACCGCGATCCTCCCCGGATCCCTCGTGGTGATGGCGACCGTTGGCAGTCAGACGGCCACGTCCTCGATCACGGTGACAGTGTCTGCGACGGTCGACACGATCGCGGCGCAATCCGGCAGTTCACCGACCATCAACATCAGCGCGGGGGCGGGACAGAACTCCAAGGAGAAGTTCCTTGTGCTATCGACTGCCGGGAACCCGATACCCGGCCAGTCGTTCAGCGTGGCGTCCAGCAATCCCTCCGTGGCTACCGCTGCGCCGCACGGATCCACGTCCACGGACCGGAAGGGAGAAGGGGAATTCTCCGTAACGCTCACGGCGAGTGCGAAGAAGGGAGACACCGCCGATGTTTCCGTGAGTGCGGGCGGCAAGCGGACGGTCTGGAAGCTCACGGTTAAGTAGTCCGAGCGGGTCAACGGGAACACCGATAACGGGCAGGTGCGTTAACGGGTAAACGGGAAGCGCGTAGCGGCGAGCGGCGTAGGCGGTCAGGCCGGCTAGGGACTATCCAATTCCGTGCCCGATCCTCCGATTTCGTACTGCTCAGCCGCCTTTCGTTTTATGCGTTGACCCGCTCACCGGTTCAGCCGTTTAGTCGCTTGCCCGTTTGACCGCGTACCGCCACCCGCTCACCGCTCGCCACCATGTCCTCCCCCGAAGATCTGCTCGAACAAACCGAGGCCGACCTTGCGGCCCTGGACTACGATGAAGAGATGCCCGGAGCTCTGGGTCGCCGCGAGTTCATGTTTCTCTCGCTGGTGTCCGCCGCCGCCACGACGTTTGGCGTAGCCGTCGCGGGTCGCGCGCAGGCCGGCGCGAGTGGAGCCGTCCAACAAGCGCCGCCGCCGTCCCCGCTGCCGTTAGGCAATGGCGAGGCGCCGGCGATGCAGTTCCAGCCGTACCCCGGCGGGACCGGCGCGCTCATGGAGAAGCTGGCCAGGGAACGCGGTCGTGCGGCCTTTGATCGCGCGGTCTTCAAGGTCGAGAAGTGGAGCGGAGCAGTGCCTACCTCGCCCGACGACATCGCGTTTCTGCCGGCCCATCGGCTCTCCGCGCTGATCAGAGAACGGAAAATCACGGCCTCGCAGCTCACCGACATCTATGTCACGCGGTTGAAGCGCCTCAATCCAACGCTGAACTGCGTGGTGACGTTCACCGAAGAGCAAGCGCGTGCCGAAGCGTCGCGGGCAGATGCCGAGATCAGCGCGGGCAGATACCGCGGTCCACTCCACGGCCTGCCGTACGGCCTCAAGGATCTGTTCTCCACGAAGGGGTTTCCCACGACATGGGGCGCCAGGGACTTCGAAGACCGGATCATCGACGAAGACGCCGAGATCGTGGTGCGCTTGCGTGAGGCGGGGGCGATTCTGATTGCGAAACTGGCGACAGGGTTGTTTGCGCAGAACGATCAGTGGTTCCGCGGGCGCACGAACAATCCCTGGAACCTGGTACAGGGTTCGAGTGGATCGTCGGCGGGTCCGGGGTCGGCGACGGCGGCTGGCTGCGTCGCATTCAGTATTGGCACCGAGACACAGGGGTCGATCGTGTCTCCGAGCATCCGCAATGGCATCAGCGCGCTGCGTCCGACCTTTGGGCGCGTGAGCCGGTATGGCGGCATGGTGCTGGCGTGGTCGAACGACCGTGTGGGTCCAATGTGCCGCATGGTGGAGGACTGCGCGATGGTCTTCAACGAAGTGCACGGCATCGATGAGAAGGACCCATCGACGGTGATGACGCCGTTCCAGTTTGATCGAAAGGTCAAGCTGGCCTCACTGCGGATTGGCGTGGACCCGAACGCGCCGAAGGAGCTGGTGGAGAAGCTCCGCGCGCTCGGGATGCAGCCCCACGATGTCGGTCCGCGACCCACGGTGCCCGGAACGCAGGGCGGACTTGGCGTCGAGGGAGCGGCGGCATTCGACGCGTACGTCCAGCGCAAGGCGAAGGAGATCGGTCTCGACCTGGCGGCGCTCCCGGAGCCGGCGCCTCAGCCGGCGAGCGGTGGGGGTGGCGGCGGTGGTGGAGGGGGCGGCGGCGGCGGCGGCGGTGGAGGCGCCACACCAGGCAATCCGATGGCTCCCGCCGACTGGAACCCGCGATTCGTGAACGGCCGACGAACGCGCGCATTCGACTTTATCCAGAATCAGCGGCGTCGCTACGTTCTGATCACGAAGTGGGCGGAGTACATGAAGGACCTCGACATGTTCATCGGCGCACCCACCGCCGATGTAGGGCCTAACGCGCAGACCGGGCATCCGTGCGTGGTCCTCCCCTACAAGTTCGATGTGCCGCAGCAGCCGCAGGGTGGCGGGGGGGCAGCCGCGGCGAATCCGCCTCCGCGCCTGGACCTCAAGGCGCAACCGATCTGCGGCGTGATCGTGGGCAACCTGTTCGCCGACGACAAGATTCTGTCAGTCGCGCACCAGTTTCAGGCGAATACAGACTTCCACCTGCGCAGGCCCGAGGTGTAAGTCTCCGGCTCTGGTGCTTCGCTCTTGCCGTCGAACGGCCGAAGTACGAGCGGCACGAGAACCCCGAGCGCGGGTCAGGGCTTCAGCTGCGCGTCTCTGATCGCCTTGAACTCGTTCCCTGGTTTCCATTCAGGGAACTTCGCCGCGTTGGCGATGCGATATCCCATCGTGAGATACAGCTGCAGGTCCTGCACGCCACCGGTGAGGTCCCAGCCGGGCTTGATCTCGTCTTGCGGTTTGTGGTAGTCGTTGGCCGTGTACTCGTCGCGTTTTTGCTTTCCGAAATCGGCGGGCTTGCCCGTGTACTCCACGCCGGCGTCCGGATGAAAGGCTGGCACGCCCTGTTTGGCGAAGTTGAAGTGGTCAGAGCGGTAGTAGAAGCCTTTCTCGGGCTCGGCGTCGGGGCGCAAGGTGCGCCCCTGTTCGGCCGCGGCTGCCGCTGCGTAGTCATCGAGGTCCGACGCGCCAAGCCCGATCACCGTGAGGTCTTTCGTGGGGCCCCAGGTGTTGAGACCGTCCATGTTCAGGGCGGCGAGGGTCTTGGCGAGGGGATGGATCGGCGTGACCGCGTAGTACTGTGAGCCGAGGAGTCCCTGTTCCTCGGCCGTAACGGCGACGAACAGGATCGAGCGTTTGGCCGGCGTTTGCATGGCCATATATGCCTTGGCGACCGTCAGCAGCCCCGCTGTCCCCGTCGCATTGTCGAGGGCGCCGTTGTAGATCGAGTCCCCATTCACCTTGTCGCTGATGCCGAAGTGGTCCCAGTGCGCCATGTGAATGACGTACTCGTCCCTCAGCAGCGCGTCGCTCCCTTCCAGCTTTGCCACGACGTTGCGGGAGTCGACGTTGCGCAGCGTGTTGCCGAGCCTGACCGTGGCGGTGACACCTAACGGGACGGGCGTGAACTCGCGCGTGGCGGCCCTGGCTTTGAGCGAGTCGAAATCCTGTCCGGCCATCGCCAGCAGGGCCCTGGCCTGATCGAGCGTGATCCAGCCCTCGACCGCGCTGCGCCCCATGTTCTTGTCCGGCGTCACCAGGTCGAACTGCTCCGCGGTCTTGCCCTGCACGACGGCAAAAGGGTAGCCCGCCGGACCGGTTTCGTGCACGATCAGCACGCCCGCCGCCTTGTGGCGCATTCCCTGCTCGTACTTGTACGTCCAGCGACCGTAGTACGTCATGCGCGGGCCGCCAAACTGCGAGGTATCAGCGAGCGGCGGGTCGTTCACGAGCATCACGAGCGTCTTGCCGGTGACGTCCGTGCCCTTGAAGTCATCCCACGAGAACTCGGGGGCCTCCGTGCCATAGCCGACGAACACGAGCTCCGACGTGTCGAGCGCCGCGTCGGAGGCCACGTGCTTGGTCCAGGCCACGTAATCGTCGCGCCATTTGAGTCCACGCCGAGTGCCGGCCTTCTCGAACGTCAACGTCGGAGTGCCGTTCACGGTAATGCCGACGAGTGGAACTTTCTGTATGTAGGTACCGTCGGTGTTCCCCGGCTGGAGACCCAGCGCCCTGAACTGCGCCTCGAGATAGGCGACGGTCCTGTCCTCGCCGGCGGTGCCGGGCAATCGCCCCATGAGCGAATCGTGCGACAACACACGGATGTGCTGCATCAGGGTGGCCGTGTCGATCGCGGCGAGAGCTTCGGCCGGAACGGGAGTGGTGACCTCGTCGTCCGTGGTTCGACAGGCGAGGGTCAGCGTCAGGGCGAGCAGGGACAGGGCAGTGAATCGACGCGTCATGTGGCATCGCTCGGGTCGGGTGGCATCTGTCATCGGATCCACGCCTAACGTGTCCCGGAACCCGATGCCCGCTCCGTCCCGATCACCAGCTCTCGCAGTCCAATGCTGAACGGCTCGGCACCCTTAGGCTGGGCCTGGATCATGACCGCGGCGTACGGCATGCGCCCGGCTGGCATGCTGCCCGAGAGCCAGGCATTGGCCTTCGCCGCCCAACTCGCGCCCATCGTCCGCTCCTTCGGTTGATCCGTCACCGCCACGAAACCGAAGGCCGGGTTGAGCACGATGTCCTCGTAGTCGAACGACGTCGCCGCGCCACCCACGTTCGGCGCATCCACGACGACCTTCCACTTCCCGGCCGCGGGATTCACCACCGTCACGGACTCATCACCGGTGGGATCGCCGTCGGATTTGGAGGCGACACACTCCTTGCCGGTGCAGTCGAAGAGGAACAGGTCGAGGTCGGTCGGCAGCGGCGCGGCCTGCCGGACGCGCGCGACCAGCATCGTCGAGCCAGGCGGCACGTCGATGTCCCACATCCGTTGTTCGGTTTCCCTGATCTGCCCGCGTTCGCGCCGGATGCTTCCCATGGGCAGGCTGAGCGCGGCACCAGGGAAGGTGCCGAAGCGATTGGTGAATTGCACGTCATGGGTTCCATTGCCGTTGGCTGCGGCGGCGCCGTCGGCGCCGGTCGCCGTGACGCTGGCATCGGCACCTAACGCGGTGAGCGTCACCGTGACCGGCGTGTTCGGCACGTGCTCGGGCTTCTTCGCCTGCTGCCAGTCGAAGGTTCGCGTGTCTTCCACGTCCTGCAGCCGCACCTCCCAGACCCCCGGCACCGGATCGCTCACCGCATACGTGGCCTTCGCCGGTCCGGTCGGCGCCGCAAAGCCGGAGCCGATGCCCGTCACGGTGCGCGTGTCCGGCCGCATGATCGAGACGGACACTCGGCGCTTGGGTGCGTCGACGTCGAGGCGCAGGGTCGATGCGCCTGCGGGGACCTGATAATAGAGATGTGTCATCCCCGGTCGCGGGACATCGAGCTTCTGCTCCACCTTGTATCCATTGGCGCTGCTCAGGGCCTCCGCCGCCACCACCGTTGCCTGGGTCCGGTACTCCACCCCGGGACGCCCGGGGAAATCCAGCATCATGATCGCCGTATGCACGCCGCTCGTCGTCGGTGCAATCCCGACCGTGACAGGCACCGGTGTGTTGAGGGGGAGCGTGACCGAGGACGGCGACGAGAAGGTGCCGGTATTGCCGATCCAGCCTAACGTGAACACGAGCGGCCCCTTCGGCCCCGTGGTGCGCGTAAAGGTGATCGTGCGATCGCCGCGGGTACCGGTGGCCCAGCCGTCACGTTCGTAGATCCCGATCCCTTCATTGGGCGTCGCCAGGAGGTGACTCACCGAATGTTTCACGGGGGCCTTGCTGACGATCGTGAGCGGTGTCTTTACCGTGTCCATGGCCCTGAGCGCTTCCCAGGCACCGGCGATGTTGACCACACCGTTTCCCTGCTTGTTCGCCGGCAGATGGGAGACCCAGCGGCCCGAAGTCATCAGGGCCTGACGAATGCGATATGGATCCCACTTCACATTGGATTGCCTCGCGGCGCTGATCAGCAACGCCACGGCCCCGGCGGTCGTCGGCGTTGCCGTCGACGTCCCGCCGGCGATGCTGTATCCCGGCGGCAGCTGCATGAGTCCGGGAATCGCCGTGCCCTCGATGAACCCGCGCCCCGTGCTCACGTAGTTCGACGGCGCGATGATGTCCGGCTTGAGTGCGCCGTTGCCCATTGGCCCGTATCCGCCGGTGATGAGCAGGTTGTCGTCGTGCTGGACACGCACCCCGTGGTTTGCCATGAAGTTCGCCTTGCTCTCGTGCGCGCCGACCGAAATCGCGCCGGGGGCGAGGGCGTAGTCGTCGATGGCCGCGAGGACGGCGTAATTGTGTGTGGGGATCACGATCGCCTTGCCGAATTTCGCAATCAGGCGGCCGTAGATGACCGTGGGGACCAGCCGGCCATCGAACAGCAGGTAGGTGCGCGAAATGACCGAGCTTTGCTCGAGGAACACCACGTCCACGCTCGGGTGCTTCACCGCACGGATCACTGCTTCGGTCTGACCATAGGCCGCGCCGCCCTCGGCCATGTTCACCAGCTGCGCCCCCGGGGCAACGCCGTCAAAGCGTCCTTGCGTCCCACGGCTCGCGACGACCGCACCTACCACGAGCGACGCATGGCTTGCCACGCCGAGGTTGAGTGCGACGAGGCGCCGGGGTCTGTCGATCTGTACCGCAAAACTCACGCTTTCGCGGATCGGAGTGTCGGGCTTGTCCTTGCCAATCACGCCAAACTCCGGGCGCACAGCATAGTCGGTGTACGCTCTCTCGTCGCTGAAGTCCAGATCCTGATCGGTATCCACCCACACGTCGTTCGTCACCTCGTTCCAGAGCACAGTGAAGAGGCGGCTCGATCCCGGCGGGTTGCCGTCACGATTCAAGTCCTTCTCGAGCCCTGCACGGTTGAGCGAGTCGAATACCGCCTCATCGAGCTGAGCGATGCGGTAGGTGCCTGACGATGGCGCGGTGTATGACGTGTCCTTCCAGCGGAACCTACCGCCGGTCGCCACCACCGTGTCCTTCATGCGGAGCCACTGTCCGTCGTCCTCATCGTCGATGTCGACCGCCGTCTGGTACCCGATGATCTTTCGGGTCGGCTTGCCGTCGAGCGTCGTGGCGACCTGGAGCTCGGGGAGGAGGGCATCGAGGCTCTGGTCGATGATCGCGATGGTCGTGCCACGGCCGTCAAAGGTCGGATTCGCCTTGCGCCACTCGATCGCACCCATGTCGCTCAGCGGGTCGTAGCGATCGATAAGAGGGGTCTCCGGGAGTGTCGGCGGCCACGTCTTTCTGATCGTGTCGGTCGCAAACGGAAGCGTGTTGGCGAACGGCGACCACGCGGCCGGCGCACCTGCGCTCGCGAGGCCGAAAGCGCGGCTCAACCGGCTGATGGACACATCGGCGCTGTGAATGAGCGGATCCCGCACCAGCTTGTCCACGCTGTCGACCCGGATGCGCACGCGCAGATAGTCGACATCGTCGTCACGATAGCGGATCGTGCCGCCCAGCTGAGCAATGAGCTTCGCGGCTCTGGCGTTGGCACCCGGCATCGATGCGACGACCAGCGTGACGGCAGTATCGCCGCGAGCTCGTGCCGCCGCGAGCTCGCCTCGGGCATCCTTGAAGAGGAAGGGCCGCCGGGGCGGATCGCCGCCGCCCTGCTGCGCGCCGGCGCTCCAGCTGAACACGAGGGAGAAGAGCCCGAAGGTGATTGCTCGAGACCGCATGATGTCACCGCTCTCTATTGAGTAGGGACGAATCTCGCGGTGTGCGCGGCGGGTGTCGAGACGCGGCCGGTCCGGCGGCGGCGTCACCCTTGCGGAGCCACGTCGCCGAGACCGAGCTTCTCACCTGGACACGCGCAACCGCGAACGACGAGCCGCCGCAGGGCGAACGCCCGGGCGAGACCACTTCTCCGAGTGACCTACAGAGGGAATCCATCATGACGCGGATCATCACAGACGCACGGGCGGACAGCCGCACCGGCGCACAGGTTCTCGGCGCCCTGCTGCTGGCCGCGGTGCTGGCCACGCCCACGGCCTCTGCACAAACGACGAACACGTCGGCGGGTCGTGCGCTCACGATCGAGGACTTCTATGTTCTCAAGACCGTGGGCTCACCGCAGTTGTCGCCCGATGGACGCTGGGTTGCGTACACGGTCTCGACACACGTCGAGACGACGAATGCCGACCGGTCGGAGGTGTGGCTCGTTGCAGCGGACGGGGCCGTACCGGCGCGACGCGTGTCCTCAGACGGTGTCAATGCCACTGGTCCGCGCTGGTCCGACGACGGGCGCCTCCGATTCAACGGTGACTCCGGTGGCTGGGTGGTCGACCCCGCGGCTCCCGACCGCGTGGTCGAAGGCGAGCGGATCCCCACCGGGCCAGGCGGCGGCGCGAGAACGGCCCTAACGAGCCCAGACGGCAAATGGGTCGCGTCGCTACGCGCGCTCCCTCCGACCAAACGAGAGCGTGTGTTCGCTTCGGACTTCGAGAAGCGGCATGAGGAACGCTTTAAGGGTGTGCAGTTCGATTGGCTCGATTTCCAGCGTGACGGCCAGACCTTTCCCGTTCCGAATCGCGTGGACCCCGAGGTCAATCCTCCTCAGGAAGTGTTCCTCGCCCCCACTGCCGGAACCGGTGATCGACAGCTCACCCGCGTCGCTGTGCGTCCCGCCGGACTTCAGTGGCATCGCGACGGCTCGCGCTTGCTGTTCACCGCGGACAGCGGCTATCGCAACGAGCTCAGGTATGGGAGCAACGAGATCTACCTGCTGTCAACGGACGGCGCGTTGCGCAAACTGACGTCGGACCGCGACTACAACTACACCAACGCAGCCTTCTCGCCTGATGGACGCTGGATCCTCTACTCCCGCCAACTGTCCACGGATGCCGTCATCGCGAAGAAGCTGAGTCATGGTGGTCCAACCGACCTCGTGGTCATGCCTGCGGACGGCGGCAGCGAGCGGCTCCTGACCGCCGACTGGGATTTCCTGCCAAGCGGCGCTCAGTGGAGTCCGGACGGGAAGTGGGTCTACTTCAACGGCGGCATCGGCGGAGAAAACCACCTCTTCCGCGTCGCGGCTGCAGGTGGAGGGGTGGAGCAGATCACCAGAGGGGAGCGGCGCATTGGTGGCGTGAGCTTCGACAAGGGATTCACCCGGATCGCGTACACGGTCGGGTTGATCGAGTCGCCGGCCGAGGTGTTCGTGGCGAACATCGATGGATCGGGCGAACGGCGACTGACGAGTGTGCACGATTCATTCGTCCGTGATATCGCCCTGAGTCGTGCCGAACGCTTGAACTTCCGGAGCGCAGACGGAACACCGATTGAAGGGTGGCTGATGTATCCGCAGGGTTATCGTGCGGCCGCCGGTCCGTATCCGCTGATCGTCAGTAACCATGGCGGGCCGCATGGCGCCGACGGCTACAGCTTCGATTTCAAGAGCCAGTACTTCGCCGCGAACGGCTACTTCGTGCTCAAGGTGAACTTCCGCAGCTCCACGGGCTACGGCGAGAAGTTCCTGTGGGGCACCTGGGGTGGGTGGGGAAACAAGGACGGGCAGGACGTCATGGCCGGCATCGACCACGCCATCGGCCGATATCCGATCGATCGATCGAAGGTCGCCACCATCGGACACTCCTATGGTGGCTTCATGACCAACTGGCTCATCACGCAGTACCCCGATCGTTTCGCTGCTGCGATTCCCGGCGCAGGGATTGTGAACTGGGTCAGCGACTACGGCACCGCCGACATTGCGCGCACCAAGGAGACGGAGTTCTACGGGACTCCGTGGGACGAGAAGGCACGCAACATCATGATCCGGCAGTCACCGCTGACTTACGCCAACCGGGTGAAGGCACCGACGCTGTTCGTGCACGGCGAGGTGGACCAGCGCGTTCCGTACTCCGAAGCGGAGCAGATGTTCGTCGCCCTCAAGAAGAATGGGGTGCCGGCCCGGATGATCCAGTACGCCGGGATGCCCCACGCGATTTCGGGATCGTGGAATCAGGTGCATCGGATGCTGAATGAGCTCAAGTGGCTCGATCGGTATCTCAAGGCGGGGAAGGTCAGCTGAAAAACGGGATTCGGGATTGGGGATTGGGGGAATAGAAGCGCGGTCAGGTGCGCGTCTTCTGGTAGCGGCGGGCGCCAAGACGCAGGAGACGTTGCGGGAGGTGCCGCAGAAGCCAAACGATGCATTGCCAGCGACGGCTCGGGATGACGACCACCGGGCCGCCGCGATCCATCGCTGACAGAGCCGCGGCCACGACGGCACGCACGTCGAGCCAGAGGAACGCCGGGATCCCTTCCATCCGCATGGCTGCGCGGTCGTGGAACTGCGTGCGGACAAACCCGGGACAGAGCGCTTGCGCATACACTCCCGTCCCCTTCAGCTCCAGCGCCAGAGACTCCATGAACACGCGCTGGTATGCCTTGGTTGCCGTATAGTTCGCATTGGCGGCACTCGCAACAAACGAGGCCACGGACGACACCGTAATCACCGCGCCCCTCCCCCGAGCGACCATCGCAGGAAGTGTCGTCACTGTCAGGCGGTTCGTCGCCACCACGTGAAGGCGCACCATCGCATGCTGCGATGCAGGGTCGGTCTTGTGCAGGAACCCCTTTGTTCCGAAGCCTGCGTTGTTCACAAGGACGTCAACAGGCGACGCCGTGAGCTGCTGCGCCACGATGTCGATCCCGGCGTCCGTGGCCAGGTCCGCCGCCAGCACCTGTACCTGAGCCCTGGACGCTGCGGACAGCTCATGCGCCACAGTGTCCAGCCTCACGCGGTCTCGCGCGACGAGCAGCAGATCCAGCCCCCGCTCGGCGAGCTGCCGCGCGAACTCGAGGCCGATTCCCGACGTCGCCCCGGTGACGAGCGCGAGTTGCCTTCCCGTGTCCGTCATATCAGACGTGATGGTATTAACCAGAATTCGAAGGAACCGTATACATCAGCGATGGGTGCGCAGCCGGAACCCGATTCGCTGAAAGAAACAGGGCCGTCTCGTGGACGGCCCTGACATGGCAGCTCACGTCCCACGGCTACGGGACGCGCGTTGCCTCGAAACGGCCACGCGACACGATCGAATCCGGCTTCACTGCCAGCATGATCGTCGTCGTGCCCACCAGTTTTCCGTCTTTGAGACGTCCGATCGACCGGAACATCAGCTTCCGCTTCGGATCGGCCCTATCAACGTAGGCCAGTGACGTGGCAATCGAGCTGTCGGCATCAAGCACACGCAGGAATGTGACCGAGTCCTTGGTGCCTTCCCGTATGAGCGAGCCGCCCTCTGCCGTTGCCACGACGGTCCAGCGACTGGCAATGGAGTCGGAATTCTCCGCCATGGTGACACCCGTCCACGTTCCCGAGACATCACTCGCGGTCAGGTGGGCCGGAGGCGCAGGCGCCATGGCCGCTGAGTCACTCTGCGCCGTTTCAGAACTGGTGCACGCCACGATCAACGGAACGAGCAGCGCGACCTTTCGCATGAGCACCTCCGGTAAGCGCGGTAATCGGCGCCAGGCACCGGGCTGGTCCCTGGCAGATAACGCACGATACCACCGCGCCTAGAGGGCTGCAACACGCGCAAGCCTTGACTTCCCTCAGCGCGGCGCGTCTGGATCTTACGGTGGCGTTGCGAGACGAGGAGAACGGGTCAACTGTAAGCGGGTAAGCGAGTAATCGGTCAGGCGGGCGAGCGGGTAAGCGGAAGCCGCGGGAGCGTATGTCGACCATGAACCAGGAAGTCACATTTCGGATCGTGCTTGGAGGAGGCTTTCTCGCCGTCCTCGCGATCACGCTGTACCATCGGCTCCGACCCTGGAGGTCGAGGGAAGCCCTGGATCGGCGGCAAGAGGGCCTCTTCATCCTGGCGACGTTGCGTCCCATGGGCCTCCTGCTCTGGCTGGGGGTTATTGCCTACCTCGTCAATCCGGCCTGGATGGACTGGTCGAAGGTGCAGCTCCCCGCTGCGCTGCGGTGGGCGGGAGTTGCGGTGCTTGGTCTGGGGCTGGCGCTGCTCACGTGGACGCTGCGGTCCCTGGGTCCCAACCTGACGGACACGGTAGTCACCAGACGAGCGCACACCCTCGTGACGCACGGTCCGTATCGCTGGGTTCGACACCCGTTCTACGATGCACTGGCCGTGTTCATCCTGGCGTTCGCCCTCCTGGCGGCGAACTGGTTCGTTCTCGTTGCCGGGGCGGCCGTCTTTGCTCTCCTCGCCGTACGCAGCGCAACCGAAGAAGCAAAGCTATTGGAGCGCTTCGGCGAGCCGTATCGCGCGTACCGCCAGGCCACTGGCCGCTTTGTCCCAAGGCTGCGTCGCCTCAATCAGAGAGCCTGACGCGACAGCCGTGTTTCCGCACGGCGAAGGGTGGCCTCGCGGTGGGAAGCGGGTGCGAGCCGAGCAGGCTACCTGAGTTTGCCTTCGAGCTCCTCGTACACCTTGCGGATTGCGATGGGGGCTTGCTGCTCGAACAGGAACCAATCACGCAGCTCGCCCCAGTTGGCCTGCTTCAGCGCGTCGTCGGCGGAGAGCCCGAGCTGATGGAGCCGCGTCGCTTCGGCGATCACGGCGCGCAGGGCCCGCTGGTAGGCCTGGAGCTCTTCTCGCGAGGCCCTCGGCTCTTCGATGAATCCATGGCCAGGCACGAAGCGCTGCACGTCCATCGCGAGGGCCCGATCGATCATCCGCACCCACTCGGAGGGGAAGGCCGACCGCATGGCCGGAAACACGCGGTTGAGATACGCCTCGCTCATGAAGAGGATCCTTTCGCGGGGCAGGTGGATCACGAGATCCCCACCGGTATGCGCGCGGCCGAGAAAGAGGACCTGTACCTCGACCCCTCCCACGTTGACGATCTGTCGATCGCCGGTCATCGCCACGGGTGGCACGACGACCACGCGCGGCGCAGGTGCTGACGTACCCTTGGCCGCTGCGTCGCTGGCCGCCCTGGTGTTCGCCGCCGCGGCGGCAGCGGAATCGCGCTCCAGCTGCGCGCGAGACGTCGGATGGACGATCCAGGTGATGCCAGAGGGAAGGACGGAATTGCCGGCCGTGTGGTCGCCGTGGTCGGAGCCGACCACATACCATCGAACGGGCCGCGGCGTCAGGCGGCGGATCTCCTCGAGCATCCGCTGGGTGGCCTGTGGACTCCCCTGTCCGTCGGCGATCAGGACTCCGCTGTCGCCAACGACGAACAAACTGACCGTCGTGAAGCCTGGCGAACGGATCTCTTCGTACCCGTACACGTTCTCGGCGAGTCTGATGACGCGGGGGAAGGCCGCCAGCTGCAGTCCTCGCTTTGTCGGATCGGCGGTGCGCACCTGGGCGAGCACCGGGGCGGTGGCCAGCGCCGTCAGGCAGGGGATCCACCTCAACATGTGTGCGATGGTCATGAAGACGAGTCTAGCATTCGGGGTTGTCGCAAGGCCAGGGAGCGCAAGTCCGTGATCCCCGGGGGGGCGGTCGGATCGCGAGCTTTCTGGTTCACCTCGCGGACCGCGCCGTGTATCTTCTCTTGTGAATTCTTTCACATAGGGAGACCACACCGGTGCGAATCGCCGTGTGCATCAAGCGGGTTCCCGAGATGGACGGCACCTTCCGTATCGCCGCCTCGGGCACCGCCGTAGATGAAGCGGGGCTCAAATGGGACATGTCGGACTTTGACGGCTACGCCGTGGAGGCTGCCCTCCAGCTGACCGAGAGGCTGGGCGCGGGGGATGTCACCGTCATTTCGCTGGGTGGCGACATCGTCCAGGAAACGCTGCGCAAGGCGCTGAGCATGGGGTGTGCCCGGGCCGTGCAGCTCAGAACCGACCAGGTGCCGTTCGATCCATTCGCCATTGCGTCGGCCCTTGCCGCTGAGCTGCAGGGTGGCGCGTACGACCTGATCATGTTCGGCAAGATGTCCATCGACTCGGCGAATGGCGCCGTGGGCCTAATGGTGGCCGAGTTGTTAGGCATGCCGATGGTGCACGGCTGCTCGAAGCTCGACATCACCGGTGGAACGGGGACTGCCCGTCGCGAGGTGGAAGGCGGCGGCGAGCTGGTATCGTTCCCGCTCCCCGCGGTGGTGTCGATCGACGAGGGAATTGCCCGCCCGCGATATCCATCGCTCAAGGGCATCATGGCTGCCAAGAAGAAGCCCATGGATCTGAAGCCGGCGCAGTTGGGTCCCGTGCGCCTGACAGTGCAGAAGATGGACCTTCCTGGGCAGCGCGCGGCGGGGCGCATAATCTGTGAGGGAGCCGCCGCCGTGCCCGAGCTCGTACGGCTCCTCCAGACCGAGGCGAAAGTACTCTGATGCCAAACGTGCTCGTTGTCGCCGAGTCACGTGGCGGAGAGCTGCGCAAAGCCGCCTTCGAGGCGTTGACCGCCGCGCGCCAGATCGCCGACCAGCTCAGTGGCGAGGTCCACGCTCTGGTGGCGGGTCCGGCCGATATCGTCGCGAAGGCTGCCGCGCTGGGCGCATTTGGCGCCGACGTGGTGTTCGTCTGCGGACACGCCGGGTTTACGAACTACAACCCTGAAGCCGAGGCGGCGCTGATCGCGGTCAGGGTCGCGGCGGGAGATTACCGTGCGGTCGTTTTCTCGGCGAGCGCGCAGGGAAAGGACCTGGGCCCCCGCTCAGCGGCGAAGCTTCGGACGACGATTGCCAGCGATGTCACGTCGTTCGCGCTGGAGGGTGATGCGATGGTCTTCACCCATCCCGGCTACACGGGGAAGGTGATCCAGACTCTGAGGATGGTGGGCTCGCCGGCGCTGTTCTCGGTCAGGCCGGGTGCGCTCACGTCCGTGAGGACGGAAAAGTCGGCGCGCGTGGAATCCGTTGCGGCGCCGGTCGATCCCGCCGCGTCGCGCGTCGTGACAACGGAGACGGTGCTTGGCGACACGCGCAAGCTCGATCTTGGCGAGGCCCCGATCATCGTGAGCGGTGGGCGTGGCCTCAAGGCGCCGGAGCATTTCCGGTTGGTTGAGGACCTGGCGGCGGCCTTTGGCAATGCGGCGGTAGGTGCGACGCGCGCGGTGACCGACGAGGGCTGGCGCCCACACTCCGACCAGATCGGACAGACTGGCCGACTGGTGAGTCCCGATCTGTACGTCGCTGTCGGGATCTCCGGGGCGATCCAGCACCTCGCGGGTATGCGGACGTCGCGCTGCATCGTGGCGATCAACAAGGACAAGGAGGCCCCGATCTTCAAGGTCGCGGACTATGGAATCGTCGGCGACGTGTTCGAAGTCGTTCCCGCGCTCACGGCTGCGATTACTGCCGCGCGGAGAGGACATTGAGAGACGTCGGTTCGTGATTCGCCGAACGAAGTCGCTCATCGACCAGGGCCTACGCTACCCACCACCCACTATCCGCTACACCGCAAACACGCCATACTGTCCGGGATCTCGCCTCCAGGCATGTCCGGGCGACGACCGTGTCCGGATGTTTGGAGTCTGTGGTCACCCAGAGTCTTCTCTGTGAGTGAGGTACCGCATGACTGACGACCAGGGGTCCGGCGACGAGCCTTTCCCGCCGTCCGCTGCACGCACGCGCCGCGGGTTCTTGGAGATGGGTGCCGGGGCGCTCGCGGCAAGCGCGATGTTGTCCTCGCGGGCCGCGGCCCAGAAGCCGACCCGACGTGCCTCACTCACTACCGTCATTGATCGCCTCGTCCAGCGCACGGACTGGAGGAGCGTCGAGCTGAAGCTCGTGCGTCGCGCGACCCTGGGGATGACAGAAGCGGAAGTGGCGCGCGTCACGTCGATCGGCTTCGAACGATATCTCGAGGAGCAGCTGAACCCCGACGCGATCGACGATTCGGCGATCGAAACGCAGATCCGCACGCGCTACCCGCAGTTCTACTATTCCCAGGCGCAGCTCCTGGCCAAGGATGCGGTGTTCTGGCAGGAAGTGGCGGGACCGTTCGCTCGCGCCGTCATGGAGCACACGATCTTCTCGCGTCGCCAGCTGAAGGAACGGATGACCGAGTTCTGGTCCGATCACTTCAACATCCTGATGATGGCCACCCGGGTCGTCGACTATCGCGACGTGGTGCAGCAGCACGCCATGGGGAAGTTCGGGGACCTGGTGCGCGCCAGCATGCGCAGCCCGGCGATGCTGATGTACCTCGACCAGGTGTGGAGCACCAAGTTTGGAGTCAACGAGAACTACGCGCGCGAGCTCATGGAATTGCACACCGTCGGTTGGGATGGGGGGTACACACAGGAGGACGTGCACGACCTGGCGCGATTGCTGACCGGCTGGTCGATGGACAGCAACCGGAATTTCCAGTATAGGGCCGGCATCCACGACTTCGGCGCCAAGACCGTCATGGGGATGATCTTCGCAGCGCGTCCGGAATCGGGCGGTACGGCCGGGATGGACGAGGGCATCGCGTTCGCTGAACACCTGATCAGGCACCCCGCCACGGCACGCTTCATCTCGACCAAACTGCTCAAGTGGTTCATCCGTCCTGACCCGACGCCGGCGCAGATCGCCGCGGTGGTCGCAACGTACAACGCGACCGACGGTGACATCAAAGCCATGCTGCGTACGATTCTCACGCCGGCGAACCTCAACGGCGCGCCGCCCAAGCTGAAACGGCCGTTTCACTACTATGTATCGGTGATGCGGGCGACCGGGGCGAGCGTCGCGGCCTGGAACAACTGGCCGCAAGGGGAAGGCCTGGCCGGCACCGTCGCCAGCATGGCGCACCCGCTCTTCAGCTGGCCAACGCCCGATGGGTATCCGGATCGGCCGGAATACTGGGCTGGTCTCATGGTCAACCGATGGAATGCTGTCAGCAGCATCCTGTTGGACTGGGGAGCAGTGGGTCAGTATCCGCGTTTCACTGCGGCGACGTTCATGCCAACGGCAACCGTCCCCGGTGTGCTCGGTGAGATCAACCGCCGGATGTTCGGTGGGGAGTTGAGCCTGGGCCTGCGCGCTGAGCTCCAGAACTGGTTGCAGACCGGGCAACTGACGCAGACGCGGGTGCGCGACGCCGTGTACCTGGCCGCGTGCTCTCCCGAGTTTCAATACTACTGACACCGGACCAGACCCCGTGAACCACTCCCAGGAATGCATCGGCTGCGGAGAGTATCAGGAGTTGTCGCGCCGCGGTTTCGTTACCATGGCGGGGCTCAACGTCGCCGCGCTTGCCCTTCCGGGCTGGATGCCGCAGGTGACGTTCGCCGCATCCGAAGACACGTCGCGCGACGTGATCGTGTCGGTGTTCATGCGCGGTGGAGCCGACGGGTTGACCCTGGTCGCACCCTTCGGCGACGCGTCATACTACGCCGGCCGGCCGACCATCGCAGTGCCGCGACCGGATTCGTCATCGCAGAAGAAGGGTGTTGCCCTGGATGACTTCTTCATGTTTCCGCAGTCGATGGGTGGGTTGCTCGAGGCATATCAGGCCGGAAACCTCCTGATCGTGCATGCAACGGGCCAGTCGACGACGAACTCGCGTTCGCACTTCGAGGCCGAGCGCTATATGGAGGCCGGCAAGCCAGGGGACTACGGTATCTCCACGGGATGGCTCGCGCGGCACCTCATGACCTCGGCGCCGATGAAGCCGACGGCGCCGCTACGCGGCGTTTCCCTCTCGTGGGGCGGGACACGCCTCACCCTTGTCGGAGCACCGAAGACGCTCCCGATTCCCGAACCGGTGAACTTCCGGCACTTCAGCCCGAGCGAAAGCGTGCTGGAACGCATGTACACAACCGGATGGGCTCCCGTGCGGGATGCGGCGCGCGACGCGCTCGCTACCGTGAACCTCCTCAAGACGATCGATTTCCGTGGGTATCGCCCGGCCAACGGTGCCGTGTATCCCGATACCGATTTCGGCCGGGGATTCCGCTCCCTCGCTGCGATGATCAAGTCGGACAGTGGCGTCGAAGCGGCGCACATCGATATCGGCGGCTGGGATACTCACGCACAGCAGGGGTCTCTCGACGGCGCGATGCACGGGTTGATGGTCAACTTCTCGAACACACTCGGCGCGTTCTGGGCGGATGTGATGAAAGGACAGACGACTCGCCGAATCACGCTCGTGGTGCTGTCGGAGTTCGGGCGCAACGTTCGCGAGAACGGTTCCATGGGCACCGACCATGGCCGTGGAAGCGTAGCGTTTGTCATGGGGCCTAACGTCGCCGGCGGGCGTGTGCTCACCAAGTGGCCCGGCCTGGCGCGTGAAGTGCTCGAAGACGGGCAGGATCTGCGCGTGACGATCGACCACCGAGACATCCTGTCCGAAATCGTCACGCGTCGGCTCGGCAGCGTCAATCTCAGCCTCGTTTTTCCCGGATACATTCCCGTCGATCGCGGAATCACCACATGACTCAGGGACCCCCGCGACCGCCGCGGTTGACGGTGCTCAGCGTGGCTGCGCTCCTCATCCTGGTGACGGCTGCGTGCAAGGGAGCGGAAGGTCCCGCCGGTCCCGCGGGGGCGCAGGGCCCCCCCGGTGCCACGGGTCCTGCCGGCCCTGCCGGCCCAACTGGCCCGCAGGGACCGACTGGTCCTGTTGGACCGATCGGTCCCTCGGGAGTGGTCAATCGCGTGGAAGCGACGGGCACGGTCGACGCAACGGGGTCCTTCACCCTTCCACTCCCGGCGTCCGCGGTCGCCGGAGGGAAGCTCCCCTTCATCGCGTGCTACGTGAGCACCGACCGGCGGACCTGGATTTCGGTTGCCCAGCTTCCCTTGAGCGCCGACGACGTGTATTGCGGGATCACCGGGGCCGACACGACCACCCCGGCGATCGCCCTGGTGAACGCGACGCCAGGGAACTTCTACTACATCCTCGCGATGTGGTAGCCCGGGCGATCGCGCGGTTGGACGTCGTTGCAATGGTGCGTGGGTGCGCCTGACCTGTCTCTTTCTTGTATGTGCTGCGGCGGGGTGCCTGGCCCGGGATTCGTCGGCGCCGCCGCCCGTCGTCATCACCACGTCGCGCACTTTGCCGCCGGCGACGCGCGGTGTCGACTATGATCTGCTGCTCACCGCTACCGGGGGGGACGGAACGTTGAGCTGGAGTGTGGCGGCCGGGGTACTCCCGGTCGGTCTCAGTCTGTCGGCGGTGGGACGGTTGAGCGGCCGCCCCATCGAACTCGAGACGCGCACGTTTCGCGTCCGTGCGACGAGTGGCAGGCGGGATGCGACCGCCGATTTCGCGCTCGCCGTGGACCCTCCTCCGTTTGCCATCATCACGACGGCTCTTG
This sequence comes from Gemmatimonadaceae bacterium, assembly GCA_052387735.1. GTDB lineage: Bacteria > Gemmatimonadota > Gemmatimonadetes > Gemmatimonadales > Gemmatimonadaceae > RBC101. The sequence continues at coordinate 32,090 of JBQTIW010000091.1, forward strand.
CCGCGGCCACACTCGGCGCGAGCTACAGCCAGGTTCTCGACGTGAACGAGGGCGCTGGTGTGACGTGGTCCCTGTCGAGTGGCGCGCTGCCGCCGGGTCTCAACCTCTCGCCGGGAGGCGTCATCACCGGCAATGCCTCGGCGCTTGGGCGCTTCGGTTTCATCGTGCGAGCGTCACTCGGCACGCAGACCGCCGAACGCGCTCTCGGCATTACGGTCAACCCGGCGCCGCTCGTGATCGTGACCGCGACACTGCCTCTGGCGAAGGTGGGTGACTCCTATGCAGCGAGCCTCGAGTCGAGCGGCGGCGTCGGAGGCAACACGTGGGCGCTGACCGCCGGGCGGCTGCCATTGGGTCTCACGTTCTCTGCGACCGGCACGATCAGCGGGACGCCGGTCGTGCAGGAAACGACCTCGTTCACCGTCGAACTGACAAGCGGGACGCAGCGGGTGGCAAGGTCGCTCACGCTCACTGTCGATTCTGCGGGCTTCCCGCTGTCCCTCTTTGTCGACATGCCGGGGGACGTGTTCGTGCCAATCCTGGCCCAGATCAAGGTCGGTGGCACGGTCACGTGGCGCTTTGGGGCCCGTCCGCACAACGTGATCTTCGTTCCCCAGGCAGGAGCCCCGGCCGACATCAACATCGTCAGCAACGTGCAGGTGTCCCGTCGCTTCGACGTGATCGGCGGTTTCACCTATGACTGCACGATTCACCCGGGGATGAGTGGGCGGGTAGAGGTGAGGCCATAGAGCGATAGGCATTGCGTCGCCGGAGGGTTCTGCGACCACCGCCTACCGCCTGGCCCGCCCAAACACCTCCCTCAGCCGCTGTGCCACCAGCAGTTCCTCGCCGTCCCGGAGGACGCGCGTCCGAGCCGTTGCGTGCCAGGTCGTCGTGCCGCGGTCCTGGGTCATGATCACCTCGAGCTCGACTTTCGGGGAGCCGGTCGCGAGCTCGTGTCGCAGCGTGTCGCGAGTGAGGCCGATGTCGCGCTCGTCCCAGGTGAGGTCTGCGTCGGCATAGCCCGCCGTGTTCCTGGCGTAGGTCACGGTGAGTCCGGGGATGCCCTGCAGACGGTCGACGATGCGTCTGGCGCGTGCGTTCCAGCTCGCGGTTTCGGCGCCATGATCCTCCTTCACGAACCGTTCGAGGGCCACAATGAGTCCGATGATTTCCTCTTTGCCCACTTTCATCCCACGGCCGATGTGATCGTTAGGCGTGGAGTTGAGACGGGCGGCTTCGATCAGGTCGCGGCGACCGAGCAGCAGCCCCGATGATTGCGGTCCGCCGATTGCCTTGCCGCCGCTCAGCACGAGCAGATCGGCGCCGGCCCGCAGGAACCGGTCGAGCTGACGCCATGGTGGGAGGTCTGACGCCATGTCCACAAGCACCGGCACGCCCGCCCGCTTGCCCATGGCGATCAGCTCCTCGTGGGGGACGAGGTCGCGACTTGGCGGAGGCGCTCGCCTCGCTTCGAAAGGCGGCGCGAATACCCCCTGGCTCTCGCTCGCGCTCATGATGACGATGAACGCCGTACGCTCACTCATGCGGGCCTGCAAGTCGGCTCGGGTGTCCGCATACACGATCGTCGCTCCAGCCGCACGATACGCGCGATCATAGTCGAACTTCTGCGCCGTCTGGATGAGGCACTCGCGACGGGGCCAGGTCGGGTGGGGAAGGGCCTCCACCTTGTCGAGGTCTGTGCCCGTGAGGCAGGCGGCGGCGCCAAGGATCATTCCCGAGAAGCCCCCCGCGGTGACCAGGGCCGCGTCTGCCCCTAACAACTCGGCAGCCCGCCGTCCGGCCGCCACATTGAGCTCGCGCATGTCGACGAAGTACTCGTTCGCTTCCGCCATCGCCGCCACCACGTCGCGCGGCATGCGTCCGCCGCCAAGTCTGGAGATCGTTTCATGTGCGCCCAGATGCGGCCGCACCCCCAGCAGGCGGGTGTAGACATTGTCGTCCAGCGACTGGGCAGTGTTGCCATCACCGACCAGGGGGCGTGTGGGTGAGCCGGCGTCGGTCAGGCTGCCTAACGTGTACGAGCCGACGGCCGCGGAACCGAGGAACTGGCGGCGATTGAGCGAATTGTCGGAGGCGGCCATTGGACGGTACCGGGAACGGAGAATCGGGACTGGACAATGGAGCATAGACGACGAACGGAGGATGCAGTATGGTGAGTGATCGGTGGGCAAGAAACGGTGGATGTACCTCAGGAGCGGGTCCACAGCCTACCACCGACCGCCTGGCGCTGGTGATCCGCGCTCGATACTCCGGACTCCCCCCAACGGGAAATGGTCGGGCCGGCCACCACCTGGTTACATTGCTCACACTGGGCAAACGAGGAACTGGTGGCCGGCATACCACAGGGGTGCATCCGATGCGCGAGAGGAGCCCGAACCAGCGTCGCGACCCGCCGCGTGATGACGAGACGCGCCACGCCAAGCCCACGCGCGACACCCGAAACCGCGACGCCAAGCCGAAACCGCTGACGACCACCGACGAGGTCGCGCGACTCGAAGGGGAGGGGGGACTGCCGTCGCCATCCCGGCGCGGTCGCCCTCGTGGCCAATGATCGACCGGCCGGTCGGAGACATCACCAATGTCGGCGCGCGAGCGCTAGCGGCGACGTCGCTGCGTCAGCGGATGCAACGCTTTGTCCACGAGGTGCTGATGACGTCGACGGAGGGGATGCCTCACGCGGCCACGAACGGGGGCTCCGCCACCTGGAGCCGGAAACTGCGGGTGCACGCCGCTCGAGAGCGCCGTGTGATGCAGCGGCCGCACATGGCCCCCGAGGCGACAGACGCCCTGGAGGAGCCGCCGGATCGCGAGGTGGGTTGGGAGAAGCCGGTGCTCCGTCGCCTTTGACACACGCCGCATTACCACCTCGGCGTTAGGCGGCTGTCCGCGTCCGGTCAGGGACGCTCCGACGTCCCGCCCACTCTCGCCGACTCGTGAATCTCCACGGGGGTTCCGCGTACTGGTTGGTGGCCAACGGTCTGGTGCCCGCACCGGCGCCGCTGATGGGCAATGCGACCTGTGATGTCCTCAGCGCAGGGGCCGGCATCACTGGCGCGCTCCTCGCCCACGCCCTCACCGCGGATGGCCATGGGGGGAACGGCATCACCTTCCGCATCATCGCGGCCGAGGTCCCGCCACGATCGTGTGCTGGCCAGGTGCATCCGGACGCACGATAGTTCAAGCTCGACCGCTGACCCCGATGACCAGTTGAACCGCCGAGGATCTGCCCGTGCCTGAGGAACGAAGTGCGCGCCCGATGCGCGATACACTCGAGTGGGCCATCCGGGTGAGTCGGCAGGCATTGCCGAAACCGGTGTTTGTCCAGCTGCCGTCTCTCTCGTCCGAAGGGGGTCACGCCGCCGGCGCCCAGGGATCACGCCCACCTGGCGATGACCGCGGCCGCTCTCGCGCTGCTGGCGGGCCTGGCGTTTTTCTACACGCTGTGGATCGCCCGGTCTGTCGTTCTCCCGATCGTGATCGCGATCCTGCTGAGCTTCTTGCTGCGGCCGGCCGTGCGATGGCTTCGCCGGCGCCACATTCGCGAACCGTTAGGTGCGGCCATCGTGGTATTCGGTGGGGTGATCCTGGCGGTCACCTTGATGGCCCTGCTGTCGGGTCCGGCCACCAGCTGGATGCAGCGGGCGCCCGCCGCGCTGACTGACGTGGAGCGCAAACTGCGGACGGTCGCCGCGCCCGTGCTGCGCTGGGAAGCCACGGCCGCCAGGGTGGAGCAGATCGCGTCCGGAACCCCCGCCACGGCTCGAACGACGACGGCCTCGGCGACCACGTCAGCGCCGCGAACGGGCCTGCTGCGCCGGCTGTTCGGGGGGTTCGCGAACCTCTTCGTCATGAGCCTCAGTGTCGTATTCCTCACGTACTTTCTCCTGGCGTCGGGCGATCTGTTCATGCGCAAGCTCATGAAGGTGCTCCCGTACGACGCCGAACAGGCCACGCCCCAGCGCATCTCCGACGAGGTCGAGGTGGCGGTATCGCGCTACTTGCTCACGTCAGCGCTTATCAACACCGGGCTCGGCCTGGCGACGTGGGGAACCCTCACCGCGTTAGGCATGCCCAACGCCGGGCTCTGGGGCGCGATCGCCGGTTGTCTGAATGTGATTCCGTATCTCGGCGCGATGCTCACCGCCGGCGTCCTGGCGGTGGCGGCGATCACCGTGTTCGACTCTCTTGGGCAGGCCATGCTCATCCCCGGAGCGTTTCTCCTGATCAACATCATCGAGAGCAACGTCGTAACACCGGTGCTGATGGGTCGGCAGTTTCCGCTCAACACGGTGGCGCTGTTCATCGGCGTCATGCTGTGGGGCTTCGTCTGGGGTGTCCCCGGCGCGATCCTGGCCGTCCCGATCATGGTCACGCTCAAGATTCTGTGCGACCACATCCCGTCGCTGCGAACGTTCGGCGAGTTCCTCGGGCAGTAGCGCGCCACGGTCGAGTACTCGATGGTCAGCGGCATTTCTCCCCAAGGGAGGATGTCACCCGGTGGTCCTCGTGCGAAACTGCAACTGCATCGAAATGATGCATCTGCGCACAGGAGGGACCCTATGAATACCGATCGCATCGAAGGCAGCTGGCGACAGCTCCGCGGGAAGATAAAGCAGCAGTGGGGCAAGCTCACCGCCGACGAGCTGGACCGTGTCGAAGGCAAGTGGGAGGAGCTGACCGGCCTCGTGCAGCGGCACTACGGCAAGATGCGCGACGAGGCGGAACGGGACATCAAGCAATTCCGTGAAGCCAACGACGTTCGCGATGACCTGAGCTACGACGGTCGGGTGTACAAGTAGAACATCGAGGAGGCGTTAGGCAGCGACGAACAGGACATACCTGCCATCGCCCCTCCTGCCCGCGCACCGGCAAGCCCGCCGGGGCGCGGGCAGTCTGCGCTGCGGGCAGGGTGAAGCATCGGGACGAGAGAATGGTCGACACTGCCGCGGGCATCGCTCGCTCTGGACCCCGTCCTGGCGCGCGATCGCGGCGCGGCCGATCGTGATTCGAGCCGTATGGGGTGGAGTCCTGCTGCTCACACTCCTGCCCCTACCCCATCGGGTTGGCGCCAGACGGCGAAGCGCGGCACAGCGGACTGAAGCTGTCCGCCTCACAGAGTCGGAGACGAAATAGGGCCGGAATGTGCCGATGGGCGGCAGGACAGCACGGGGCCACCTCGCGCGATGCGTCCCCAACCTCCATTTTCGCGACATAACAACCCGCGTGAGTTGATCCCGCATGCGAGCCGCCAGGGCAGCACGGTCTGCAACTCTCACACGTCAGTCACTCGATCATTGGGAGCAGATGATGGGCACGACCCTTCGATACCTCGGCCTGCCGACCCTTGTGCTTGCCCTTACGCTCACCGGCGACGCGCAGGCTCAGCGCATGAGTTTCTTCATCACCGGTGCGGGACCCGGCAAGGGCGCCGAGCTGGGCGGACTGGAAGGCGCCGACCGGCACTGTCAGCAACTGGCAGAGGCGGCGGGCATCACAGGCGTCACCTGGCACGCGTACCTGAGCGCCACGGCCGCCGGTGGCCGGCCGGCGGTGAATGCGCGCGACCGCATTGGCCGGGGACCCTGGTACAACGCCAAGGGAGTCATGGTGGCGCAGAACGTCGCCGATCTCCACAGCGAGAACAACAAACTTGGTAAGGAGAACAGCCTTACGGAGAAAGGCGCCGTGGTCCACGGGCGCGGCGATACGCCGAACATGCACGACATTCTCACGGGGACGCGCCTCGACGGCACCGTGTCGTCAGATACGGTCGACACGACCTGCGGGAACTGGACGAGCAGCGACTCGACCGGCAGCGCGCTGGTCGGTCACCACGACCGTCAAGGAGGCGGCGCCAATCCCACGTCCTGGAACGCGGCCCACGCGTCGAGAGGCTGTGGTCAGCGGAACCTCCAAGCGACCGGGGGCAACGGCTTGTTCTACTGCTTCGCGATCTGAGGCGGAGTCGATACACCAACGGCATCACCTGGCGACAACGGCAATGCGGGGGGCAACATGGTGGCGAGGGTGCGCGTCACGACCAACAACGACATCGCCTACATCTGGTGGAGCGTGTCGGAGAAGATTCCGGGATGTCTCGGGTTCTCCATTCACCGCCAGATCGAGCACAAGGCGCCCGTCGTGTTGCCCGCGTGGGTCGGCTTCGACCGAGGACCCAAGACCACCAGACCACGCGACACCGACGTCTGGCCCGTCCAGTCGTTCCAGTGGAAGGACGTGTACGCGCCACGGGACAAGCGGTTTCGATATCGCATCTACGCGGTCGGCGGAACGCCCGCTGCTCCGACGCGTGACACGAAGCCGATTCTCGTCACACCGTATGTCGCACTCGAGGAACAGATCGGCAAACTGCGCATTGTCTTCAACCGCGGGCTCATCGCCACTCAGGCGATGAACAAAGGCTCCGATGCACCCGCCGCAAAGGCGGATGCGCTGCGCAAGGCGATCAGCTCGAAGGGGAACAAGATCCGCCGTCGTCTGGCCAAGGAGCTCCTGCCCACGCTGACGGAGCTGCATCGGCGGTCGCAACAGTCGGGCGGCGTGTGCTACAGCGCACTGTACGAGCTCACCGACGAAGAACTCATTCAGCTTCTCATGGACACACCCGGGGCCGAGGTGGTGCTGTCCAACGCGGATTCGTCGAAACAGGTGAGTGGGAGGACGGTCGAGGTCCCGGATGGTACGAACGACGACGGACGTCGCAGACTGCGCGACGACCCCGATCTCGACCTCACCGATCGCATGCTCAAGGGCAACAGCATCGGGCACAACAAGTTCGTGGTCTACGAAGATCCGGACCGGAAGCTGACCACCGTACTCACGGGGAGCACCAACTGGACCGCGACCGGAATCTGCGGACAGACAAACAACGCTGTGCTGATTGAGGATCCCGACCTCGCGTCGCATTACCACGCGTACTGGAAGAAGATCCGGGATGAGCAGACAGACCTGCAGGGACCGGAGTTGCGCACCTGGGCCCGGGAGAATCCGCGTCAGGTCTCACTCGGCAAGCAGAAAGGAACGCTGAAGGTCTGGTTCTCGCCGAACACGACGCGCAAGACGAAGAGCGACAAGGAAGTGCCGGTGGATCTCGCCGAGGTCTTCGACATCATCGAGAAGGCGCGGAAGGCGGTGCTGTTCCTGCTGTTCAATCCCGGCAAGCCGAGCATCATCGAGAAGATCCGCGAGGTCGCCGCCGCGCGAAGCGAAGCCGGGGAGCTGCTGTACGTGCGCGGCGCCATTTCCGACCCGCAGACGGCAAAGGAGGGCGCGGTCAAGCTGTTCAACCGCTCGGCCAAGCGGGCGGACACCATCATCACCGGCGTCGCGGGCGTGCCTGACGACTTCGGCTATTGGGAGAAGGAGCTCCTCAAGCTCGGCCACGCGGTGATCCACGACAAAGTGCTGGTCGTGGACCCATTCTCAGCCGACTCGGCGGTCGTCACGGGGAGTCACAACCTGGGGTATAAGGCCTCATTCGCCAACGACGAGAACATGATCATCATCCGCCGGAATCGGAAAATCGCCGAGGCGTTTGCGACCCACGTGCTCGACGTCGTCAACCATTACCGCTGGCGCTACAAGCTCCAGGATCTCCATCGCGAGGGGCGGATGAACGAAGCCTGGCAGGACCTGGAGGACGGTGACACCTGGCAGGACAAGTACTTCGACGGCGGATTCCTGGCGAGCCGGGACAAGTTCATTCTTCGTTAGACAGCCCGAGCGCAGTGCCGTATCTTCGAGACCAGGTCCCCAGGAGGGCTTCATGATCCGGATTCGGTTGTTCCCCTTCGCCCTTTGCGGCGCTCTCACGCTTGGCACCGCTCCGCTGCTCTCTCAGGAGAAGCCATCGGATTCGCTGCTGACCGTCAACCACTACCTCGACTTCGAGACGGTGGGCGACGCGAAGATCTCACCCGACGGCGCGCGCATCATCTACTCTCGCCGGTTTGTGGACCGTCAGAAGGATGCGTTCGAGTCCGCGCTCTGGATCATGAATGCCGATGGATCGGAGAACCGCTTTCTCACCAAGGGCTCGAGTCCGATCTGGTCGCCGGACGGCACGCGGATCGCCTATCTGGCGGACGGGGAACCACGCGGCCCGCAGGTGTTCGTGCGATGGATGAATGCCGAAGGCGCGATCTCCCAGGTCACGCGCGTGGAGTACGGGCCGGCCGACATCGCGTGGTCCCCCGATGGCAGGTGGATCGGGTTCTCGATGTTCGGGCCCAAGCCTAACGTGTGGCAGATCGACATGCCGACACCGCCGTCCGGTGCAACCTGGACGCCGGCGCCTCGATACATCAATTCGCTGCACTATCGCGCCGATCGGCGCGGCTTCCTCGAGAACGGATATGTGCACCTGTTCGTGGTCCCCGCCGAAGGTGGCACGCCACGCCAGCTGACCAGGGGCAACTGGAACGTGGGTTCGCGTTTCGACGGTCAACCCGGTTCCGTGGGCTGGAGCTGGACGCCAGACGGCCGGTCGATCGTGTTCGACGGCCTGATGGACCCGAACAGCGACATGAACTACCGCGACTCCGACATCAACGTGGTAGACATCGCGACCGGAAGCATGCGGAAGCTCACCGCTCAGAAAGGCTCGTGGTCCCGTCCGGCGGTGTCGCCGGACGGTCAGTGGATCGCGTTCGGCGGGTACGCGGCCACGCCGCAGACGTACAAGACGTCCGAGCTGTTCATCATGCGGACCGATGGCTCGCAGATGAAGAAGATCTCGTCGAACCTCGATCGGGATGTCGGGGAGCTGACCTGGGCCCGCGACAACAGCGGCGTGTATTTCAGCGCGGCGGACAAGGGAACGAACAACGTGCATTTCGCCTCGGTCGGCGGGGCGCAGCGCCAGCTGACCAGTGGCACGCACATGCTCTCGTTAGGCTCGATCGCCGGCAACGGCATGGTGGCAGGCGTGCGCAGCACTGCGCAGGAGCCTCCCGACGTGGTGCGCTGGTCGCTCCAAGCGCCGCAGACCATCACCCGCCTGACGAACGTGAACGCGGACGTCCTGGGTGACAAGAAGCTCGGCGCGCTCGAGGAGGTATGGGTCACGTCCACCAGCGGGACGCGGGTCCAGGGCTGGGTGGTCAAGCCGCCGAATTTCGATGCGTCGAAGAAGTGGCCGATGATCATGGAGATCCACGGCGGACCGCATGGCATGTACAACGTTGGGTTCAGTTACATGTACCAGAACTTCGCGGCCAACGGCTACGTGGTGCTGTACACGAACCCGCGCGGCTCCACGGGCTACGGTACCGACTTCGGCAACGCCATCAACAAGAAGTATCCGGGCGTCGACTACGACGACCTCATTGCCTCCGTCGACACGATCGTGGGACGCGGGTACATCGACCAGACCCGCATGTACGTCGGCGGCTGCAGCGGTGGCGGCGTGCTGTCCAGCTGGGTGATCGGCCACACGAATCGGTTTGCCGGAGCCGCCGTGCGGTGTCCGGTCATGAACTGGATTTCGTTCGCCGGCAACGCCGATATCCCATACTTTGGCCATGCCTGGTTCGAGAAGCCATACTGGGAAGATCCCAAGCCATGGCTCGAGCAGTCACCACTCATGTACGTGGGGAACGTGACCACGCCGACCGTGATCATGACCGGCGAGCTCGACCTGCGCACGCCGATGGCACAGTCTGAGGAGTACTATTCGGCACTGAAGATGCGGAACGTGCCAACCGCCCTGCTGCGGTTCCAGGGCGAGTTCCACGGCACGAGCTCGAAGCCGAGCAACTTCATGCGGACCCAGTTGTACATGATGAGCTGGTATCAGCAGCACAAGCGCGACAAGGCGGCGATGTAAGCGGCGCGTCACGATGTGGCGCATCACACGTTAGGCTCAGCTCCGCAGCGCTCATGCGTCACGGGTGGTGTGTGCGTACTCGCGTAGCGGCGGTGCTGCTGTCGGCCGCCGTTCCGGGGACGACGGGTCTCATTCAGGCCCAGGCCCCGGCCTTGTCCCTTGCCTGTGCGCGGTTGACCTTCGGTCCGTGGTCCCCTCCGCTCAACTGGAGTGGCGCGGGGCATGCCGACTCGGCGACTCAGGTGGCGGCCATGGTACGCCGGATCCGCGATTCCGTCTACACCGGCCGGACCACGGCCATGGGACGTGACGAGATGCAGTGGATCGAGACAAATGCCGGCCGACGGCTCATGCTCTACCCGTCCTGGTGGCCGGCCGGAGTGATGATCACATTCGACTCGTCAGGCGATACGGTCTCGACGTCGCCACCCGGTGATGTGCTCACCGGCGCCGCTGTGGGATTGGTCGCCGACGCCGCTCAGCCGCAGCCGCGGGCTGCGGTCCGAGTCGTGCACATGTCATGCCCGTCGCACGGTCCGTGACGCCGATGGCGTTGACCTGTCCCGCGGTGACCAACGTTCGCTGGCCCTTGATGATCCGACTCGTCCGTTCCAGGTCGTCCGCTGCCGCGGCGACCGCGCTGGCGGCCCTGCTGGCGCACGGGCAGCCTAACGTGACATTCGTCAAGGCGGGACGATTGATCGATGGTCGCGGCGGCGCGGCCGTGGAGCCCGCCACCGTGCGCGTGGACGGCGACCGCATCACGGCGGTGGGCCGCTCCCTGGCGGTCCCTGCCGGGGCGCGCGTCATCGACCTCGGGTCGGCCACGTTGCTGCCGGGACTCATTGACCTGCACACGCACCTGACCAATCGCATGGGCGTGCACTGGGAAGATGGCCTGGTGAAAACGACGCCCGGTCACGACGCGCTCTGGGGCGCGCGCAACGCACACAGAACGCTGATGGCCGGCTTCACGTCGGTTCGTGACATGGGGCCCACCTGGCCCTTTGTCGACGTCGACCTGCGCAATGCCATCAACGAGGGCGCGATCCCCGGTCCTCGCATGCTCGTCGCCGGCAACTATGTGTCGTCCACCGGTGGAGCGGGTGACGCGCGCCAGTTTTCCATCTACGTGGATGTTCCGGTCGTGCGCAACCTCGCCGATGGCGCCGACGAAGTCACACGCGCCGTGCGCACGAACTTCAAGCATGGCGCCG
>JBQTIW010000092.1:0-3169 GCA_052387735.1 Gemmatimonadaceae bacterium
TCTACTGGCCGCTGCTTCCGGACGTGCGGCTGGCGACGCCCACCCGCGCTGCACGCGTGATGGCACTGCTGCACGTTGGGCTGCACGACGCACTGATTGCGACGTGGGATGCAAAGTACGCGTACCCACGTCAGGCGCCCTCCCGTGCGCATCGCGGCGTGTTGTCGCTGGTGCCCGCCGTTGCGTCCCCCAGCTATCCCTCGGAGCACGCCGCGGCGGCCGGCGCGGCGGCAATGATCCTGTCGTACCTGTTTCCGCTCGATGACACCGCCGCCATCACGCGACGCGCTCGTGAGGCAGCCGAGTCGCGGATCGTCGCCGGAGCCGCGTATCGCGGTGACGTCGAAGCGGGCTGGCAGTTGGGCCGCGCGGTGGCGCAACGGCTCATCGACCGCGCGAAGACGGATGGGTCCGGTCAACGCTGGACCGGGAGTGTTCCTGCCGGCGACATGATGTGGAAGCCCACGCCCCCGCGGCGTGTGCAGGCGCCGTTCGATCCACTGGCCGGCACATGGAGGACGTGGGTCATTCCGTCGGGAAGCGCTTACCGACTCGGTCCTCCTCCCACGCTCACGTCGGCACGGTTCATCGCGGATCTCGCCGAGCTGCGGGGACTGGCCGCCGGGGGCCGCACGGCGAGCCAGATCACGGCTGCGCGCTACTGGGCCACCGACGCTCCCTCACTCCGCTGGGAATTGTTTGTCGATGCCGAGCTCCGTCAGCGGGACTGGAGCATACCGCACGCCGCGCGGGCGCGAGCGTATGTCAGTGCGGCCATCTATGACGCCGCGGTCGCGTGCTGGGACACCAAGTACGCGTACTGGCTGGCGCGGCCGATCACGGTGGACCCGGCGCTGAACACGGTGTTCGGGACGCCGCCATTTCCGTCGTATCCGTCGGGGCACTCCACGATGTCCACCGCAGCGGCCGTGGTCATGAGCGAACTGTTCCCCGATGGGAAGGCCACGTGGCTCCACCACGCGGAGGAGGCGTCATTCTCGCGCGTGTGGGGCGGCGTACACTACCGGTTCGACGTCATCGACGGCGACTCGTTAGGTGCCCGGGTCGGCCGCGACGTCGTGGCGCGGCTCCGGGGCGACGGCGCGGTCCGTTGACGCCTCAGCGCGGCACCAGGTAGCCCACCCAGAACCAGTCGCGGTCGTCGGTCCAGAGCTCCCCGATGTCGAACCCGGCCGCGCCAACCACGTTTGCCAGCTGCGCCAGGGAGTACTTGTACGAGGACTCCGTGTGAATGGTCTCGTTCCTGGCGAAGGCGATCGGCACGTCATCCACGCGCACCGTCTGCGGCGCGAGGGATTCGAGGTGCATCTCGATGCGGCTCAGCGCATCGTTGAAGTACGCCACATGCCGGAACTGCGACAGGTCGAACGTCGCTCCATGTTCACGATTCAGCCGCGCCAGCATGTTCAGGTTGAAGGCAGCGGTGACGCCGGCAGCATCGTTGTAGGCTGCGTGTAGAACCGTCCCGTCCTTCCGGCGATCCACGCCCAACACGAGCGCCCCGCTCTGGCCGATCGCCGACCGCACCCGTCGGAGGAACGCCGTCGCTTCGGCCGGATGGAAGTTGCCGATCGTTGAGCCGGGAAAGAACGCGACGCGCCGGGCGTCGTCGGGCAACTCCGGTAGCGCAAATCTGGCGGTGTAGTCCGCGTACACCGGGAGTACCGGAAGGGAGCGGTACTGCGCCGCGAGCTCGGCGGCGACGGACCCGAGCTGCTCGACCGAAATGTCTACCGGGACGTACGCCGCGGGTTCGTCCAGCGCATCGAGCAGCAGACGCACCTTGACCCCGGCCCCGCTTCCGTACTCGATGAGTGCGCTGCGCGGCCCCGCGAGGCGCGCGATGTCGGGGGCGTGTCGCTCGAGGATCCCCAACTCGGTGCGCGTGAGGTAGTACTCCGCCAGCTCGGTGATCGCCTCGAACAGAACCGCTCCCTGGTGATCGTAGAAGAGTTTGGGCGGCAGCGTCTTGGGCTCGGCGAGCAAGCCGGCCAGCACTTCGTTGCGAAACGAGAGGGACGATGTGGCCGCGACTCGTGCTCTTTGCGTGGTACGCAGCGCGCCGGTGCTCATACCCGGTCCGCCAGCCGGATGCCCGTGAACTGCCAGCGCGCATCACTCGGGAAGAAGTTCCGGTAGGTCACGCGCGCGTGAGATTCGGGCGTGGCGCACGAGGCCCCGCGCAACACCCACTGATCGCACATCCACTTGCCGTTGTACTCGCCAATGGCACCGGGCGCAGGCACGAATCCCGGATACGCCACATACGGACTCTGCGTCCATTGCCAGGCGTCGCCGTAGAGCTGAGACATGCCGTCGGCGGCCGGAGCCGGGTGGTACCGCTGGCCTTCCACGAAAGGACCGTCCACGGGGGAAGGGCGCGCCGCCACTTCCCACTGTGCTTCGTTAGGCAGGCGATAGCCGGCCCAGCGGGCGAAGGCGTCAGCCTCGTAGTAGCTCACGTGGCAGACCGGAGCCGCAGCTTCCAGCGGCGCGTCGCCGGCAAGCGTGAATTCGGACCACCCGTCGCTCGTCGGCTCCCAGTAGAGCGGGGCGGTCCACCCCCGCTCCTGGACCGTCGCCCAGCCGTTCGACAGCCAGAGCGTCGACCGCCGGTAGCCGCCGTCGTCGATGAACGCGAGATACTCCTCGTTGGTGACGAGGCGCGTCGCCAGCTTGAATCCGTCGAGGAACACGCGGTGGGACGGCCCCTCGTTGTCGAACGCGAACCCGCCACCGTCGTGCCCGATCCGGTGCACACCCTCGGCAAACGCGCGCCATCCTAATGAGGGCGCCGCCGTGTCGGAGCGACGTCGCTGGCTATACACCGGCCGCAACGGGTTCATCCAGAAGACGTGCTTGATGTCGGTGACGAGCAACTCCTGGTGCTGCTGCTCGTGATGGATACCGAGCTCGATGATCCGCCAGGCTGGGTGCTCCTCGTCCCCCGCAAGACGCTCGCTCAGCTCGAGCACATGCGTATCGACGTGGTGGCGATAGCTGAATACCTCGTCCACCGTGGGCCGAGTGACCAGTCCACGCTGCGCCCGGCAGTGACGCTCGCCCGCCTGCACGTAGTACGAATTGAAGAGGAAGGCGTAGCGCGGGTTCGGACTGGCGTAACCCGGTACATGTGGGCCGAGCAGGA
>JBQTIW010000093.1:0-7912 GCA_052387735.1 Gemmatimonadaceae bacterium
GGTTGTGGAGTAGCTGCACCCCGTCCCGAGCCGCCGGCGAGGGACCGTCAGCCAGCGGCCCTGCATCTCCTCCGCGCTCCATGGATGGTTTCTGCGGGGAAATGACACGATCACCGGAAAAGCGGTACTGCCGCTGATGCGGGGCCACGCTATCAGTTCTGGACATCGAAGCGTCCGGAGCCGCATGTGCCCAAACCGAATAAAGACAAAGACTTTAGAAGTCCGATCTCTCACCGTGTCTCAGGTGTTCGCGAACTTCCTCCCAGCGAGCGGCCCCGCGAACGCCTCACCTCGCACGGGGCGTCGCGACTCAGCACGATCGAACTGCTGGCGATCGTGCTGGGTTCTGGGCACCGACGTCAGTCGACGCTATCGCTTGCGCACCACGCGCTGGCCGCGAGTGGAGGATCCCTTCGCCGTATCGCGTCGGAACCCGTGTCGGCATTGACGGCTATTTCTGGGATCGGGAAGGCGCGAGCTGCGATGATTCACGCCGCGCTCGAACTGGGCCGTCGGATGCTGCAGGAAACGCGTCAGGAGGGACTGCTCGTTCGCGCCCCGCATGACATTTACCGGGTCTTTGGCCCGCGTCTGGAGGACCTCCCGGTGGAGGAATTCCATGTTGCGGTATTGGACGCGCAACATCGTCTGCAGCGGGACATTCTGGTGTCGCGGGGCATTCTCAATTCATCGCTCGTGCACCCCCGGGAAGTCTTCCGCGAGGCAATTGCCGAGCGGGCGGCGTCGGTGGTCCTGGTGCACAATCACCCGAGCGGGGACCCCAATCCGTCGCTCGACGATCGGCTGGTGACGGATCAGCTCGTGGCCGCGGGTGAGGTGGTGGGGATCGCCGTTCGGGATCACCTCGTCGTGGGGCGGGGTCGGTACGTTAGCTTCGTAGAGTCCGGTCTTATGCCGGGTGACCGGCGGCGTGCCTCCTGAGGTCTGCCAGGCAAAGGAGACACGCGTCCGCGGGAAACGGGTACGTGGTGAGCGGTACGAGCATGTCGCGCGCGATGCGCACGTGATCGACCTGCTCATGGCGCATCCGCTCACGCGTTGGTCGGCTGATCCGTTTTCCTGTTGTGGCCTGTGACGTCAACCGTTCCTGCCAAACCCGCGCTTGCATGGTGGCCGCCCGGGGAGCCCATTCCGGAGCGGCTCGACCGGGAGTTGCTGGCGCGCGCCTACGAATTGAGCGCCAGGGCGCACGGCGGGCAGTTCCGCAAGAATGGCGATCCGTTCGTCAGTCATTGTGTCGAGGTGGCCAAGATTCTGGCGGATCTCCAATTGGACTCTGCCACGGTGGCGAGCGGGCTGATTCACGACGTCATCGAAGACACGAACGTCGACTACGTGCAGCTGGAGCGGGAGTTCGGGCGTGAGATCGCGCAGATCGTCGATGGACTGACGAAGATCGGGCACCTGCCGATGAACTCGACGGAGAATCGACAGGTCGAGAACTATCGCAAGCTGCTCGTGTCGATCGCGAAGGACGCGCGGGTGATCATCATCAAGCTGGCCGACCGGCTGCACAACATGCGGACGCTGGACTGGCTGCCGGAGGAGAAACGGGAGCGGATCGCGCAGGAGACGATGGACCTCTACGCGCCGCTCGCCCACCGCTTCGGGATGGCGAAGATGAAGTGGGAGCTCGAGGATCTGGCGTTCAAGTACCTCGAGCCCGACGCCTACCGCACGCTGGCCAAGATGGTGCAGGCCAAGCGGGGCGAACGCGAAGCGCTGATCAAGGCGTTGCGCGAGCCGCTGGAGCGCACCCTGACCCAGGCCGGGGTCAAGGACGTGGAGGTGACCGGGCGCCCCAAGCACCTGTGGTCAATCCACAAGAAGATGCTCAAGCGGCAGCGGCCGTACGAGGAGATCTTCGATCTGCTGGCCATCCGCGTGCTGGTGAACTCGGTGCCGGACTGCTACCACGCGCTAGGCGTGATCCACGACGGCTGGACGCCGGTGCAGGAGCGGATCAAGGACTACATCGCGCAGCCCAAGTCCAACGGCTATCAGTCGCTGCACACGACGATTTTCGGGCCGGGCCGACAGCTCTACGAGGTGCAGATCCGTACCCGCGACATGCATCGCACGGCAGACTTCGGGATCGCCGCGCATTGGCGTTATCACGAATCGACGAAAGGGACCGACGAGCTCGACCGGCACCTCTCGTGGTTCCGCCAGGTGCTCGAGCTTCAGCTGGACGCCAAGGATCCGGCGGAGTTTCTGGAGTTCCTCAAGCTCGACCTGTACCAGGACGAGATTTTCGTGTTCACGCCCACGGGGGACGTGATCCAGCTCCCGCGTGGGGCGACACCCCTCGACTTTGCCTTTGCCGTACACACGGAAGTGGGGTTGCACTGCAACGGCGCAAAGGTCAACGGCAAGATCGCCACGCTCTCGCGCGAGCTCAAGAACAGCGAGACCGTGGAGATCCTCACCTCGCCTAACGCGAAGCCGAGTCGGGACTGGCTGGCTCATGTCCGCACGGGGCGGGCGCGGCACAAGATCCGGCAGTGGCTGCGGCACGAGGAGGAGCAGTCGTCGGCGAAGATCGGCCGAGAGATCCTGGACCGCGAGGTTCGCCGTCGCCGGCTCGCCCGGCTCGACGACGATCGGCTGGAGGCTGCGGCGACGACGCTCGGCCTGAACGACGGTCATCACGTGATCGCCTCGTTAGGGCAGGGCGACCTGAACGTCACGCAGGTGCTCAAGGCCCTCTATCGGGAGCTCGAGAACCCCGAACACGCTCCGCGGCCGACGGCGATCGAGCGCCTGGTCGACCGGATGCGTGGGTCGTCGAAGGGGATCAAGATCCAGGGCGCCGACGGCCTGATGGTGCGCTACGCCCAGTGTTGCCAGCCGGTGCCGGGCGATCCCGTGGTCGGGTACGTGACGCGCGGACGGGGGGTGAGCATTCACCGCGGCGACTGTCCCAACCTGCTGATGCTGGTGCATGAGCCGGAGCGGCGGTTGGAAATCGACTGGCAGGAGCAGCCAGGTGAGCGGTTCCTCGTCAGGCTGGCGCTGGAAGGCTTTGACCGTCGGGGCCTCTACGCTGACGTGGCGGCGGCTGTGAGCTCGACGGGCACCGACATCAAGAGCATGGACCTCACCACGATCGACGCCCGTGTCACCGGAGCGGCAGTGGTGGAAGTGGAGAACCTCGGACACCTGCAGAAGATCATGAAGGCCGTCCGCCGGGTGAAGGGGATACAGGATGTGCAGCGGAGGGAGAGAATCAGCTCTGAGCACCAGTAGCGGGTTGGTTGCTGATTGCTGGAACTAGCTTCTGGGGCTGGTCTGGTGTTGGGGGCTAGGGCGGGGGCCTGGTTAGCGCGGCTTTCTCCGCAGGATCCGGCGCTCGGAAGCGCCTCCTCATTCTTGCGGAATCGCGACCGTGAGCATCTTGATCACCGAGACCCGCCGATCGGCCTCGTGCTCGGCAATCCGAGTCACATCTCACGGACGACTTCCGAACACATCATCGCCGCATAGCTGCAGGCATCCATTCGTTGCCGTCGGGCCCGCCACCCTGCTGGAGCGCCCTCCGATGACCACCAATCGACCTGCCGCAGTAACGAGGGCACGCCATCCAGCAAGCAAACGAGCCCGTTCTCGAGACCGAACATTTCCCGTATATTGCTGTCATGTCCCGCCACGCCGCCTTCCGCCTCGAATCCCCGTTCCAGCCCGCGGGCGACCAGCCGCGCGCGATTGCCGAGCTGACCGCTGGTCTCGAACGCGGTGACCGGTTTCAGTCTCTGTTGGGGGTAACGGGATCGGGCAAGACCATGACGATGGCGCACGTTATCGCCAATTTCGGTCGGCCAACCCTGGTCCTCTCGCACAACAAGACGCTCGCCGCGCAGCTGTACGGAGAGCTCAAGAGCTTTTTCCCGACCAACGCCGTCGAGTACTTCATCTCATACTACGACTATTACCAGCCCGAAGCCTACGTTCCGTCCAGCGACACCTACATCGAGAAAGACGCGTCGATCAACGAGGACATTGACCGGCTCCGGCTGCGCGCGACCTCGTCGCTCATGGAGCGGGATGACGTGGTGATCGTCGCGACCGTCTCCGCCATCTACGGCCTCGGAGATCCGGTGGAGTACAAGAACCGCATGGTGACACTCGAGCGTGGGCAGCGGGTGTCGCGCGATCAGATCCTGCGGCAGCTCGTCGGCATCCTGTACTCCCGCAACGACATTGCCTTCGACCGCGGGACGTTTCGCGTCCGAGGTGATACCGTCGAAATCCTGCCAGCCTACGAGGAGCAGGCCGTCCGCGTCGAGATGTGGGGCGACGAGATCGAGCGTGTTTCGAAGATCTCGACCGTCACCGGCGAGACGATCGCCGACCTGGAGAAGGCGGCCATCTATCCCGCCAAGCACTTCATCACTTCACGCCCGACGCTCGAGCGCGCGAGCCAGGCGATCCGGGAAGAGCTGGCCGACCGTCTGACGACCCTGCGGAACGCCGGCAAGCTGCTGGAGGCGCAGCGTCTCGAGTCGCGCACCAATTTCGATCTCGAGATGATGATGGAGATCGGCACCTGTGCCGGCATCGAGAACTACTCGCGGCACCTGTCGGCGCGGGCCGAGGGCGAACGGCCCGCTGTGCTGTTCGACTACTTCCCCGAGGACTTCCTCGTCATCGTCGACGAGTCGCACGTGACATTGCCGCAGGTGCGCGGGATGTACAACGGTGATCGCGCGCGGAAGGAAACGCTGGTCGAGTACGGCTTCCGCCTCCCCAGTGCGCTCGACAACCGTCCGCTCGTTTTCGACGAGTTTCTCGCTATGACGCCGAAGGCGCTGTTTGTGAGCGCTACTCCGGCCGATCTCGAGCTGCAGCTGTCGCAGGGAGTGGTCGTGGAGCAGATCATCCGGCCCACTGGACTCATCGATCCCGAGATCGAGATCCGGCCCGTCCGCGGTCAGGTCGATGACCTGCTCAATGAGATCCGCCTTCGCGAACGGCGGGGGGAGCGAGTCCTCGTCACGACCCTGACCAAACGCATGGCGGAGGATCTTACCGACTATCTGTCACAGACCGGTGTGCGTGTGCGGTACATGCACTCTGACATCGATGCCATCGAACGGATGGAGATCGTGCGTGGATTGCGCCTCGGCGAGTTCGACGTGCTGGTCGGGATCAACCTGCTGCGCGAGGGGCTCGACATGCCGGAGGTGTCGCTGGTTGCCATTCTCGATGCGGACCAGGAAGGTTTCCTGCGGTCGGATCGCAGTCTGATTCAGACGGTGGGGCGCGCGGCACGGCACGTGAATGGTCGGGCCATCTTCTATGCCGACCGTGTCACGGATTCCATGCAGCGTTGCATCGACGAGACGACGCGTCGGCGCGACGCGCAGAGGGCGCACAACCTCGCGCATGACATCGTGCCGCAGGGCGTGATGAAGAGCGTCGACGAGGTGCGGTTCATCACGCGCGTGGCCGACGCCCGCGAAGTGCGCGAGGCCAAGGCACGTCGCGTCGCGGAGTCAACGCCGGCTTATGGCACGCAGGAGTTCGAGAAGCGCCTCGCGGAACTGGAGCGGGAGATGCGCCGCGCCGCGGACGAACTGGACTTCGAGAATGCGGCGCGGCTGCGCGACGAGGTTTTCGAGTTGCGGGCGGCTCGGGACCGCGCGACGAACGCGCGCAAGCGTGATGCCTTCGCCGACATTCGCGCCGCGGGACGATAGGCGTTCGTGACATGACGACTGTCGACGCCCGCCTGACGCGCACGGAACTCGACCGGTGGGGAGAAGCCTTCGGTCGCCTGCTCGTCGCCGGCACCGTCGTGACACTGAGTGGCGATCTCGGCGCCGGCAAGACGACGCTTGCGCAAGCCATCTGCCGCGGCTATGGGACGACGGATGACGTGACCTCACCCACATTTGCGCTCGTTCACGAATATGCCGCCCCCCACGTCCGGTCTGCCGTGTATCACCTCGACCTTTACCGCCTCCAGGCGCCGCGCGACCTTGTGAACCTCGGCTTCGACGACATGCTCGACAGTGGAGCGGTGGTGTTGATCGAGTGGCCCGAGCGCGCCGGGTCGTGGCTCCCCGCGGGCCATGTGCAGATCCGATTGGAGCATGTCGAGGGGGATGCGGGGCGCCGACACCTCATGGTGGGCTGAGTCGTGCTACTCGCGATCGATGCCAGCACGTCCGTCGGCACTGTGGCCCTGTTCAACGGAAGCACGCTCCTGGCCGAACGCGCGGTGCACATGCGCGGCGCCGCCGAGGAACGGCTCATGCCCGCGATCGTGGACGCGGTGGAATCGAACGGTTCGTGGCAGATCATCGACCGCATCGTAGTTGGACGCGGCCCGGGAAGTTTCACGTCGTTGCGCGTGGCCGGTTCGATCGCCAAAGGACTGGCCACCTCGTTAGGTGTGGAGCTCTGGACGGTCTCGTCGCTGGCGCTGATCGTCGCACAGGCCCCGCTGGCCGTTCTCGGACCTGGGCGCTATCTCGCGTCGCTGGACGCCATGCGCGGCGAGTATTTCACGCTGGGGCTCGACGTAGCGCGGGACGGCCGCCTGACGCTCGTCGGCGGCGGGGCGCGAGTTCCCGCGGCGACACTCGCTGCACACGCGGGGGAGCGTGGCGCGGCGCTCGTCGGCCCGACCGGTCCCGTGTCGATTGTCCAGGCGCCGCACGCGCGGGGCGTGGCGCGGCTCCTCGCCAGTGCACTGGGCGCGCCGGTGGACCTGGAGCGCTGGGAGCCGGACTATGGCCGGCTCGCGGAAGCGCAGGTGAAATGGGAAGCGGAGCACGGCCGTCGCTTGCAGGGAGCGCCCCGGTGATCCACGCCAGTCGTGAGGCGGTCGTCCGACCGGCCGTGCCTAACGATTTGGACGCCGTGGCGACCATCGAGCGGCAGTGTTTCAACGATCCGTGGAGCCGCCGTTCGTTCGCCGCGTTGGTGAATCAGCCGGGCGTGTGTTTTCTGGTGCTCGACGGGGCCGATGCGCTGGCAGGATATGCTGTCGCCTATCACGCCGCCGACGAGGCCGAGCTGGCCAACCTCGCCGTCGCGGCCGGTGCCCGCCGACTCGGAATCGGTCGCGCGTTGCTGGACGCGATCGTCAACGCCGTGCGGCGCGGCGGTGCCAGCGACATCTGGCTGGAGGTCCGTGCCTCGAACGACGCGGCACGCGCCCTCTATCGCGGGTTCGGGTTCGAAGAAGCGGGCCTGAGAAAACGCTACTACGATCGTCCCGTGGAGGACGCTATCGTCATGCGTCGCAGCACCGCGATGCGGTGAAATGATGAGTTCTGCAAAGAAACGGTGGCGCCCGTCCGGCGCCGTATGCATACTCTGCCCAGCGAGTCATCCCACTCGCACGGAGGAAACGTGGCCAAGAGCTTGAACAAGGTTCAGTTGATCGGGAACGTGGGCAAGGATCCCGAGGTGCGCTCCACCAACAATGGCGGACGCGTGGCGGATTTCTCGCTGGCGACCTCGCGCCAGTGGAACGACGCCGGAGGCGCTGGAGGTCGGCAGGAGAAGACGGAGTGGCATCGGTGCGTCGCGTGGAACGGGCGCAACGGCGCCGGCATGGGTCTGGCCGATATCGTCGATCGCTACGTCAAGAAGGGCGACAAGTTGTACGTCGAAGGGAGCATCGAGTACCGCCAGTGGCAGGATCAGAGCGGGCAGACGCGCTACACCACCGAGATCAGGGTGCGCGACCTGATCCTGCTGTCGCCCAAGGGTGAGGGTGGTGGTGATTACGAGGGAGCCGGACGCGCTCGCGCGTCGGCACCGGATCGGGGCAGAACGCCCGCGGCCGCGTCGGCCGGCGGAGACGAGGATTTCGAGGACTTCCCCCGCGCGCTCGAAGACACCGACGACGACCTCCCCTTCTGAGTCGTCAGAGAGG
>JBQTIW010000094.1:0-5455 GCA_052387735.1 Gemmatimonadaceae bacterium
AAAGTCGCCAGAATCTCGTTGGCGGGCGTGCCTCGAACGACGTGACGTGCGTTCCCGCATATAAAGCCCCGCTGGACCCCCAAAGTGCATACGACGAGGCCTTTCTTGCCAGAAAGGCTTGCGCAGAATGGGGGATGCTGCATCTAGACGTATATAGGGGCTCGCTTCATCGAGCTCTGACCGAGGCCCTGCCGACGCGGCGATGCCTCGCCGTGGAGCGACGGTCGCGAGAGGAAGCACGACCGGCCCTGACTGGCACACGGCGGGCCAGGTTATTGAGCTGCAGCCGTTTCGCGAGTTGCGACGTCCGTTTGACGCGACGCCGCGGTCGTTGAAGGCGCCTGTGCCGGCATTGCAGGTGACAGTGCCGGACGTGAACGCGGTGCCGCGGATCGGGAAGGCGGCGCTGCGGCTGCTGCAACCGACAGTGCTTGGCTGTCGGGCGATGGGCCGGTTTCCCGAGTCGGGGCTGCCAACATGCCCGACGGCGCTGCAGCGCGTCGATGCGACGCTGCTGTACGGCTGTGCGACATTGCCAACCCGCAGGGCGACAGCGCCGATCGGGCAGAGGATGCTCCCGAACCGGAAGGCGGCCGCGTGAACCGGCAACACGACGCTGCCGTTGTGCAGCGTGATAGGGTCGCTCGTCAACGCCACGCTGCGGCGTTGCAGGACGACACGCCCGGAGAGCAGGCCGACGGAGCCGTACTGCAATGCTGCAGCGCTGTTGTCGAAGTCGACCCGGTCGTTCTCTCGGGCGGCGGTGCAGTTCTCGTCGGCGACGCTGCATTTCTCGAACGTGACGCTGCACTTCTCGAACCCGACGCTGCGCTTCTCGAACGCGACGCTGCACTTCTCGAATCCGACGCGGCACTTCTCCAACGCGACGCTGCGATGCTTGAACGTGACCGCGCGCAGTCCGGAGGGAGCTGTGTCGCGCCTCAACACGACGCTGCCGTCCTGAGATGACACGCTGCGCGTGGGCAATGCGACGCTGCAGTGTCGCAGCGACGCGGGGCTGCTCAAGCGGACGGCAGAGCGAAGGTGCGACGCGACAGGGCCGAGCCTGAACGACGAGCTGCGGCCAGGCAAACGGACACTGCGGGGTTCGCGGGCAGCGCTGCCGGGTCCGCGGTGACCGTGCCGCCCTCGAGGCGGCGCCGTGTGGGACCTGACCGGCGCATTGGTGAGCCCGACCGGCGCAGTGTTGCACCCGACCGGCGCAGTGCTGGCCGGCGACAGAACGCGCCGCGGTCACGATGCGGCGGGAGGGAGCCACGACGGCGCGCTGCCAAGCATTAGGGCTGTGGGGCGCTCCCGTCGTCTGACGCCTCGCAATGGCGGGATAGGGGGGCGTAGGGCCTTCGCGGCATTCCAACGCTTCACGATGGCGCAGGTTCGCTCGCGCGTCGCTGGTGTGTGACCTTCGCCTGCGGCGCCGAGCACCGGTGAGGCCCTGCGCATGTCGCGCCGCGTGGGGCGATGTCGGAAACGCCCGATGAGAGACGCGGCGACGCCGAGGCGCCGAGGCGCCCATCAACGGCGCAGGTCAGGACAACGAGTTCACGGAACCATGAGCCAGGGTGAAGGACGCGCACCCTGGTTCTGTCGTGCCCACGCGTCCATTCCTGTTTGGTGGAGGATCATTCCATGTTGAGCAACGAGAAGCAGGCGGTCCAGGTGTTCCGGCGCGTCAGGGACTTCCTGGAGGGGAACGCGCCCCCGGTGGGTTACGGGAGCGTGGAGAAGCTGGTGGCGCAGCTGAAGGGCGTGGTCCAGCGACTGGAAGTGCATGCGCGTGAGCAGGACGCACGGTCGCGTCAGGCGCGGGCCGGAACCACGGTCAAGCGCTTGCTGGCGGTGTCGATTCGCCGGGAGTTTCTCCGGCCGATCACGCGGTCGGCGCGCGCGCTCTTTCGTTCGGACGACGCACTGCAGTCCGCGCTGAGCATGCCGAAGGTGCGCGACTACGAGGGGACGATCGCGGCCGCGGAGGCGATGGCGCAGACCGCGACGCTTCACCGGCAGCGGTTCGTGGAGGCCGGATTCCCCGAGGACTTCGTGGAGCGGATGCAGAAGGCCGCAGCCGACCTTCGCGAAGGGATCAATGTTCGGGCGCAGGAGTTCGCGAAGCGGTCAGCGTCGACCGCGGGGCTGCGTCAGGAGTACGCGCGCGGCCGCAACCTCGTACGGGTGCTGGACTCCATGGTTGCGCCGCGTCTTGCGTCTGCACCGGATCGTTTGGCGGAATGGCAGTCGATCTCGCGTTTCGCGCGGTTGTCGGTGCCGCAGGAGATCCCGGTCGTTGCGGCGGCGGTGGGGGATGGAGCGCCGGTCGCCCCGATTCCGAATGGGAGCGAGCCGGTGACGCCGTCGTCGGGAGCTCAAGCCCGCGCGGTGTAGGGGTTTGGTGATTGGTAACGGATAACGGGTAACGGGCAGCCGGACGTCGAGTCGTTCCATCGGCGATACGCGCTGGAGAGAGCGCGCGGGCCGCGAGGTCCGCGCGCTCTTTCCGTTCATGTGCCGCTCGTGCCTGCGCGGCCGGTGCGATTCGCGCAATCGGCAGAAGGCTGCACACGATACGGCGGAAGCTCGTGACGATGCCGCGATCAGGTATCGTCCATCGGTGTGCCCTGCGCCTTGAGCTTGCGCCAGAGCGTCGTCCGACCCATTCCCAGGAGATCGGCCGCCCGCGACAGCGACCCTCCACTGGTGTCCAGTGCCCAGCGGATCCGGTCTCGTTCCTCCTCCTCATCACCCGTCGCGCGGTACCGCGGCGGCGCCGGCCCTTCGAGCGTTTCGCGAACCTCGCGCGGCAGGTGCTGCAGCTCGATGCGCCTCCCGTCGGCGAGGACGGCCGCGCTTTCGATGGTGCCCAGGAGATGGCGTACATTCCCCGGCCACTGGCAGGCGCGAAGGGCCCGCAGGGCGAGGGGCGAGCAGGACAGTTCGTTCCACTGCGGAACACGGGCCCGGAGCCGGTCGAGCGCGTGTTGCACCAGCAGCGGAATGTCATCGGCGCGCGCGCGAAGCGGCGGGACCTCGATCGAAAATACGGCGAGGCGATAGTACAGGTCGTCCCGGAAACGACCCTCGCGCACCAGGCCCTGCAGACCTTTGTTTGTCGCCGCGACGACGCGGATGTCCACCGCCACGGGGTGAACCGCGCCAACGCGGGTCACCTCGCGCTCCTGCAGCACGCGGAGCAGCCGCTGCTGCAGCCCGAGACTCATCTCGCCAACCTCGTCGAGGAAGAGCGTGCCCCCCTGCGCCGCCTCGATCACGCCGACGCGGTCGCGGACGGCACCAGTGAACGCGCCCCGCACGTGCCCAAACAGCTCGCTCTCGAGCAGACCCTCCGACAGCGCCCCGCAGTTGACGGCGAGAAAGGGCGCGTCGGCCCGTGGCGAGAGTCGGTGAACGGCGCGAGCGACGAGTTCCTTTCCCACCCCGGTCTCACCACTGATGAGCACCGTCGTTTCCATCGCCGCTACACGTTCGACCTTGTCGAGCACGTCCCGTATCGCCGCCGTGCGGCCCACAATGTCGGTGGCGGCGCGCGTGCGGGAGTCGCCATTTGGTCGGCGGTCGAGTAACTCGGCGACGCGGCTCGACAGCACGTCCGGTTCCACCGGCTTCGTGAGAAAGTCATCGGCGCCGAGGTGGAGCGACCGGACCGCGAGGTCGACGGTGCCGAAACCGCTGATCATCAGAATGGGAATGCTGTACCCCCAGATGCGAAGCGCTTCCACCAGCTGAAGCCCGTCGACGCCCGGCATCTTGAGGTCCAGCAGGATCAGGTCGTACCGCGAACGTCGCAGGGCGTCGACGGCCGCCTGTCCGTCGGCGGCGTCTTCGGCCACATACCCGTCGCCTCGCAGCAGCGCACACGTGGAGAGACGAAAGGCACGATCGTCGTCGACCACGAGGATCCGCAAGGATTCGTTAGGCCGGCTCATGGATTCCCATCCGCCTTGCCGGCAGTGGCGAGGGGTGCAGGCCCGGCGAGGGGGAGTTCGATGTCAAACCGCGCGCCTCCTCCCGGGGCGTCGCCGACGACCACGCGACCGCCGGCGCTCCGGACGAGCCCCTCGGCCACGAACAGGCCGAGCCCCACACCGTGCAGATCGGCCTTCGTGCTGAAAAACGGATCGAAGACCCGGTCTCGCCGATCCGGCGGCACGCCGGGGCCGTTGTCGTCCACGGCGACGCTGATTGTGCCCGCGCTCCGCACGACGCTGATCCGCACACGGGTCCCCCCGGCCGCCGAATTCGTCGCCGCGGCCTCGCGGGAGTTCTGCACCAGGTTGAGCAGCACCTGTTTGAGCGCATCGCCGGCGATCGCCGCGTGCAGGGACGGATCGCCGTCGATCTCCACGCGCAGGTCCTGCTCGGGAATGCCGGCGGTCACCAGTCGTACGACATCGCGGGCCGCCTGCACCGGGGCGCAGCGCGCGATCGCCGACGGACGCGGTCGGCTCACGTCGAGCATCTGCTCGGCGAGTTCGTGCATGCGCAGCAGCTCGTTGATCGCCAGGTCGACGAAGGCGACCCCCTCGGCGTCGTGCGCCACGCGTCGGCGGACCACCTCGAGACAGTTGCGCAGGGATGCGACGGGATTGCGAATCTCGTGGGCCAACTGGGCCACGAGGCGGCCGGCCGCCGCCAGCCGCTCCCGCTGCATGAGGTCGGACTGGAGCGCGGCGAGACGCACGCTCCGGTCCTGCAGCGCCTCGTTGGACTCGCGCAGCTCGACGAGGCGAGCCTGCAGGACGCGCCGCATCTCGTCGAAGCGGGCGGCGACGGCGGCGACTTCGGCGATGCGCGAGTCTGGGAGCTCGGTGTCGAACCGGCCAGCGCCCAGCGCCCGTGCCGCGGCGGCGAGCTGGCGCACCGGGCGCGAAATGCGCAATGCCATCCACGCACCTAACGCGAGCGCGAGGATCACGGCTCCCGCGGCAGCGACCCCCGCCGTGCGGCGGAGCGTGGGCAGCACCTGAAGCTCCTGTGCCACCGAGCGCACGAAGATGGCCGACCCGGCGTCGGCGAGCGGCGCGCGGACCACCAGGTAGCGTGCCCCGGCGACCTCGATGTCGCGTGCACGCGAAGGGTCGCCGCCGTCCGGAACCGCGGCCACGATGGCGCGCGCGAGTGCCGTATCGAGCGTGCTGGCGGTGACCACGTCGCGCATCGCCGACGCCACGATGACGTCGGATCGCGATACCCCCTTGAGCCCGATGACCTCCTCGTCGTCCAGCGGTGTGGCCACGCCGGCCGCGCCGACCCAGCGACCTTCGTGTTCGAGCGGGGCGAGCGCCACATTGCGGATGATCGTCCCGTCGGTGCTGAGCTTCACGGGCATCTTCCCCTCACGCGTCTGGGCGATCAATCCGCTATCGGGCATCGGACCGAGGTTCATCGCCGAGTCCGAGGTCACCACGAGGGGCGTGGC